>NZ_RWIO01000042.1:0-119031 GCF_009764655.1 Pseudomonas sp. PB105
GATGAGTCGGTGCTGATCTACAACGGGGAGCGGCCGCACTTATCCCTGAAATACAAAACGCCCGATGCGGTGCATCAGGCGTTTTGAGACTCAAACAGGTGTAAACCTATTTCAGGACTAGACAGCCTGCTGTTCAGGCTCAGTGGAAGACGATTTCGTCGTTTTCCACAGTGGCTTCGACGCTGGTACCCGGCATAAAACTGCCAGAAAGGATCAACTGCGCCAGCGGGTTCTCGATCCAGCGCTGAATCGCACGCTTCAAAGGCCGTGCGCCATACACCGGGTCGTAACCAACCGCGATGAGCTTGTCCAACGCCTCGCGGCTCAGCTGCAGCGACAGTTCGCGCTCAGCCAGACGACTGCGCAGGCGCCCCAACTGGATCTCGGTAATGCCCGCAATCTGATCCCGCGCCAAGGGCTCGAAGATCACCACTTCGTCGACCCGGTTGATGAATTCCGGGCGGAAGTGCGAGGTCAACGCGTCCATGACAGCAGCGCGCTGAGCCTCACGGTCCCCTACCAGCTCCTGGATCTGCGACGAGCCCAGGTTGGAGGTCATCACGATTACCGTGTTGCGAAAGTCCACAGTACGCCCGTGGCTGTCCGTCAACCGACCATCTTCCAGCACTTGCAGCAGGATGTTGAACACATCCGGATGCGCCTTCTCGACCTCATCCAGCAGGATCACCGAGTAAGGCTTGCGTCGCACGGCTTCGGTCAGGTAACCGCCCTCCTCGTAGCCCACATAGCCTGGTGGTGCGCCGATCAGACGGGCCACCGAGTGTTTCTCCATGAACTCGGACATATCGATCCGCACCATGGCCTCTTCAGTATCAAAGAGGAATTCGGCCAGCGCCTTGCACAGCTCGGTTTTACCCACGCCGGTCGGGCCGAGGAACATGAACGAGCCGCTCGGACGATTCGGGTCGGACAACCCGGCGCGCGAACGTCGTACCGCGTTGGACACTGCCACAACCGCCTCTTCCTGGCCGATCACGCGCTGGTGCAACAGATGCTCCATCTTCAACAGCTTGTCGCGCTCGCCTTCGAGCATTTTCGACACCGGAATGCCGGTCCACTTGGAGACGACTTCGGCGATTTCTTCCTCGGTCACCTTGCTGCGCAGCAGCTGGTTTTCAGACTTGCCGTGCTGGTCGACCATTTGCAGGCTGCGCTCCAGGTCCGGGATGACCCCGTACTGCAACTCGGCCATGCGGTTCAGGTCGCCCTTGCGGCGAGCGGCTTCCAGTTCCTGGCGGGACTGCTCGATCTTTTGCTGGATCTGCGCAGAGCCCTGCACTTCGGCTTTTTCCGAGGTCCAGATTTCTTCAAGGTCCGAGTACTCGCGTTCCAGGCGCACGATTTCTTCCTGGAGTTTTTCCAGACGTTTCTTCGCCGCGTCGTCCTCTTCTTTCTTCAGGGCCTGGGATTCGACTTTCAGTTGAATCAGGCGCCGATCAAGGCGGTCGAGCACTTCCGGCTTGGAATCGATTTCCATACGAATGCGGCTGGCCGCTTCGTCGATCAAATCGATGGCCTTGTCCGGTAACTGACGGTCGGTGATATAGCGATGACTCAATTTGGCCGCCGCAATGATCGCACCATCAGTAATCGCCACCTTATGGTGGACCTCATAGCGCTCTTTCAGGCCACGCAGGATCGCGATGGTGTCTTCTTCACTAGGCTCTTCTACCAGCACTTTCTGGAAGCGCCGCTCAAGAGCTGCGTCCTTCTCTATATATTGGCGGTACTCGTTGAGCGTCGTTGCACCGACGCAATGCAACTCGCCCCGCGCCAAGGCGGGCTTGAGCATGTTGCCAGCATCCATGGAGCCCTCGCCTTTACCGGCGCCGACCATGGTATGCAGTTCGTCGATGAACAGAATGATCTGCCCGTCCTGCTTCGACAGTTCATTGAGCAGGGATTTGAGGCGTTCTTCGAACTCGCCACGGAACTTGGCACCGGCGATCAACGCGCCCATATCCAGGGACAACAGGCGCTTGCCTTTAAGGCCGTCCGGCACTTCACCATTGATGATGCGTTGGGCCAGGCCTTCAGCAATCGCGGTTTTACCCACGCCAGGCTCACCGATCAACACCGGGTTGTTCTTGGTGCGACGCTGCAGGACCTGGATAGTGCGACGAATTTCATCGTCACGGCCGATCACCGGGTCAAGCTTGCCTTCTTCGGCGCGTTTGGTCAGGTCGACGGTGTACTTGTCCAGGGCCTGGCGCGACTCCTCGTGGTTAGGGTCGTTTACTGCGTCGCCGCCACGCAGGTTGTTGATGGCGTTCTCCAGGGCTTTCTTGCTCACGCCCTGGCCCAACAACAATTTGCCGAGCTTGCTGTTCTCGTCCATGGCGGCGAGCAGTACCAGTTCGCTGGAGATGAACTGGTCACCCTTCTGCTGGGCCAGGCGGTCGGCCTGGTTGAGCAGACGCGCCAAGTCCTGCGACATGTTCACGTCGCCGGTCGGGTTTTGGATTTTTGGCAGTTGGTCGAGCTCTTTGCTCAATTCCTTGCGCAGGCTGCTGACATCAAAGCCCACCTGCATCAGCAAGGGCTTGATAGAACCACCTTGCTGCTCCAGGAGTGCCTGCATCAAGTGCGCAGGCTCGATGGCCGGGTGGTCGAGACCTACCGCCAACGATTGGGAGTCCGATAAGGCCAACTGTAATTTGCTGGTTAAACGATCAATACGCATTAGTCACCTTCCTTTTGAGCAGGCCGGAGCTATAAAACATTCCTGAATGAAGAAACCTGCCAGATACCCTTATAGATGGGGGGGATTCTGGAAGATTCAAGCCACGGACAGTTGACGTAAGTCAGGAGAGTCTAGCGTTCGAGCCAGATAAGGGAGGCAAATCGACCGGTGCGCGGGCTGCGCCGGTAAGAAAAGAATTGCGGGTCGGTCACCGTGCACAGACCACCACCGTAGACAGCCGTGACACCCCGTGCGGCGAGGCGCAGGCGGGCCAGTTGGTAGATGTCGGCCATGAACTTGCCAGGGTTATGGCTCGGCACAAAAGCTTCGGCCGTGATCGGCAGTTGCTGCATGAACGCTTCACGCACTTCCGGGCCGACTTCAAAGGCTTGCGGACCGATTGCCGGACCCAGCCAGACCAATACGTCGGCAGGTTCAGTCTCCAGGCTTTCGAAAGCAGCCTCCAACACACCGGCCGCCAACCCACGCCAACCGGCATGGGCCGCAGCGACGCGAGTCCCGGCACGGTTGCAGAACAACGCGGGCAGGCAATCGGCAGTCATAGCGGTACAGGCGATGCCAGGGGTGCTGGTCCAACTGCCATCAGCTTCAGCCGTGTGGCCAGGATCGGCCTCGACCACGCTCACCCCATGGACTTGGCGCAGCCAGGCCGGCTGAATAGCAAAGGCGTCGCTGAGACGACGGCGGTTTTCAAGGACAGCCTCCAGGCTGTCCTCGACATGATCGCCCAGGTTGAGGCTGTCGAATGGCGCCAGGCTGACGCCACCCGCACGGGTGGTGACACAAGCCTTTACCCGAGCCGGCGCGGGCCAGTCAGGTATCAGCCAGTCACTCATCCGACAAACGCCTCGCGGTCCTGTTTGAGCAGCGACAGCAACCAGACAAAATCGTCCGGCAGTGGCGATTCCCAACTCATGCGCTTACCGCTCGTCGGATGATCCAGCTCCAGGAAACGTGCATGCAGTGCCTGGCGCGGGAACGTCTTGAGCGATTCGACCATGGTCTGGCTGGCCGCAGGCGGAATGCGGAAGCGGCCACCGTAGGCAGGATCGCCGACCAACGGGAAGTTGATGTGGGCCATGTGCACGCGGATCTGGTGAGTACGACCGGTTTCCAGCTTGACCCGCACGTGAGTGTGGGAACGGAAACGCTCCAGCACACGGTAGTGGCTCACGGCTTGCTTGCCGCCTTCCATTACCGCCATGCGCTGGCGCTGCTGGCCGTGGCGACCGATGGGGGCGTTGATCTTGCCACCCGCGACGACCACGCCGATCACGATGCACTCATAGATCCGGCTGACGCTACGGCTCTGCAACTGCGTAACCAGCTGCGTCTGCGCCTGAATGGTCTTGGCGACCACCATCAGGCCGGTGGTGTCCTTGTCCAGACGGTGCACGATCCCGCAGCGCGGCACGTTGATGATGTCGGGGATATGGTGCAACAGGGCATTGAGCAAGGTGCCATCAGCGTGCCCGGCCGCCGGGTGAACCACCAGGCCTGCGGGTTTGTTGATGACCAGGATGTCGTCGTCTTCATAGACGATATCCAGCTCGATGTCCTGGGCGACCCATTCTCCCTGGGCTTCCTGCTCGGCAGTCAGCTCAAGAATCGCACCGCCATGAACTATGTCTCGCGGGCGGATAACCGCTCCATCCACAGTCAGGCGGCCGTCTTTGATCCAGGCGGAAAGGCGCGAGCGCGAGTGCTCAGCGAATAATTGTGCGGCGACTTGATCGAGGCGTTGGCCGCCCAATTCGGACGGCACCTCTGCGCGAAGTTCAATTTTATCGGACATGCTCAGACTAGGCGTGGCACAGCCTTTGGTTTCGGCTGCGCGCTTGTGGTTAAATACGGCGTCTTTTGCCCCGAGGCTTTCAACGGGGCGCTCATCATAACAGGACGGCCCCGCCCAAGACAGCGGCCGTCATAGGGACGCAAGCCGCCATGCAAGTGAAACACCTGCTGCTGATCGCCATCCTCGCCATGACTGCTGCTTGCTCGTCAACAAAGGACGTCGTCGACGAAAACCTGAGCGAAGTCGAGCTGTACCAACTGGCACAGAAAGACTTGGACAATAATAGCTACACCAGCGCCACAGCGAAGCTGAAGGCACTGGAGTCGCGTTATCCGTTCGGGCGCTACGCCGACCAGGCTCAGCTTGAGCTGATCTACGCCAACTACAAGAACGCCGAGCCGGAAGCTGCCAAGTCCGCCGCCGAGCGCTTCATCCGCCTGCACCCGCAACACCCGAACGTGGACTACGCCTACTACCTCAAGGGCCTGACCTCGTTCGACCAGGACGTTGGCCTGCTGGCGCGCTTCCTGCCGCTGGACATGACCAAGCGTGACCCAGGTGCTGCCCGCGACTCCTACAACGAGTTCGCCCAGTTGACCAGCCGCTATCCGAACAGCCGCTACGCGCCGGACGCCAAGCAGCGCATGATCTACCTGCGCAACCTGCTGGCGTCCTACGAAATCCACGTAGCTCACTACTACCTGACCCGTCAGGCGTACGTGGCTGCCGCCAACCGTGGCCGCTATGTCGTAGAGAACTTCCAGGAAACCCCTTCCGTGGGTGACGGCCTGGCAGTGATGACCGAGGCTTACCAGCGGCTGCACCTGGACGACCTGGCCAACACCAGCCTGGAGACCCTCAAGCTCAACTACCCGGATCACCCTAGCCTGAAAGACGGCCAGTTCGTGCCTCAGGTTGCCGAAGCCGACAACCGTTCGTGGCTGAGCAAGTACACCCTGGGCCTGATCGAGTCGCGCCCTCCGTTGCCGCCGGGCGAAACCCGCGCCAATCAGGACGTGATCAAACAATACCAGGACGCCAAGGAAGCCATTCCGTCGGAGCTCAAGCCGCACGACGAGAACGGCGACGTGATCGAAGAAGAAGAGCCAGAGGCTCTGGGCAACAACCAGGACCGCTCGTGGTTCAGCTACATGACCTTCGGTGTGTTCGACTGATCTGTCGATGCAACGCAAAAAAGGAGCCCCTCGGGGCTCCTTTTTTATGGGCAGTATTATTGCGCTGTGCGTCTGCCACGTCCTTGGCTAAACTGGCGCATTCCTTATCGAGAAACCGCCCATCATGCTTCGTCTTCTGTTCTGGATTGCCGTTATTGCTGCCGCGGTATGGTTCTGGCGCAAATTCAAAAACCCGGCCGCCAAGCAACAACGCAACAACGAGCCTGACGCTGCGTTGATGGTGCGTTGCGCCCACTGCGGCGTGCACCTGCCACAGGATCGCGCCCTAAGCTTGCGCCAGGAGTGGTATTGCACTCAGGCGCATCTGGAGCAGGGACCGAAGTCTATACAGCGCTGATGCGACCTTCAGGCAAGTAAGGCGCAGGATCGATGATCGGCGCATGCCCCAGCAGCAAGTCTGCAAACAACTGACAGGACGCCGGCGCCAGTACCAGGCCGTTGCGGTAATGCCCGCAATTGAGCCACAGCCCTTTAAAGCCGGGAACCTGGCCGATATAGGGAATACCTTCCGGTGAGCCTGGGCGCAAACCGGCCCAATGCCCCACTACTTCGGCGTCTGCCAGGGCGGGAATCAGCTCCACAGCCGAGGCTTTGAGACTTTCCAGCGCAGTATCGGTGGGGGTCTTGTCGAAGCCCTCGTGTTCCAGGGTACTGCCAATGAGAATATGCCCGTCGCGCCGGGGGATGGCATAACGGCCCTTGGCCAGGACCATGCTCGACAAGAAGTCCGAGGCGCATTTGTACAAAATCATCTGCCCCTTGACCGGTTCCACCGGCAGCACCAAGCCCAGCGTGCCGAGCAACTCACCGCTCCACGCGCCTGCTGCCAGTACCACTTGCTCCCCGACAATCGCCCCCCCTGCCGTGTTTACGCCCACCACATTGTCGCCTTCCATGACAAATCCAGTGACTTCACACTGTTCGTGAACAGTTACGCCAGGCAGTGCCAACAACGCAGCCTTGAGGGATTTGACCAAGCGAGGGTTGCGCACATTGGCCACGTCAGCCATATAGATCGCGCTGGAATACCCGCCCCCCAGCACCGGAACCGCATCATGGGCGGCCGACACATCCACTTTGCCTAGAGGCCGACCTTCACGGACCGCCCATGCCAGCGCCTCGGCCTCATCTTCCAAGTCCAGCCAGTACAAGCCGGTGGTATGAACCTCAGGGTCGATGCCGGTGGCGGCAAACAGGCGCTCAGCCAGTTGCGGATAAAAATCCTGGGACCAATGGGCCAATGCAGTGACCGACGGGCTGTAGCGCCAAGGATACAGCGGAGACACAATGCCACCGCCCGCCCATGAAGACTCCTGCCCCACATCGGCCCGCTCCAACAGGACCACCGCCTGCCCCTGGCTCGCCAGGTTGTACGCCGTCAGCAGGCCAATGACTCCGCCGCCGACAATCACCACTTGCTGTTGCTTAGCCATCATTCGATCCAGCCGATAAATAGGAACAAGCGCACCTGGCGCCCAATCATCCAGCACCCCCATCATTGCCCCCAGCATGTCTGGCGCGACATTTCAGGTGCTGCCCCCGGATTGGCCCGCACACCCGTGCTGCTAAGGCTGAAGTCACCACAAGCGTCACCCACCATCAACGAATCGACGCCCGGCGTAGCGACCAGGTAGAAATCCTGAGGGTTCAACGCAGCGGTGATTCTATAGCGATCATTGCCGGTGCTGACGCCGCTGGCGTCAATAAAAGTGCCGTTCCTCGTATAAAAACGCTCAAGGTGCTGAGCTTGCTCGGTCAGTAGCGCGACAATTTCCGCGCGATAGACCTTTTTTACATGACGGGTGTAGCCGGGGTAAGCGATCCCGGCCAGAAACGCGATGATCGCTACGCAGATAAGTAACTCGATCAGGGTAAAGCCCCGGCAGTCCATGCCCATGCCACTGTTCCTCATTGAAGCTGTCGCCATGACACCCGCCGAAACCGCGGGCCACTTTCCAATTCCACCCGCGCATATACAGTCTCCAATACCGTGCGCGACTGGCCGCTGAACCCAACTGCCGTCACCCGGTAGACCGCCGCCGAGGCATGAGGCGGCAGATGCGCCAGCCCTACGCCAGGACCCAAGGCTTGAATGCCGTAGAGCCCTCCCCTGACGGCAACCCAGGACACTGCCGAAACAGGGTTCGTCCCTGCAGCCACCAGCAAAAACGCCTCGTCCGGCGGCGCGCAGGTAACGATCGACCAGCACTGCGGCCACCCGACACCCGCTCGCTGCACCGCCTGCTCTCCCAGCCTCAAGCCGCTTTCGGCGTTTTGAAGCGACTGGTTTCGTTGCCACAGGCTGCCGCTGATCTTTTGCTGGGCCACCGCACCTTGGATTGACGACAAGCCAATCAGTGACAACAGCAGCAAAAACACCAGGCTTATCAGCAGCACCATTCCCCTCTGCTGCGAAGAAATACCGTCAGTCAGCACCATGACCGCCCTACCCCACACGGTTACGCAGCGCCGCCACGACGCTATAGGTTTGATCTTTCACCCGGCCCGTCGGGTCTCGCAGCGTCATGCGGATGCGTACGCTGCGGATCAACGACTCGTCAGACGGCATGGCGTCGTAGCGCACTACCTGCGCCGATGTCGGCCCGGCCGCCACACCGAAACTGAGATCGAGCGCCCCCACGTTATCCACCAACACTGCCCTGGCCGGCGCAGCAGGCGTGCTGACCTTTAACTGGCCGGCCTCGAAGGTGTAGGTGAGTTGGCGAATGGCAAAGCGAATCTGCCCGGGAACTGGCGAAGGTGAGGTCCCGCCGTATGCATAGGCCGTACCCGTGCAGTCGGACAACACCGTCCAGTCAGGTTTGCCACCGCCAGCACCCACGTCCGCAGTCAACAGCGTCAGCGACGTTGAACCGCCCCCGGCACTCCAGCCAACCGGCCGATCAAAGGCCGGTGGGGCATTGTCGATAAATGCAGTAGCCATACAGCCAAACATGCCCGCCTGACGGATGTCCTGGAGCATCTTGCCCAGCGCAAACCGAGCGTCGTCCTGCAGCAACATGGCTGCCTGCTGGCTGGCGTGGGTCATTCGGGAACCGATCACCACTTGGCTGCCCCCAAGCACCAGCACCAAACCGACTGCCAGGGCCAGCAGCAACTCCATCAAGCTGAAACCCCTCGCCACAGGCCTCATTGCGCCACCTCTGGCCCTGGGTCGATGCGACTGGTCAGGGTAAAGGTTTCCCGCGCATCAGGGATGTTCGAACTCGATCGGTCATCCCAACTGATACTGACCGTCACCTCATTTCTACTGACCACCACAGAGCCTTTGGCACTCTCCCCGGCAAAACCGCGAATATTGGCCTCGAAATCATGCAGATCCAGGTCACGCACACTGGCAGTCGCGGTATTGGCCGGAGCCCTTACCCTCCCTGGCGATGAGTAGTCGGCGCCGGAATTGGCGCGGATTCGGTCGAGCATATCGTAGGCAATGAAACTGGCCTGACTGGTCATCCTCGAACTGTCGGTGTATTTGAGGGCATTGAGCTGGAGCACCACCGCGCCTAACAGGCCGACCGCGAGAATCAGCACCGCTACCAGCACCTCAATCAACGTCATGCCGATTTGATGTCGCGCTACAGCGTGGGGAAAACAGGTATTCAGGCAGGCAAGCATTACCGTCGTCATCCGTGTCGAAGGGCAAAAAAAGCAGGAAATCCTGCGGTGCGGCCCAAGACTAGCGTCGGTTTTTCGCCCGCGCTGCCGATGGAACAAAGGGAAATACTTTGGACATGAAGGCCATCATTCGGCACTCCGCGCCGGGCGCTATACCTATGTCTCAACCTGCTTTCTGCACACGTCCACGGAGGGACGACCAATGGGACAACGAGGTTTCACCCTGATCGAACTGCTGCTCGGACTGATCGTGAGCGGCATCCTGGCGCATCTGGCAGTGCCGGGTTTCGCGGGGCTGCTGGAGTCACAGCAGCGACAAAGCGCGGCGCAATCGCTGACCAACGGACTCCGCTTCGCACGCACCGAAGCCATCACGCGTAACCGCGCGGTGGTCATTCACGCACTGGACGATGACTGGAGTCGAGGTTGGCGGGTGATAGTGGACATCAGCGGGCGCGGCGATCTGGACGACAACAACCCGGTGCTGCTGGAGCGCCAGGACAGCGGTCGTGTGCCGATAGTGGGAAATGGCCCGGTCAAAAGCCAGGTGCGGTTCAGCGGGTTGGGCGAACCGGTATTTTCAGGGGGAGGTTTTCGTGCCGGCACTGTGCACATATGCGCCAAGGACTCGGCGCAAAGTGTGCACCAAGTGGTGCTGGCGCCCAGTGGGCGCATCAGCCTGCGCAGCGATAAAGCCGAACAGGCGTTGTGCCGGAGTACCTCCGGCACCCTGGCATTCAGAGCAGTGAGCGAACCCGCAGCTCCTTGGGCATGGAGAAAGTGATGTTCTCTTCACGTCCCGCCAACTCATCAGCGCCGGTAGCCCCCCAGGCGTGCAGTTGCTGGATAACACCGCGCACCAGTACTTCAGGGGCAGAAGCACCTGCTGTGATGCCGATACGCTGGACGCCATCGAACCAACTGCGCTGCATGTCTTCAGCTCCGTCGATCAAGTACGCCGGGGTAGCCATGCGCTCAGCCAGCTCACGCAGACGGTTGGAGTTGGAGCTGTTGGGGCTGCCGACCACCAGAACCACATCGCACTCGTCAGCCAATTGCTTGACCGCGTCCTGGCGATTTTGGGTGGCGTAGCAGATGTCATCCTTACGCGGGCCGCCGATGGCCGGGAAACGGGTGCGCAGGGCATCGATCACACGGCTGGTGTCGTCCATGGACAAGGTGGTCTGGGTGACGAAGGCCAAACGATCTGGGTTGTGCACCTGCAGGTTGGCGACGTCTTTCTCGTCTTCCACCAGGTAGATGGCGCCGCCATTGCTGGCATCGTATTGGCCCATGGTGCCTTCGACTTCCGGGTGACCGGCATGACCGATCAGGATGCATTCCCGACCGTCGCGGCTGTAGCGCGCGACTTCGATGTGCACCTTGGTGACCAGAGGGCAGGTGGCATCGAACACTTTGAGGCCACGGCCTGCTGCTTCGGTACGCACGGCCTGGGAAACACCGTGGGCACTGAAGATGACGATCACGTCGTCCGGCACCTGGTCTAGCTCTTCGACAAAGATCGCGCCGCGTGCGCGTAGGTCTTCGACCACAAACTTGTTGTGGACGACTTCATGACGCACGTAGATCGGCGGACCGAAGACTTCCAGGGCGCGATTGACGATTTCGATCGCACGGTCCACGCCGGCGCAGAAGCCACGGGGGTTGGCGAGTTTGATTTGCATGCTGTGCCTCGTGTCTGGCGCTGGGGTCAGAGTTGATGCTACTGAACTGACAATAGAGATCAAAAGTGGAAGAGGGCTTGCCTCCGATGGCTGCGTGTCAATTGATACATCTTTGACTGAGCCGCTGCCATCGGGGGCAAGCCCCCTCCCACATTTTAGACCGGGGCGTTGATCAAAGTGCTTTAACGTCGATGATTTCAACGTCAAAGGTCAAGGTCTTACCGGCCAACGGGTGGTTGAAGTCGATCGTCACTTGCGCGTCATCGAAGGTTTTCACCACGCCAGGCAGTTCGGTATTCGCCGCGTCGTTGAAGATCACCAGCAGACCTTCCGACAGGTCCATGTCCTGGAACTGCGAACGCGGGATGATCTGCACATTTTGCGGGTTGGGCTGGCCAAAGGCGTTTTCCGGCAGAATCTGCAGGGTGCGCTTGTCGCCGGCCTTGAAACCGAACAGGGCCGCTTCAAAACCCGGCAGCAGGTTGCCGTCACCGACCTTGAAGGTCGCAGGGGCTTTGTCGAACGTGCTGTCGACCGTGTCGCCATTCTCCAGGCGCAATGCAAAGTGCAAAGTGACTTCCGTGTTCTGGCCGATGCGTTGCTCAGCCAATACCTGATCAGTCATTGACGGTCTCTCCGGTTTTCTTACTTTTGAACATATCCAGCGCCAACATGATTGCGCCGACGGTGATGGCGCTGTCGGCGAAGTTGAACGCCGGGAAGTAATGACGGTTCTGCCAATGCACCAGGATGAAGTCGATCACATGGCCAAGGGCAATGCGGTCGTACAGGTTACCCAGCGCACCACCCAGCACCAGGGCCAAGGCAACGGCCAGCCAGGTGTCATCGCGACCCAGGCGCTTGAGCCACACCACCAGCACCGCACTGACCACCAGCGCGATAACGGCAAACAGCCAGCGCTGCCAGCCACCGCCATCAGCGAGGAAGCTGAACGCGGCGCCGGTGTTGTAGGCCAGGGTCCAGCTGAAGTAATCGGGGATCACTACGATCTGCTGGAACATTTCCAGGGAGCCCTCGAAGTGAGCCTTGCTGACCTGATCAATGACCAGGACCAGCAAACTCAACACGAGCAAGCCCAGGCGTCCGAAACGACTGGCGTTAGGCATAGTGGCGAACCTCGCCTTCACCGGAGATGTTGTCGACGCAACGACCACAGATTTCCGGATGCTCAGGGTTCACACCCACATCTTCACGGCAGTGCCAGCAACGGGCGCACTTGGCAAAGGCGGACTTCATCACTTTAAGCTTGAGGCCCGGCACTTCGGTAGCCACGGCATCAGCCGGTGCTTGAGCAAATGGCGCCAGGCTCGCCGTGGAGGTGATCAACACGAAGCGCAGCTCGTTGCTCAGTTTGGCCAGGTCGGCGGTCAGGCCTTCCTCGGCAAACAGGGTGACTTCAGCTTGCAGGTTGCCACCGACGGCCTTGGCCGCACGTTGAACTTCCAGCTCCTTGTTCACCGCAACTTTGACGGCCATCACGCCCTCCCAGTACTCGCGACCCAGTTCGAAGTCGGCAGGCAGTTCGGTCAGGCCTTCGTACCAGGTGTTGAGCATCACGGATTCGTTGCGCTCGCCCGGCAGGTATTCCCACAGTTCGTCGGCGGTGAACGCAAGGATCGGCGCGATCCAGCGCACCAGCGCTTCGCTGATGTGGTACAGCGCAGTCTGCGCCGAACGGCGTGCTTTGCTGTTAGCAGCGGTGGTGTACTGGCGGTCCTTGATGATGTCGAGGTAGAAACCACCCAGTTCCTGCACGCAGAAGTTGTGGATCTTCGAGTACACGTTCCAGAAGCGGTATTCGCCGTAGTGTTCCTGCAACTCGCGCTGCAGCAACAGGGTGCGGTCCACGGCCCAACGGTCCAGGGCGAGCATGTCCTCGGCCGGCAGGATGTCGGTGGCCGGGTTGAAACCGGTCAGGTTCGACAGCAGGAAGCGCGCGGTATTGCGGATGCGACGATAGGCATCGGCGCTGCGGGCCAGGATCTGGTCCGATACGGCGATCTCGCCCGAGTAATCGGTCGAGGCCACCCACAGACGCATTATGTCGGCGCCCAGGGTGTCGTTGATCTTCTTCGGCTCGATCACGTTTTTCAGCGACTTGGACATCTTGCGACCCGTCTCGTCGACGGTGAAGCCGTGGGTCAGCAATTCGCGGTACGGGGCGTGATCGTCGATGGCGCAACCGGTCAGCAACGAGGAGTGGAACCAGCCACGGTGTTGGTCCGAGCCTTCCAGGTACAGATCGGCACGCGGGCCGGTCTCGTGGCCCATCGGGTGCGAGCCACGCAGCACGTGCCAGTGGGTGGTGCCCGAGTCGAACCACACGTCGAGGGTGTCGCTGATCTTGTCGTACTGCGGCGCTTCGTCGCCAAGCAGTTCGGCGGCGTCCAGTTTGAACCAGGCTTCGATGCCCTCCTGTTCAACGCGCTGGGCCACGACTTCCATCAGCTCGACGGTACGCGGGTGCAACTCGCCGCTTTCCTTGTTCAGGAAGAACGGGATCGGCACGCCCCAGTTACGCTGGCGGGAGATGCACCAGTCCGGACGGTTGGCGATCATCGAGTGCAGGCGCGCCTGGCCCCAGGCCGG
Organism: Pseudomonas sp. PB105; assembly: GCF_009764655.1. NCBI lineage: Bacteria > Pseudomonadati > Pseudomonadota > Gammaproteobacteria > Pseudomonadales > Pseudomonadaceae > Pseudomonas > Pseudomonas sp. PB105. The sequence continues at coordinate 13,648 of NZ_RWIO01000042.1, forward strand.
GACGAACTTGGTGTCTTCGATGGCCTTGATCGCGCGGTTGCGCAGGGTATCGCCGCTGGCTGGCTCTTTGTCCATGCCGATGAACCACTGCGCGGTGGCGCGGTAGATCAGCGGAGTCTTGTGGCGCCAGCAGTGCATGTAGCTGTGCTTGATGGTGTCGGTTTGCATCAATGCGCCGACTTCACGCAGCTTTTCGATGATCGGCTGGTCGGCCTTGAAGATGAACTGACCACCGAAGAACTCCAGCGAAGGCACGTACACGCCGTTGCTTTGCACCGGGTTGATGATGTCATCGTTGACCAGGCCGTACTTCTTGCAGATCACAAAGTCGTCAACGCCATAGGCGGGCGAGCAGTGGACCACGCCAGTGCCCGAGCCCAGCTCGACATAGTCAGCCAGGTACACCGGCGACAGACGGTCATAGAACGGGTGACGGAAGTTGATCAGTTCAAGCGCGGAGCCGGTGGTGGTGGCGATGACCGAACCTTGCAGCTCGTAACGCGCCAGGCACGCCTCGACCATTTCCTCGGCCAGCACCAGCAGGCGATCACCGACGTCTACCAGCGCGTAGGTGAACTCCGGGTGCACGTTCAGCGCCTGGTTGGCCGGGATGGTCCACGGGGTGGTGGTCCAGATCACGATGGCCGCTGGTTTGCTCAGGCTTGCCAGGCCGAATGCCTGGGCCAGCTTGGCGTCGTCGGCGATCGGGAACGCCACGTCGATGGTCGAGGACTTTTTGTCTTCGTACTCGACTTCGGCTTCGGCCAATGCCGAACCGCAGTCAAAGCACCAGTTCACGGGCTTGAGGCCCTTGAACACGAAACCACCCTTGACGATTTCTGCCAAGGCGCGGATCTCACCGGCCTCGTTCTTGAAGTTCATGGTTTTGTACGGGTTGTCCCACTCGCCCAACACACCCAGGCGGATGAACTCGGACTTCTGCCCTTCGATCTGCTCGGCGGCGTAGGCACGGCACAGTTCGCGGGTTTTATCGGCGCCCAGGTTCTTGCCGTAGGTCACTTCGACCTTGTGTTCGATCGGCAGGCCGTGGCAGTCCCAACCCGGAACATAAGGTGCGTCGAAGCCCGAAAGGGTTTTCGAACGCAGGATCATGTCCTTGAGAATTTTGTTCAGTGCATGACCGATGTGAATCGTGCCGTTGGCGTAAGGAGGGCCGTCGTGCAGGACGAACTTCGGACGATCCTTGCCAATCTCGCGCAACTTTCCGTACAGGCCAATACTGTCCCAGCGCTGCAGGATCTGCGGTTCGCGCTGTGGCAGGCCGGCCTTCATTGGGAAGGCGGTGTCCGGAAGGTTTAGCGTGGCTTTATAGTCGGTCATTTAAGGCTCTTCGGTTAGCGATGGGCGCTAGGTGCGGCTAGTGCACGGGCGGCGGCGACATCCGCATTGATCGCCGTTTTCAACGCCTCAAGGGAGGCGAAACGCTGCTCTTCACGCAGCTTCTGGTGGAAAACCACCGTCAAACGCCGGTCGTATAAATCACCGGCAAAATCCAAAAGGTGAACTTCCAGGTGGGCCTTGCCATCACCTGCAACCGTGGGCCTGACGCCTATGTTGGCGACTCCCGGCCACGGCTGGCCGTCGATGTCGACGCTCACCAGGTAAACCCCGGTAAGCGGCACACGACGACGCTTGAGTTGCACGTTGGCGGTTGGCGTGCCCAGTTGGCGCGCCAGCTTCTGGCCGTGCAGTACCCGCCCGGCAATGCGGAACGGGCGACCCAGCAGACGCTCGGCCAGGGCGAAGTCGGCAGCCGCCAGGGCATTACGCACCTGGGTGCTGCTCACACGCAGGCCGTCCAGTTCGACGGTTTGCGCGGCTTCAACGGTAAAGCCCTGGGTAACGCCGGCGTGCTGCAGGAATTCGAAATCCCCAACCCGATCGCAACCAAAACGGAAGTCGTCGCCGACCTCCAGATGCTGCACGCCCAGGCCATCCACCAGGATACGGTCGACGAACTCGGCGGCGCTGAGGCTTTGCAAGCGCTGGTTGAAAGCCAGGCAGAGGACGCGGTCCACGCCTTCTTCGGCCAGCAGTTGCAGCTTGTCCCGCAAGCGGGCCAGGCGGGCCGGCGCCGTCTCCGGGGTGAAGTATTCCCGCGGCTGTGGCTCAAAAATCACCACGCAGCTGGGCACGCCCAACTCGACCGCACGCTCGCGCAGCCGGGCCAGGATAGCCTGGTGACCACGGTGAACACCGTCAAAGTTGCCAATAGTGGCGACGCAGCCCCGATGCTGGGGGCGCAGGTTGTGGAGACCTCGAACCAGCTGCATAACGCGCTTCTTGCTCATAAAGTGGTCGATTATAACCACACCCAGCCTCAGACGACAGGCAACAGCGCAGGGCAAATGGATCGAATCGATAAAACACCGCTTTTATCGCGGCAAACTCTCTAGTTCAATGACTTGCGATTGAAATCCCGCAGGCGGAAACCCTGCAGCAGCAACATTCCGAAGTACACCACCACGCCAGCGACAACCAACACGCCCAGACGCATGAAGCGTTCCAACATAGGGCCTTGGTCCCACGCCGGCATAAAGTGCATCAAGCCCAGTAACACCGCCGACATCATTGCCACCGCCACCAGCAGCTTGAGGGCAAACATGCCCCAGCCCGGCTGCGGCTGGAACATCTGCTGTTTGCGCAGTTGATAAAACAGCAAGCCCGCATTGATGCAGGCACCCGCGCTGATCGCAAGGGCCAGGCCGGCATGAGCCAATGGACCGATAAACACCAGATTGAGCAGTTGCGTGACGATCAGCGTGAAGATCGCGATTTTCACGGGTGTACGGATGTTTTGCTGGGCATAAAAGCCAGGCGCCAGCACTTTGATCACGATGATGCCGAGCAGGCCGACGGAGTAGGCAACCAGCGCGCGCTGCGTCATCAAGGCGTCATGGGCGTCGAATTGGCCGTATTGGAACAGTGAAACCGTCAACGGCTCGGCCAGGATGCCCAGCGCCAGGGCACACGGCAACACCAGGACAAAACACAGGCGCAGGCCCCAATCAAGGATGCGCGAGTACTCCTGCCGGTCCTTGCTGGCATAAGTGCGCGCCAGGGTAGGCAGCAGGATTGTGCCCAAGGCCACGCCCAGCACGCCGGACGGCAGCTCCATCAGGCGGTCGGCGTAATACATCCACGACACCGAGCCCGATACCAGCAGCGAGGCAAAGGCCGTGTTGATAATCAGGGAAATCTGGCTGACCGATACGCCGAGGATCGCCGGCAGCATATTGCGCATCACGCGCCAGACGCCGGTGTCCTTAAGATTCAGGCGCGGCAGTACGAGCATGCCGATCTTTTTCAGGTGCGGCAGTTGGTAGAGCAATTGTGCCAGGCCGCCGGCCAATACAGCCCAGCCGAGCGCCATGACCGGCGGATCGAAATACGGGGTGAGGAACAGCGCGAAAATGATCATGCTGACGTTTAGCAGGGTCGGCACAAACGCCGGCACCGAGAAACGGTTCCAGGTATTGAGGATCGCCCCGGCCAGGGATGACAGGGAAATCAGCAATATATAAGGAAAGGTAACCCGTAGCAGATCAGCGGTCAGCGCGAACTTTTCCGGCGTATTGGCGAAACCGGGCGCCGTGGCCCAGATCACCCAAGGTGCGGCGAGCATGCCGAGGATAGTCACCAGCATCAAAACCAGGGTCAGCAGGCCTGAGACGTAGGCAATAAAGGTGCGGGTGGCCTCCTCGCCTTGCTGGGTCTTGTATTCCGCCAGAATCGGCACGAATGCTTGGGAAAATGCTCCCTCCGCGAAGATACGCCGCAGCAGATTGGGCAATTTAAAGGCAATAAAGAAGGCATCCGTGGCCATGCTGGCGCCAAAAATGCGTGCCAGCAGGGTGTCACGCACAAACCCCAGAACCCTGGAGATCATCGTGATAGAGCTGACGGCGGCCAACGATTTGAGCAGATTCATTGAAAGAGTTTGCGCCTATTAGATAAAGAGCAGGCGAACTGTGCGCCTACTTATGCGATACTGCGCGCCTGCAACAGCACAGAGCCAAAGCTCGCGAGTTTACAGGTCAAGCGCCGGAAATAAATCACCCGCCTCTTCAGATCGACCACTCAGCAGTTCGCATCAGCCGCCCTTGACAACACATCAAGTCATCGGCATGATTCGCGGCCTATTTTGTTTGCTATTTCCTAAAAAGTCTTTCGAGGAGCTCGACGGTGGCCAACACACCTTCCGCCAAAAAACGTGCAAAACAGGCTGAGAAGCGTCGCAGCCACAACGCCAGCCTGCGTTCCATGGTTCGTACCTACATCAAGAATGTAGTTAAAGCCATCGACACCAAAGACGCTGAAAAAGCTCAAGCAGCTTACGTTCTGGCTGTGCCAGTTATCGACCGTATGGCCGATAAAGGCATCATCCACAAGAACAAGGCCGCTCGTCATAAGAGCCGCCTGAACGGCCACATCAAGGCTCTGAGCGTTCCTGCTGCCGCCTAAGTGGTAACAACTGCAACGCAACCCTGGTTGCGAAACAGTTAAGAAATGCCCCGTACCGAAAGGTCCGGGGCATTTTTGTTTTCTGAAGTACAACTCTCCCACATTTGAACTTCAGTGCTTTTTTAAGCGCAAAAAAAACGCCCCGAACCAGTCGGGGCGTTTTTGCTATCAGCTGATTAACGCATCAATCAGTGCTGATGACCGCCTTCACCGTGAACGTGGCCGTGAGCCACTTCTTCCTGGGAAGCATCGCGGATGGCAACGATCTTCACTTGGAAGTTCAGGCGCTGGCCTGCCAGAGGGTGGTTGCCGTCGACGGTTACGTCGTCGCCGTCCAGATCACGGATAGTCACGATCTGCATTTGGCCGTCCGGCGCGGAAGCGTGGAACTGCATGCCCACTTCCAGCTCGTCAACGCCTTCGAACATGCTGCGGCTCAGAGTGCTGACCAGCTCAGCCGAGTATTCGCCGTAGGCATCTTCAGGTTCTACGGCAACGGTCAGTTCATCACCAACTGCCTTGCCTTCCAGTGCCTTTTCCAGGCCTGGGATGATGTTACCTGCGCCTTGCAGGTAGACCAGCGGCGCGCCGCCGGCGGAGCTGTCGATGACCTCACCAGCGTCGTTGGTCAGGGTATAGTCGATGGAGACAGCCTTGTTAGCGGCGATCGTCATGGGGCGAGACCTTTTGCATAAGAATGAAGAACGGACAAGTCTAAACAAGGATTTGCCCGAAAGCGAACAGAACCCGGACAGACGGGACCGATCAAGGGTCACGGTCGTCGGTTTTCATCTGGACGAAGAACGGCATTGGGTGGCCGAGCTGTCCTGCGGCCACACCCAGCATCTGCGCCACCAGCCGCCATGGCAATCCCGCGCCTGGGTACTCGACCCCGCACAGCGTCTGGAAAAAATAGGCCAGCCCTTTGCCTGCGGCTGGTGTGCGCAAGCGCCGAATAACGATAACCTTGACGCCTGATTCCCGGTAGGCACTCAGCTATAGAGCGCCACCGAAGCCATGCACCTCCAGAGAATTCGCATGCAGACTTTTTTTATCGCGCCCACCGATTTTGGTGTGGGTCTGACCTCCATCAGCCTTGGGCTGGTGCGCACCCTTGAGCGGGCCGGGCTGAAAGTCGGCTTCTTCAAGCCGATTGCCCAGCCGCACCCCGGCGACACCGGCCCCGAACGCTCCACCGAACTGGTGGCACGCACCCACGGCCTCAAGCCACCACAGCCTTTGGGCCTGGCACACGTTGAACGGATGCTCGGCGACGGCCAGCTCGACGAACTGCTCGAAGAGATCATCACCCTCTATCAGCAGGCCGCCGTGGGCAAGGACGTACTGATCGTCGAAGGCATGGTGCCCACCCGCAACGCCAGCTATGCGGCACGGGTCAACCTGCACCTGGCCAAGAGCCTGGACGCGGAAGTGATCCTGGTCTCCGCTCCGGAAAACGAAGTGCTCACCGAACTCTCCGGCCGCGTGGAATTGCAGGCCCAACTGTTCGGCGGCCCGAAAGACCCGAAAGTACTCGGCGTGATCCTCAACAAGGTGCGCACCGACGAAAGCATGGAGGCGTTTTCAGCGCGCCTTAAAGAGCATTCGCCTTTACTGCGCAGCGGTGACTTCCGCCTGCTCGGCTGCATTCCGTATCAACCGGAACTCAACGCGCCGCGCACCCGCGACGTGGCCGACCTGATGGGCGCGCAGATCCTCAACGCCGGCGACTACGAAACCCGGCGCATGACGAAGATCATCATCTGCGCCCGCACCATGCGTAACACCGTCGAGCTGCTCAAACCCGGCGTGCTGGTGGTAACCCCAGGCGACCGCGACGACATCATCCTCGCCGTCAGCCTGGCCGCGATCAACGGCGTGCCGCTGGCCGGCCTGCTGCTGACCAGCGATACACTGCCCGATCCGCGCATCATGGATCTGTGTCGCGGAGCGTTTCAGGCCGGGCTACCGGTGCTGTCGGTGAGCACCGGCTCCTACGACACCGCCAACCTGCTCAACAACCTGAACAAAGAAATCCCCATCGATGACCGCGAGCGCGCCGAGATCATCACCGATTTCGTCGCCAGCCACCTTGATGCGCGCTGGCTGCATCAGCGTTGCGGCACACCACGGGAAATGCGCCTGTCGCCAGCGGTGTTCCGCTACCAGTTGATCCAACGCGCCCAAGCCGCCAACAAACGCATCGTGCTGCCCGAAGGCAGCGAGCCACTTACCGTCCAGGCCGCCGCCATCTGCCAGGCCCGAGGCATCGCCCGTTGCGTGTTGCTGGCCAAACCAGCCGATGTGGAAGCCGTCGCCCGCGCCCAGGGCATCGAATTGCCGGAAGGCCTGGAAATTCTCGACCCGGACCTGATCCGCCAACGCTACGTCGAACCAATGGTCGCGCTGCGCAAAAGCAAAAGCCTCAACGCGCCGATGGCCGAGCAACAATTGGAAGACACTGTGGTGATCGCCACCATGATGCTCGCACTGGATGAAGTGGATGGCCTGGTTTCTGGCGTTATCCACTCCACCGCCAACACCATCCGCCCTGCCCTGCAACTGATCAAAACGGCGCCGGGCTGCACGCTGGTGTCGTCGGTGTTCTTCATGCTGTTCCCCGAAGAGGTGCTGGTGTACGGCGACTGCGTGATGAACCCGCACCCAAGCGCTGCGGAACTCGCGGAAATCGCCCTGCAAAGTGCCGACTCGGCGGCGGCGTTCGGCATTACCCCGCGCGTGGCGATGATCAGCTATTCCAGCGGTGATTCGGCCAGCGGCGAGGAAGTGGAAAAAGTTCGCGAAGCCACCCTGCTCGCCCATGAACAGCAAAGCTCGCTGTTGATCGACGGCCCCCTGCAATACGACGCCGCCGCCAACGAGGACGTAGCCCGACAACTGGCGCCCAACAGCCAGGTCGCCGGCAAGGCCACCGTGTTCGTCTTCCCTGACCTGAACACCGGCAACACCACCCACAAGGCCGTACAACGCAGCGCCGATTGCGTAAGCCTGGGCCCGATGCTCCAGGGCCTGCGCAAACCGGTCAACGACCTGCCCCGCGGCGCCCAGGTTGACGACATCGTGTACACCATCGCCCTGACCGCGATCCAAGCCGCCAACCGACCAATGGATATCTAAATGCTGGATTTTCTACCTGCCGCCGTGCGCGGGGTGATCGCTTCGCTGTTGCTGGCGCTGAACACGATCCTGCTGTGTTCGTTCCTGTTCATCGTTGCGCTGTTCAAGGCGTTGCCGTTTGCCAAGCGCTTCAGCGAATGGCTGATGAACCACACCCACGAAGCCTGGGTCACCAACAACAAGGGCTGGATGAACCTGGTACAGCGCACGCGCTGGCACCTCAAAGGCCTTGAAGGGCTGGATTATCAACACTCGTACCTGGTGACCAGCAACCACCAGAGCTGGGTCGACATCATGGTCTTGCAATACGTGCTCAATCGACGGATTCGCCCGCTGAAGTTCTTCCTCAAGCAGGAATTGATCTGGGTGCCGGTGATTGGTCTGGCGTGGTGGGCACTGGGCTTTCCGTTCATGAAGCGCTACACCAAGGCTTATCTGGAGAAGCACCCGGAGAAGAAAGGCAAAGACTTGGAAACCACCCGCAAGACCTGTGCGAAGTTTCGCGACAACCCGGTCGGGATTTTCAACTTTGCCGAAGGCACACGGTTTACTGATGGCAAACATGCCCAGCAAAAATCGCCATTCCGTTACCTGCTCAAGCCCAAGGCTGGCGGCATCGCATTTGTGCTGGACGCCATGGGCGAGCAACTGAAGTCACTGGTGAATGTGACCATTCACTACCCTGGCGGGCGTCCTGGTTATTGGGATTTGCTATGCGGGAATGTGAAGGACGTGGTGGTGCAGTTTGAAGAGGTGCAGATTCCGGCCGAGTTTATTGGCAAGAATTATGAGCAGGATGGGGAGTATCGGTTGGCGTTCCAGGGCTGGATCAACCGGTTATGGGAAGAGAAGGATGCGTTGCTGGAAAAGCTGCATAAAGACTTCCCAGGCAAACGATGATCAACCTGTGGGAGGGGGCTTGCCCTCGATGACGGAGCATCAGTTGATGCAGTCGTAGCTGACCCACCGCTATCGAGGGCAAGCCCCCTCCCACATTTGACCGCGCCCGATCTTGAAGATGTGAAAAAGCCCGCCACCGATCACTCGGTGGCGGGCTTTTTTTGTGGCCGCGAGGTTTAGATCGCGCCGCGCTGACGCAACAGTTCCAGCACTTGCTTGACGCTGTCTTCCAGCGACAGCGCCTGGGTGTCGAGCACCAGGTCGGCATTCAACGGCACGTCGTACGGGAAGGATTCGCCAGGGATGTTATCCCCGCCGGCCGCGTACAGGCCTTGCGGATCACGCTCGGCGCATACCAGCGGCGACGCCTGCACGTACACAGTCAGCAGACGATCACCGCCAATCAGCGCCTTGGCCTGTTCACGGCCTTCGGCATCCGGGGCAACGAACGCGGCCAGGGTCAGCAGGCCGGCTTCGTTGAACTGGCGCGCCACGTGAGCGGCACGACGCCAGTTTTCCGTACGCCCGGCACGATCCTGTGGCAGACCTTTGTTCAGGTCGTGACGCAGGTTCTGACCATCCAGCACGAAGACCGCACGACCCATGTCGAACAGCTTGCGCTCGACCGCATAGGCCAAGGTGCTCTTGCCAGCGCCGGACAGGCCGCTGAACAGCACGGTGGCCGGTTGCTGGCCGAAGCGCTGGGCACGCTCTTCGGTGGCCACATGCGCCAACTTGCCATGCTGCGCCGCGCTGCCGTGAGTGACCGGCGGTGCGATGATCATGCCTGCGGCAACGGTGCCGTTGGTCAAGCGGTCGATAACAATGAACGCGCCCGTGGTGCGATTGCTGTCGTAACCATCCAGCGCGATGGCGGCGTCGAGGCTGACCTTGACCCGGCCGATCTCGTTCAATTGCAGCGAACTCGCCGGGCCTTCGGCCAGGGTGTTCACGTCCACGCGGTGCACGATGCTGGTGATGGAACCCGGCACGTAGCTGGTGGCGCGCTTGATGTCGTATTTCTTGCCCGGCAGCATCGGTTCTTCGGCCATCCACACCAGCATGGCGTCGAAGGCGTCAGTTACTTGCGGCACGTTGTCGGCATGCACCAGCAGGTCGCCACGGGAGATGTCGATCTCGTCTTCCATGGTCAGGGTCACGGCCTGGCCTGGGCCGGCGTGTTCCAGCTCACCATCGAAGGTGACGATGGATTTGACGCGGCTGCTCTTGCCCGACGGCAGAACCACGATCTCGTCGCCCTTGTGCACGATGCCGCTGGCCAGGGTGCCGGCGAAACCACGGAAGTTCAGGTTCGGACGGTTGACGTACTGCACCGGGAAACGCAGGTCGGTGTAGTTGCGGTCGTTGGCGATCTCGACGGTTTCGAGGATTTCCATCAGCGACTGGCCGGTGTACCAAGGCGAACGCTCGCTCTTGTTCACCACGTTGTCGCCCTTGAGCGCCGACATCGGCACAAAGGCCATGGTGCTCGGCTTGAAGGCGATACCGTCGGCGAACTTCAGGTAATCGGCCTTGATCTGCTCGAACACGCTCTGGTCGAAGCCATTGATGTCCATCTTGTTGACGGCGATCACGATGTGCTTGATGCCCAGCAACGAGGCGATGAAGCTGTGGCGACGGGTCTGGGTCTGCACGCCGTAGCGGGCGTCGATCAGGATGATCGCCAGGTCACAGGTGGACGCACCGGTGGCCATGTTGCGGGTGTACTGCTCATGGCCGGGGGTGTCGGCAATGATGAATTTGCGCTTGGCGGTGGAGAAGTAGCGGTAGGCAACATCGATGGTGATGCCCTGCTCACGCTCGGCCTGCAGGCCGTCGACCAGCAAGGCCAAGTCGATGTCGTCACCGGTAGTGCCGGACTTCTTCGAATCGCGGGTGATGGCTTCCAGGTGATCTTCGTAGATCATCTTGGAGTCGTGCAGCAGGCGCCCGATCAGGGTGCTCTTGCCGTCATCGACGTTGCCGCAGGTCAGGAAGCGCAACATCTCTTTGCGCTCGTGCTGGCCCAGGTAGGCGAGGATGTCCTCGCTGATCAAATCAGATTGATGCGACATGACAGCCCCTTAGAAATAGCCTTGACGTTTTTTATCTTCCATTGAGCCTGCGCCATCGTGGTCGATGACACGGCCCTGGCGCTCGGAAGTTCGCGTCAGGAGCATTTCCTGAATGATGTCCGTCAGCGTCTCGGCTTCGGACTCCACCGCGCCCGTCAACGGGTAGCAGCCAAGGGTACGGAAACGTACTTTCTTTTTGACAATGCGGGCTTTGTCTTCGTCGGACAGGTGCTCGAGGATGCGGTCGTCGTCGATCATGATCAACGTGCCGTTCTTCTCGATCACGTCGCGTTCGGCGGCGAAGTACAGCGGCACGATCGGGATGCCTTCCAGGTAGATGTACTGCCAGATGTCCAGCTCGGTCCAGTTGGACAGCGGGAATACACGGATCGACTCGCCCTTGTTGACGTTGCCGTTGTAGACGTTCCACAACTCGGGGCGCTGGTTCTTCGGGTCCCAGCGGTGCTTGCTGTCGCGGAACGAGTACACGCGCTCTTTGGCGCGGGATTTCTCTTCATCACGACGGGCACCGCCGAACGCTGCGTCGAAACCATGCTTGTCCAAGGCCTGCTTGAGGCCTTCGGTCTTCATGATGTCGGTGTGCTTGGCGCTGCCGTGGGTGAACGGGTTGATGCCCTGCGCAACCCCATCGGGGTTGACGTGGGTGATCAGGTCCAGGCCCAGTTCCTCGACCATCTTGTCGCGGAATGCGTACATCTCCTGGAATTTCCAGCGGGTGTCGACGTGCATCACCGGGAACGGCAGTTTGCCCGGGAAGAAGGCCTTGCGTGCCAGATGCAGCATCACGGCGGAGTCTTTACCGATCGAGTAGAGCATCACCGGGTTGTCGAACTCGGCGGCGACCTCGCGGATGATGTGGATGCTTTCCGCCTCCAGCTGTTTCAGATGCGTCAGTTTGTCGACCATGGTTACTCACGGAAAAACGATCTTATGGACGGCCAGCGGGCCGTGTTCGAGCGAGGCATGCTAGCACAGCACCTTCTTCTATTCAGGGAGCTGGCTAGATCGAAACGGTATATGAATATGCCGCCAGGTTTGGCCTGCCATGCCGTCAAACCGCCTCCCACATTCAGATTGGGTTGGGGCAGTCGATGAACAGATGTTCGAGCGCAAAACGCCGCGCCAGGTAATCGCCCAGTGCCTGTACGCCATAGCGCTCGGTGGCGTGGTGGCCGGCGGCGATGAAGCTGATGTCGTTTTCCCGCGCGCTGTGGAAGGTTTGCTCGGAGGCTTCGCCGCTGAGGAACAGGTCGACGCCGGCGGCAATCCCATGGTCGATGTAGCCTTGGCCACCGCCGGTGCACCAGCCGACGCGGCGGATCATTTCGCTGCCTTCGATCAGCAGCGGTTCGCGGCCCATGACGTCCTGCACGCGGCGGGCAAAGTCGCGGGGCGACAGGGGTTCGGCGAGGGAGCCGACCAGGCCGACGATCTTGGGGTTGGTCGGGTCGAGAGGGCCTTCGACGGTGATGTCCAACTGCTTGGCAAGCTGCACGTTGTTGCCGACGTCGGGGTGCAGGTCCAGCGGCAGGTGATAGGCCAGCAAACTGATGTCGTGCCTGAGCAGGGTTTTCAGGCGGCGCTGCTTCATGCCGGTGATGCAGGGGTTCTCGCCTTTCCAGAAATAGCCGTGGTGCACCAGGATCAAATCGGCCTGGGCTTCAACGGCTGCGTCCAGCAGGGCTTGGCTTGCGGTCACGCCGCTGACGATGCGCATCACCTGCGGACGGCCTTCGACTTGCAGGCCGTTGGGGCAGTAGTCGGCGATTTTTGCACTGCCGAGGTAGCGGTCCGCTTCCTCGACGAGGGTGGTAAGGGGGACGGCCATAAAAGACTCCTAAATATCCCGTTCCGAGGCGCTCGCAGCCTCGTATAATGCGCGACATTATGGGCGCTCTCCCGCCCCCTGCAACCTGTCAGGACTTACTTGATGCTCAAGGCACTGCGTTTTTTTGGATGGCCATTGCTGGCTGGCGTGCTGATCGCGATGCTGATTATTCAGCGTTATCCCCAGTGGGTGGGCTTACCCAGCCTTGATGTCAACCTGCAACAGGCGCCGCAGACCAGCGCGGTGGTGCAAGGCCCGGTGACGTACGCCGACGCAGTGGTCATTGCCGCTCCGGCGGTGGTCAACCTGTACACCACCAAGGTCATCAACAAGCCGGCGCATCCGTTGTTCGAGGATCCGCAGTTCCGCCGCTATTTCGGTGACAACGGGCCCAAGCAGCGGCGCATGGAATCCAGCCTGGGTTCCGGGGTGATCATGAGCCCCGAAGGCTACATCCTCACCAACAACCACGTGACCACCGGCGCCGACCAAATTGTGGTGGCCCTGCGTGATGGCCGCGAAACCCTGGCCCGCGTGGTGGGCAGCGACCCGGAAACGGACCTGGCGGTGTTGAAGATCGATTTGAAAAACCTGCCTTCCATCACCCTCGGCCGTTCCGATGGCTTGCGGGTGGGTGATGTGGCGCTGGCCATCGGCAACCCGTTCGGGGTGGGCCAGACGGTGACCATGGGCATCATCAGCGCCACCGGCCGTAACCAGTTGGGCCTCAACAGCTACGAAGACTTCATCCAGACCGACGCGGCGATCAACCCTGGCAACTCCGGCGGCGCGCTGGTGGATGCCAATGGCAACCTGACCGGTATCAACACCGCGATTTTTTCCAAGTCCGGCGGCTCCCAGGGCATCGGTTTTGCGATCCCGGTGAAGCTGGCGATGGAAGTGATGAAGTCGATCATCGAGCACGGCCAGGTTATTCGCGGCTGGCTGGGGATCGAAGTACAACCGCTGACCAAGGAACTGGCCGAGTCGTTTGGCCTGACCGGGCGCCCAGGCATCGTAGTCGCCGGGATCTTCCGCGACGGACCGGCGCAGAAAGCCGGCCTGCAATTGGGTGACGTGATCCTGAGCATCAACGGCGAACCGGCCGGCGATGGTCGCAAGTCGATGAACCAGGTGGCGCGGATCAAACCGACCGATAAGGTGGCGATCCTGGTGATGCGCAACGGTAAAGAGATCAAGTTGTCGGCGGAAATCGGCCTGCGCCCGCCGCCGGCTCCGGTAAAAGAAGAAGAATAAGCCGCCTCGTCCAGGTGCCCCTTAGCGGGCACCTGTAAGTTAATGTTTCACAGCGATTCATTCTCATTAGTCATGTTATATTGTTTCAATATCGCTATTGGAACGCTCTATCATGCCGTCTCGAAGAATTGCCCCCTTGGCTGGCTTGGCCTTGGGTTTGCTGCTCGACCCCGCCTTTGCCGAAGACACCACCGTCGAACTCGATACCATCAGCGTCACTACCGACGCCTATGAATCCGCCACCGGCCCGGTGAAGGGCTATCGCGCCACTCGTTCGGCCAGCGCGACTAAAACCGACACGGCCCTGCGCGATATCCCACAATCCATCAGCGTGATTCCCGCCACGGTGCTCAAGGACCTGGGCAGCACCAACGTGGAACGTGCCCTGGAATTTGCGGGCGGCGTGTCCAAGCAAAACAACTTTGGTGGCCTGACCCTCTACGAATACAGCGTGCGTGGTTTCACCACCTCGGAGTTCTACCAGGACGGTTTCAGCGCCAACCGTGGTTACCCGAGCACACCGGACGCGGCCAACATCGAACGCATTGAAGTACTCAAAGGCCCTGCGGCCAGTTTGTACGGGCGCGGCGACCCAGGCGGCACCGTGAATATCGTCACCAAAAAACCTCAGCCAGACGCCTTCACCACCCTGCAAACCAGCGCCGGCAGTTGGGACCGTTACCGCACCGCCATCGACGTCAACACGCCGCTGGACAACGAAGGCCACGTGCTCTCGCGGGTCAACCTGGCAGTAGAGGACAACCACAGCTTTCGCGATCACGTGCAGAGCAAGCGCGTTTTCGTTGCGCCCTCGTTCAGTTGGCAACTGGACCCGGACACCAGCCTGCTGGTGGAAAGCGAATTCGTGCGCCACAGCTCCACGTTCGACCGTGGCATCGTCGATGCGCCCGGTCTGTCGCGCTCCACCTTCCTCGGCGAGCCCAACGACGGCGACATCGACAACCACAACAACCGCATCCAGGCGACCCTCGAACATCACCTCAACGACGCCTGGAAACTGCGCCTGGCCAGCCATTACAAACAAGGCAGCCTATGGGGCGATGCCTCGGAAAATCGGCCACTCAGCGCCGACGGCCATACCCTCAACCGCCGCTACCGCGAACGCTCCATGGGCTGGCACGACAGCATCACCCAATTGGAGCTGCGCGGTTTGTTCGACGTCGGCAGCTGGCAGCATGAACTGCTGGTGGGCACCGAATACGAGGACTACCGCAAGAAGGAACGCGTGACCGCCATCGCCGGCAGCCCGGGCAGCTCATACGCGATCGACATCTACAACCCGGTCTACGGCCAAGCCAAACCCAATGGCGTACGTTCCGGCACCGACTTTTTCGAGCAGACCAAAAGCCACGCCCTGAACCTGCAAGACCAGATCGTCTTTACCGACCGCCTGCGCGGCATGGTCGGCGCACGCTTCGAGCATTTCGAGCAAACCGTCGACGACTTCACCCGCAACGCCCCGCCGAGCCGGCAAACCCACGACGCCCTCACCCAGCGCGCCGGCCTGCTTTATCAACTCACGCCCGAAGTCGGCGTGTTCGCCAACGCTTCGACCTCGTTCAAACCCAACAGCGGCCTGGACGCCACGGGCAACACCTTCAAGCCCGAAGAAGGCGTGGGTTATGAAGTGGGGATCAAGAGCGAGCTGTTCGACGACCGCCTCAGCACCACCGTCGCCGCGTTCCATATCGAAAAGGAAAACGTGCTGGCCCTGGACCCGGCCACCAACACCAACCGCGCCATGGGCAAGGCGCGCAGCCAGGGCGTTGACTTGCAACTGACCGGGCAACTGACCGACGCGATACGGGTGATCGGCGCGTTCGCCTACATCGACGCCGAAGTGACCAAAGGTGACAAGGCCATTGCGGCCGGCAGCCGCATTCTCGGCGTGGCCAAGCGCAGCGGCAGTCTGTTGGGGGTGTATGAATTCCAGGATGGCGCGTTGCGCGGCTCAGACCTGGGCGCAGCGTTCACCTATGTGGGAGACCGCTCAGGTGAAGCAGGCGGCAGCTTTGAACTGCCGGCCTACCACACCGTGGATTTGCTGGCGCATTACAAGGCGACCGAGAACGTGACGGTGGGCCTGAACCTGAACAACCTGTTTGATGAAAAATACTACGAGCGGTCCTACAGCAATTACTGGGTCAACCCCGGCGAACCGCGCAATTTCACGGTCAGCCTGACCCTCAATCTCTAATACAAATCAAACATGTGGGAGGGGGCGTGCTCCCGATAGCTGCTACGAATTACGTGTAGCGGGATCAAGCCCCTTCCCACATTTGGATCTGCGCCAGGTTCAATTACAGTGAAAGAGGCGCTCTTTCACACAGCGTATTGAGCGCCGCCGCCCACTGCGGATCATCATTCAAGCACGGTACCAATACCAATTCCTCGCCTCCGGCCTCGCGGAACTGCTCCAGGCCGCGATCGCCAATCTCTTCCAGGGTCTCGATGCAATCGGCCACAAACGCCGGGCACATCACCAGCAGCTTTTTCACGCCTTGTTGAGCCAGCGCCTCCAAGCGCGCTTCGGTGTAGGGTTCGATCCACTTCGCACGGCCCAGGCGCGATTGAAACGCCACCGACCATTTGCCATCCGGCAAGCCCAGGCGCTCGGCTACATCGCGGGCAACACTGAAACATTGCGCGCGATAGCATGTGGCAAGCACTTGCGGCGACGCGTTCTTGCAGCAGTCGGCATCCTTGAAGCAATGCTGGCCGGTCGGGTCGAGCTTAGTCAGATGGCGCTCGGGCAAACCATGAAAGCTCAGCAGCAAGTGGTCGTAATCCTGCTCGATATAACGCTGTGCGCTCGCCGCCAGGGCATCGAGGTATTCGGGCTGATCGTAGAACGGCTGCAGGATCGAGAACTGTACATTCAGTTTCCTGTCTTTCACCACGCGCCGGGCCTCTTCGATCACCGTGGTCACGGTGCTGTCGGCGAACTGTGGGTACAAAGGCGCCAGGGTGACCTTCTGAATGCCTTGGGCGGCCAGCCGGGTGAGGGTCGTTTCCAGGGACGGCTCGCCGTAACGCATGGCCAACTCTACGGGGCCCTGGGTCCACTGCGCGGTCATCTGCTGTTGCAGGCGGCGACTGAGCACCACCAGCGGCGAGCCTTCATCCCACCAGATCGACGCATAGGCATGGGCCGACTGCTCGGGGCGCTTGATCAGGATCAGCGACACCAGCAAGCGCCGCACCGGCCATGGCAGGTCGATCACATAAGGGTCCATCAAAAACTGGTTGAGGTAGCTGCGCACATCGGCCACCGAAGTGGACGCCGGTGAACCCAGGTTGACCAGTAACAACGCGTGATCCGTCATGCAACATCCTATCTCTAGAGGCGGCTGGACAAGTCGTCCAGAGCCGCATGCAACTCAGTGAACTGGAAAATGAAACCGGCGGCCATCAAGCGTTCGGGGATCGCCTTCTGCCCGCCCAGTAACAGCCCCGACAACTCGCCCAAGCCGACTTTCAGCGCAAAGGCCGGCATCGGCATGAACGCCGGGCGGTGCAGCACCTGGCCCAGGGTCTTGGCGAACTCGCGGTTACGCACCGGGTGTGGCGCGCAGGCATTATACGGACCGCTGGCGTCATCCTTGTGCAGAAGAAAATCAATCAGGGCGATTTGATCCTTGATATGCACCCAGGGCATCCACTGCCGACCATTGCCGATCGGCCCGCCCAGCGCCAGTTTGAACGGCAACAGCAGCCGCGACAAAAAGCCGCCCTCGGCCGCCAGCACCAGGCCGGTCCGCACCAGCACCACACGGATGCCCAGGGCTTCTGCGCGCTGGGCGGTTTCTTCCCAGGCGATACACAGCTGGCTGGGGAAGTCGTCCTGCACCGGGCCGCTGGCCTCGGTCAGTTCGCGCTCACCGCCGTCGCCGTACCAGCCCACCGCCGAGCCGGAAATCAACACTGCCGGTTTCTGCGCCTGGCCTTCGAGCCACGCCAGCAGGGTTTCGGTAAGGCCGATGCGGCTGCTCCACAACAGCGCCTTGCGTTTGTGGGTCCAGGGGCGGTCGGCGATGGCGGCGCCGGCGAGATTGACCACCGCGTCCACGGCGCCGATCACCTCTTCCAGGCGCGCAACGCCCAGCACCTGCGCGCCACACAGGGCGGCAACCTCTTCCGGATGGCGGCTCCACACGGTCAGGCGATGGCCTTGGGCGAGCCAGTGTTGGCAGAGTTGGCGGCCGATCAAGCCGGTACCGCCGGTCAGCAAAATATGCATGGGATCCTCCTCATGTAACGTTCGCCGCCGATCACTGGTCTATTTTATAAGCAGGGATCAATTTGTAATCGGGCGTGGCTGTTGTTTAAGCCTCAGCTTTAACCATAGGTCACGCCAGACGTTCAGGTACGCCAAAACTTATACCAAAAAACAATATTGTACAGCTATTGGTGTCGGCGTAGTCTGTACCCAACGGTAAAACGAGGCCTCCCATGACTGTCCCCATCGCGATCATCGGTACCGGCATCGCCGGTCTCTCCGCCGCCCAAGCGTTACGAGACGCCGGGCACGCTGTAAAACTTTTCGACAAGAGCCGCGGCAGCGGTGGCCGCATGTCCAGCAAGCGCAGCGATGCCGGCGCGCTGGACATGGGCGCCCAGTACTTCACCGCCCGCGACCGACGCTTCGTCAACGAAGTGCAACGCTGGCAAAGCAACGGCTGGGCCGAGCAATGGAAACCGCAGTTGTACAACTTCAAATCCGGCCAGCTCACGCCCTCCCCCGACGAGCAGATCCGCTGGGTCGGCTCCCCGCGCATGAGTGCCATCACCCGCGCCCTGCTCGATGACTTGCCGGTGGAATTCGGTTGCCGCATTACCGAGGTGTTCCAAGGCACTCAGCACTGGAACCTGCTCGACGCGGACGGCGGCAGCCATGGCCCATTCAGCCATGTGGTCATCGCCACGCCAGCGCCCCAAGCCACCGCCCTGCTGGCTGCTGCGCCCAAGCTGGCCAGCGCCGCCGCGGGGGTGAAAATGGACCCCACGTGGGCTGTCGCCCTGGCCTTCGACAAGCCACTGGATACACCGATGGAAGGCTGTTTCGTACAAGACAGTCCCCTCGACTGGCTGGCGCGCAACCGCAGCAAACCTGGGCGCGACACCACCCTCGATACCTGGGTGCTACATGCCACCAGCGCGTGGAGCAAAGCCCATCTGGACTTGCCCAAGGAAGCCGTGATCGAACACCTGCACGGCGCCTTCGCCGAATTGCTGCACAGCGCCATGCCTGCGCCGTCCTTCAGCCTGGCGCACCGCTGGCTTTATGCGCGCCCGTCCAGCAGTCACGAATTCGGTGTGCTGGCCGATGCTGACCTGGGCCTGTACGTGTGTGGCGACTGGTGCCTGTCCGGTCGGGTCGAAGGTGCCTGGCTCAGTGGCCAGGAAGCCGCGCGACGATTGATCGAGCACCTGCAATGAACCGTCTCAACCCCGCCAAACTGCTGCTGTCGAAGTGGACAGCAGCCCACCCCCGCCACAAGGAAAAACACTTTCTGGTCACCGAATTGTTCCGGGACGAAGAAGGCACCGTGCTGGAAATCGAGCTGCAGGCGATCATGACCAAACGGGCCGAACGCCTGCCGTGGCAGACGTTGCAGAATGCCGAGGCCTGGAAAATCGGCTGGAAATAATCCCCACGAAAAAACCTGTACAAATAATTTGACTTGTACAGCATCAAACCTATGATGAGATTTAGTTGTACAACGCCTAAAGCTTGTACAGGAATTTATCAGGGGTTTGCCCATGTCCAGCAGCGCAAAACCGAAGATCGCGATCAGCGCCTGCCTGTTGGGCGAGAACGTGCGCTTCAACGGCGGTCATAAACAATCCCTGCTCTGCAGCCAGACCCTCGCCGACTATTTCGACTTTGTGCCGCTGTGCCCCGAAGTTGCGATTGGCCTGGGCATCCCCCGCGAACCGATCCGCCTGGTCGGCGACCCTGCCCACCCGCAGGCCGTGGGCACGGTGCGCCGTGAGCTCAACGTGACCCAGCCGCTGGACGACTACGGCCAGCA
This sequence comes from Pseudomonas sp. PB105, assembly GCF_009764655.1. NCBI lineage: Bacteria > Pseudomonadati > Pseudomonadota > Gammaproteobacteria > Pseudomonadales > Pseudomonadaceae > Pseudomonas > Pseudomonas sp. PB105. The sequence goes on from NZ_RWIO01000042.1 coordinate 33,408, forward strand.
GATGGCCCAGGAACACACCGACCTGTGCGGTTACATTTTTATGCAGAAGTCGCCGTCCTGTGGCCTGGAGCGGGTCAAGGTGTACCGCGAAAACGGCACCCCGGTCGACGGCGGCGGGCGCGGCATCTATGCCCGGGCGTTTTGCGCGCGCCACCCCAACCTGCCGGTCGAAGAAGACGGCCGATTGAATGACCCGGTGCTGCGGGAAAACTTCCTGACCCGCGTGTTCGTCTACGCCAGTTGGCAGCAGCTGCAGGCCGACGGACTGACCCGTCACGGCTTGCTGGCTTTTCACTCGCGCTACAAATACCTGCTGATGGCCCACAGCCCTGTCCATTACAAAAGCCTGGGTCACCTGCTGGGCAGCATGGGCAAAGGCACCGACCTCAGTGAACTGGCCGCGTGTTACTTCAGCGACTTGATGACCGGCCTGACCAAATGCGCCACCCGCGGCACCCACACCAATGTGCTGCAACACATCAGTGGCTATCTCAAGCAGGTCATCAGCGCCGACGACAAGCAGGAAATGCAGACCGTTATCGGCCAATACCGCCACGGCATCGTGCCACTGGTGGTGCCGTTGACCCTGCTCAAACATCACTTTCGCCAACACCCGGACCGCTACATCGCGCAGCAGGCGTACCTGCAACCGCACCCGGAAAACCTCAGCCTGCGCAATGCGATCTAGACCATGAAAGTTGCCCTGCAAGACGAACCCGGTGAAGACATCGCCCAAGCCCTGCAAGACGGCTGGCTGCCGATCCGCGAAGTGGCGCGCCAGACTGGTGTCAACGCCGTGACCCTGCGCGCCTGGGAACGCCGCTATGGCCTGATCGTGCCCCAGCGCACGCCCAAGGGCCATCGGCTGTTCAGCGCCGACCATGTGCAACGTATCCACGCCATTCTCACCTGGCTCAATCGCGGCGTGCCGGTCAGCCAGGTGAAACACCTGATTGACACTGCCCAGACCAGCCCCGACACGGCAGAGAATGAATGGCACACCCTGCGCCAGACCCTGGTGCAGGCCATCAGCGAACTGACCGAGCGCCGGGTCGACGACGCCTTCAACCAGGCCATGGCGCTGTACCCGCCGCGCACCCTGTGCGAACAACTGCTGCTGCCACTGATCATGGACCTGGAGCAGCGTTGGCAGGGCCAGTTCGGCGCGCAGATGGAACGGGTGTTTTTCCTGTCCTGGCTGCGCAGCAAGTTCGGTGCGCGTATCTACCACAACAATCGCCAACTGCACGGTGCGCCGCTGTTGCTGGTCAACCAGTCCGACCTGCCACTGGAGCCGCACCTGTGGCTCAGCGCCTGGCTGGCCAGCAGCGCCGATTGCCCGGTGGAAGTGTTCGACTGGCCGCTGCCCGCCGGCGAACTGGCCCTGGCGGTGGAGCATCTGCAACCGCGCGCGGTGCTGCTGTATTCGAGCAAGGCCCTGCACTTGCCGACGCTGACCAAACTGTTGATGGGCGTCAGTTGCCCGACGCTGCTCGTCGGACCAACGGTGTGCATCCACCAGGCTGAGTTAGCCGTATTAACCCGTGACACTCCTGAATTGTTCGTGGCCGAAGAGGTGCTGTCGGCTCACCAGTTATTGATCCAGCGTGGACTTATCTAAATGCATTTGATCTGGCTGCGCACCGACCTGCGCCTACACGACAACACCGCCCTGGCCGCCGCGAGCCAGCGTGGCCCGGTCGCTGCCGTGTACCTGATCACGCCTGAGCAATGGCTGGCCCACGATGACGCGCCGTGCAAAGTCGACTTCTGGCTACGCAACCTGCAGCACCTGAGCCAGGCCTTGGGCGAGCTGAACATCCCGCTGTTGATCCGCACGGCGGCCACTTGGGATCAGGCGCCCGCTGTGCTCGGCGAACTGTGCCGGGCGCTGTCGGTGCAATCGCTGCACGTCAACGAGGAGTACGGCATTCACGAAAGCCGCCGTGACGCCGCCGTCGCCCAGGCGCTGGAGGCCGATGGCGTGACGTTCCACAGCTACCTTGACCAATTGTTCTTCCAACCGGGCAGTGTGCTGACCAAGACCGGCACCTACTTCCAGGTCTTCAGTCAGTTCCGCAAAGTCTGCTACACACGGCTGCACAGCGCCCTGCCACGCTTGGTGCCCACGCCGAAGGCCCAGGCCAGACTCGACCTCAACAGCGATCCGGTCCCGACCACCGTTGCCGGTTTCGAGCCGCCCAGCAACACCCTGCGCGCGCTCTGGCCTGCCGGTGAAGACGAAGCCCGGCGCCGCCTTGACACCTTCGCCGACCAGCAGATCAGCTACTACAAAGACGAGCGCGATTTCCCCGCCAAGCCCGGCACCAGCCAGTTATCGGCCTACCTCGCGGCCGGCGTGGTCTCGCCGCGCCAGTGCCTGCATGCCGCGTTGCAGACCAACCAGGGCGAATTCGAAAGTGGCGACATCGGCGCCATCACCTGGATCAACGAATTGCTCTGGCGTGAGTTCTACAAACACATCCTGGTGGGCTACCCACGGGTGTCGCGCCACCGTGCGTTCCGCCCCGAAACCGAAGCCGTGGCTTGGCGTGATGCGCCCAAGGACCTGGCGGCCTGGCAAGAAGCTCGCACGGGCCTGCCGATCATTGACGCCGCCATGCGCCAACTGCTGGAAACCGGCTGGATGCACAACCGGCTGCGCATGGTGGTGGCGATGTTCTTGACCAAGAACCTGCTGATCGACTGGCGTGAGGGCGAGCGCTTCTTTATGCGCCACCTGATCGACGGCGACCTGGCGGCCAACAACGGCGGCTGGCAGTGGAGTTCGTCCACCGGCACCGACTCGGCGCCGTACTTCAGGATCTTCAGCCCCCTGAGCCAGTCGGAAAAGTTCGACAGCGAAGGTGTATTCATCAAGCACTGGCTGCCGGAACTGGCCGCACTGAATAAAAAGGAAGTGCACAACCCCGAAGCCGCCGGTGGCCTGTTTGGCGTGGCGGATTATCCGCGCTCGATTGTCGACCTGAAAAAGTCCCGCGAGCGAGCCCTGGCCGCCTTTCGCAGCCTGCCTTCGCGGCAGTCGGTGGCCGAACATGAGTGACTTCCTGCAACGCTTCGCCCAGACCTTCGCCACGCTGGACAAGCACAACCTGCACCTGCTCGACAGCCTATACAGCAAGGACATTGCCTTTACCGACCCGCTGCACGAGGTCCATGGCCTGACCGCGCTGCACAGCTATTTCGCCGAGCTGTACAGCAATGTCAGCCAACTGCGCTTCGACTTCCACGGTTTCGACCAAGTGGCCGAAGGCGAAGGCTACCTGCGCTGGAAAATGAGTTTTTGCCACCCACGCCTGGCCAACGGCCAAGTCATCCGGGTGGAGGGGTGCTCGCACCTGATGTGGCGGGACAAGGTGTACCGCCACCGCGATTACTTCGATGCGGGCGCCATGCTCTACGAACACCTTCCCGTCCTGGGCAAAGTCGTCAGTTGGTTGAAAAGGAGAGTGGGATGAACGCAGTGTCGCCACGTCGTTATTGGCTGACCGGTGCCAGCAGTGGGATTGGTGCCGCCTTGGCTGTGGAGTTGCTTGACAGCGGCGCCCATGTGGCCTTGAGTTCCCGCACCCACGCGCCGCTGGACGCACTGGCCCAACGTTACCCCGGCCAAGTGCTGGTGGTGGCCGGTGACCTGACCAACAGCCAGACGGTACGCGAGATCGGGGAGCATATCGGTGCTGCCTGGGGGTCGCTCGACACCGTGATCCTCAACGCCGGCACCTGTGAGTATGTCGACGCCAAGCAGTTTGATTCATCGATCATCGAGCACGTGGTGCGCACCAACTTGCTGGCCAGCAGTTATTGCATCGAAGCGGCCCTGCCGTTGTTGCGTGCCGGGCGCACCCCGCATCTGGTGGGTGTTGCCAGCGCCGTGACCTACCTGCCGATGCCCCGCGCCGAAGCCTATGGCGCGTCCAAGGCCGGGCTGCGTTACCTGTTCGAATCCCTGCGCATCAGCCTGTCGACGGAAAACATCGACGTCACCGTGATCAGCCCTGGCTTTGTCGACACGCCACTGACCGAGCGCAATGACTTCCCGATGCCCCTGAGCTGGCCTGCCGACAAGGCGGCTCGGCACATTTTCGCCAAGCTGGACAAACGCCCACTGGAAATCGCCTTCCCGGCGTTGTTCATTGCGACCCTGTGGCCGCTGTCGAAACTGCCTAACCGCGCGCAATTGATCATCGGCAAACGCATGCTGCGCAGCCCGCCACCGAAAAAGGACGACCAGTGAAGATCGCCATTATCGGCAGCGGCATTGCTGGCCTGACCAGCGCCTACCTGCTCAGCCGCCGTCACGAGGTCACCGTGTTTGAAGCGGGCAATCGTATCGGCGGGCATACCCATACAGTCGATGTCAGCGTCGACGGCAAAAGCTACGCGGTGGACACCGGCTTTATCGTGTTCAACGACTGGACCTACCCCAACTTCATCCGCTTGCTGGGGCAGATTGGCGTGACGTTCAAACCCACCGAGATGAGCTTCTCGGTGTGCGACGAAAGCACCCGGTTCGAATACAACGGCAATAACCTCAACAGCCTGTTCGCCCAGCGCCGCAATATCCTGTCGCCGGGCTTCTGGGGCATGTTGCGCGACATCCTGCGCTTCAACCGCCAGGCGCCGCTGGATCTGCAGGAGCAACGCATCAGCGCCGAGATGACCTTGGGCGATTACCTCGCAGCCGGCGGTTACGGCGAACGCTTTGTGCGGCATTACATCGTGCCGATGGGCGCGGCGATCTGGTCGATGTCCCTGGCAGACATGCTGGGCTTTCCGTTGCAGTTCTTTGTGCGCTTCTTCAAGAACCACGGCTTGCTGTCGGTGAACAACCGGCCGCAGTGGTGTGTGATCGAAGGCGGGTCCAGCCGCTACATCGAACCGTTGACGCGCCGCTTTCGCGAGCAGATTCGCCTGAATTGCCCTGTGCATAATGTCGAGCGCACCGAGGACGGCGTAGTTATCCACAGCCCTGCCGGCAGCGAGGCGTTTGATCGGGTGGTGTTCGCCTGCCACAGCGACCAGGCACTGGCATTGCTCGCCGACCCCAGCCAGGCCGAACAGGAGATTCTCGGTGCCCTGCCCTACGCCGACAACGACGTGGTCCTGCACACCGACACCCGCCTGCTGCCCGACCGCAAACTCGCCTGGGCCAGCTGGAATTATCGGCTGAGCGGCAACACCCAGACCCAGGCGGCCGTCACTTATGACATGAACATCCTGCAGGGCATCGACAGCGCCACCACCTTTTGCGTCAGCCTCAACCAGACGCCAATGATCAACCCGCTGAAGATCCTCGCGCGCTACACCTACGCCCATCCGCAATACAGCCTGGCGGCGGTGGCCGCGCAAAACCGCTGGGAAGAACTGGCCGGGGCGCGCAACACCTTTTACTGCGGCGCCTACTGGGCCAATGGGTTCCACGAAGACGGCGTGGTCAGCGCCCTGCGCGTGGCCCAGGCCTTTGGGGAAACCCTGTGAACAGCGCCCTGTACAGCGGCTGGATTGCCCATCGACGGTTTGCGCCCAAGGTCCATGCCTTTCGCTACCGCATCGGCCTGCTGTACCTGGACTTGAGCGAACAAGACGAAGTCCTCGGGCTGTCGCCGTTGGCGGGGCGCAGTCGCCTGGCGCCCTTCGGTTTTCGTCAGCAGGATTACCTGCGTGAATTCACGCGCCACGGCATGAGCTTGAGCGATGCCGTGCGCCAGGAAGTCGGCAAGGCGCTGGGGCGTACGCCTCAGGGCGTTATCTGCCTACTGACCCAGGCCCGTAGTTGGGGCCTGGCTTTTAATCCGGTGAGTTTCTTCTATTGCTTCGAGGCCGATGGGCAACTGGCCGCGATACTGTGTGAAGTGACCAACACCCCGTGGCGCGAGCGCTACCACTACGTGCTGCCGGCCCAAGCCCTGGGCGCTGATGAGCACCAGCATTTCGCCGTGGCCAAGGCCTTCCATGTGTCGCCGTTCTTGCCCCGCGACCTGGAATACCGCATGAGCTTCAGCCCGCCCGCCGCCAGGCTCGGCGTGCACATGGCCGACTGGCAGGGCGAGCTGAAAGTGTTCGACGCCACCTTGAGCCTGCAAAAAGAAGTGTTGGATCGCGCCAGCCTGCATCGCTACTTGTGGCGCTTTCCGTGGATGACCGCCAAGACGTGCCTGGCCATTTACTGGCAGGCGCTGCGCCTTTTTCTTAAGCGCACACCGATTTTTTCCCACCGGGCCGCCGATGGCGCCTCTCGTACAGCCGTCGGGTATACCAAGGATCGCCGCCATGAAATCCCCTAGCTTATCGGTCAAGGCCAACCGCCTGAACGTCAACGGTGTGACCAGTGCGCTGTTGCGCAAGGGCGTGCTGCGTCAACTCAGCCAATTGCGCCACGGCCAACTGGTGGTGATCGAGGACGGCGAACGGCAAGTGTTCGGCGCACGGGAAGCGCACTTGCTGGGGGAAATCCAGATCCTCGACCCTGCGGTTTGGGGACTGGTGGCGGCCAACGGCTCCATCGGCGCCGGCGAGGCGTTTATCCACGGGTATTGGAGCAGCCCGGACCTGACCGCCGTAGTGCGTGTGATGGTCAGCAACCTGGACGTGCTCGACGCCATGGAAGGTGGCCTGGCACGGCTGGCACGCCCGCTCACCCAAGGCCTGCACTGGCTCAACCGCAACACACGCAAGGGCTCGCAGAAAAACATCGCCGCGCACTACGACCTGGGCAACGACCTGTTCGAAGAATTCCTCGACCCGACCATGATGTATTCGGCGGCGCAATTTCTGAGCCCTGACGACACCCTGGAACAGGCGCAACTGAACAAGCTGGAACGCATCTGCCAGAAGCTCGCGCTCAAGCCCACCGACCACCTGCTGGAAATCGGCACCGGTTGGGGCAGCATGGCGCTGTATGCGGCGCAACACTATGGCTGCAAGGTCACCACCACGACCTTGTCCAAGGAGCAGTTTGCCTACACCGAAAAACGCATCGAAACCCTCGGCTTGCAAGGCCAGGTCACGCTGCTGCTGAGTGACTATCGCGACCTCACCGGCCAGTACGACAAGCTGGTGTCCATCGAGATGATCGAAGCCGTTGGCCATCGCTTCCTGCCGACCTACTTCAAGCAATGCGCGCACTTGCTCAAGAGCGATGGGCTGATGTTGCTGCAGGCCATCACCATCCGCGAGCAACGGTTTGAGCAGGCCAAGAACAGCGTGGACTTTATCCAGCGCTACATTTTTCCGGGCGGCGCCCTGCCCAGTGTGCAGAACATGCTGCAAATCGTCAGCCGCGACACCGATATGAACCTGCTGCACATGGAAGACTTTGGCCTGCACTACGCGCGAACCCTGCGCCTGTGGCATGAGAACTTTCGTCGCGCTCACGGCCGCCTGACAGAAATGGGCTACGACGAATACTTCCTGCGGTTGTGGGAGTTTTACCTGTGTTACTGCGAAGGTGGCTTTATGGAGCGCACCATCGGCACCGCGCAATTGCTGCTGGCCAAACCGGCAGCGATCAACCCGCCGTTGCTCGGGCGCTTCAATGCTTAAAAACCTGGCCAATGCCGCGCTGTTCCAGTGCGGCTGGTTTGCCTGTGTGCTGGGCGGCGACAGCGTGTGGTTACTCGTGGGGCTCGCTGCGCTGGCTATTCATCTGCTGTGGATAAGTTCATGGGCCGAAGACGGCAGACTGATTCTCGGCGTGACGGTGCTGGGCACATTGCTGGATACGGCGTTACGCACGGTGGGCGTGTTTCATTTCACCGAGCCGGGCCCGCTTATCCCGTTCTGGTTGATGCTGCTGTGGGCGCTACTGGCAACCACACTGCGTCATTGTCTGGCCTGGAGCACCCGGCCTCGCTGGCGCGCAGCATTATTGGGCGCCGTGGGCGGCCCCATGTCTTATTACGCAGGCAGCCAACTGGCAGGGGTGAGCTTCGGTTACGCCCTGTGGCCGAGCCTGTTCGGCTTGGCACTGCTGTGGGCTGTGCTCTTCGCACTGCTTGCTCGCGCCGCGACAAAATACTGAAGCCGGTCGGCTTTTTCTTGCAGCTTGCCGCTCAAAGCTTGAAGCTGCCGCCATGACCAACATCCCCCACACTCAAATCGCCGAACCCGCCGTCACCTGCTCGACGTGCGCGGCCTGCTGCTGCCAGCTGGAAGTCATGCTGATCACCGACACCGGCGTGCCGGAGCGCTATATCGACACCGACGATTGGGGCGGCGAAGTGATGCTGCGCCTGGACGACGGCTGGTGCGCGGCACTGGATCGGGACACGATGATGTGCACGATCTATGAGCGTCGGCCGCTGATTTGCCGGGAATTCGAGATGGGCGCACCGGAGTGCATCGAAGAGCGCCAGGGGATTGCGACGGCCTACCGCTGACCTAAACACCGATGACGATCAAATGCAGGAGGGGGCTTGCCCCCGATTGCAGTGTGTCAGACAAAAATTCGCTGGCTGATACAGCCCAATCGGGGGCAAGCCCCCTCCCACAAGGGATTTGCGCAATTACAACTGCAGGGTGTAGTGCAGCGCGTAGCTCTCTACCCCATCATTGTTGCTGCTGATGCCGGCATTGGAATAGTGCGTGGCACGAATGCCCACTTCATGCCCACCGGTAAACCGCAGGCCGAACCCCAGACGGTCTTCGAACTGGAAAGCCTGGCCGATGTTGTTGTCTTCCAACTTCGTGCGGGAGAACACCGCCACACCGATCCCCGCCTCGATGTATGGCTTGACCGATTCCCCGGCAAACTCATACACAAACACCGGCGAGAACGACAGGCTGCTGGCACTGGCGCGCTTGTCGCCATCCCAGTAGGTATAAGCGCCGCTCCAGTAACCGGTCAGGCGACCCACATCGCTCTGCCACCAGCTTTTATCCCAGTCCGACGTGAGCCCCAATCGGTAGGTCATGGTCGAGTCGCTGGTGCTGCCTACGCCAAATTCCAGGCCAGCAGCCTGGGCCGAAACCGAGTGTCCCACCACTACGGCCGCAATTGCGGCCAAACAGAACAAGCGCTTCATAAGAAACAGTCCTTTGAGAACGAAGTTGTATGATTTTTTACAGGCCATCTCGCTATAGAAGCTGACTCAGAGCCAGAAGTTCAGCGACATTTCACGAAATTTTCACGAGCCGAAGCTTCGCACAACTGCGGAATGTTTCCAAAGTGTGGGTAGGATATTTCTTAGATGACACACATCACCGCTGGTCCAGAACTCGGCAGGTTCAGGATCGCCATGGGCCAGCAGGTTGCGTTCGCCCAACAAACGCTTGAGCTGGCGGGCCACGGCGGCGCCGGTGTCGATGAGGGCGATACTGGGGGGCAGCATCTGTGCCAGGAGGGGCTTCAGGAAGGGATAGTGGGTGCAACCGAGGATGATGGTGTCGCAACCGGCGTTGAGCAGCGGCTCGATGTAGCCCTGCAACAACTGGCGCAGGGCCGGGCTGTTCAGGTCGCCTGTTTCAATCAGTTCCACCAGGCCGGGGCACGGCTGGGTGATCACCCGCACATCGGTGGCGAAACGGTCGAGCAACGCGGCGAACTTGGCACTTTGCAGGGTGCCGGTGGTGGCCAGCACGCCGACCACGCCACTGCGGGTGGCGGCAGCCGCTGGCTTGACGGCGGGCTCCATGCCCACCAACGGCCAGTCTGGGTAGTCCTGGCGTAAATCTGCAACGGCGGCGACGGTGGCGGTGTTGCAGGCAATCACAAAAGCCTTGGCACCCTGTTCGCGGAAAAACTCAGCGACCCGTCGCGAACGCTCACGAATAAATTCGGGGGTTTTCTCGCCATAGGGGATATGCCCGCAATCGGCCACGTACAACAGCGATTCGTGGGGCAATAGCTGTTGGATTTCATCCAGCACCGACAAACCGCCGACGCCGGAATCGAACACACCGATTGGCGCGTCCTTAACCATGTTGCGTCCCGCAGACACTGCAACCGGGATCACGCTTGACGCGCAATTCTCGAAAACGTGTGGTCAAGGCGTCGATCAGCAGCAAGCGGCCCACCAGCGGTTCACCGAAACAGGCCAGCAACTTCAAGGCTTCCAAGGCTTGCAGGCTGCCGACAAGCCCCACCAACGGCCCGACCACGCCCGCTTCGCTGCAGGTGAGTTCGGTGTCGCTGCCGTGCCCGTATAAACAGTGGTAACACGGACTGTCGGCGCGACGCGGGTCGAACACCGACAATTGGCCTTCCAGGCGAATCGCTGCCCCGCTGATCAACGGCTTGGCCGCGATAACGCAGGCGGCGTTGACCGCTTCGCGTGTGGAGAAGTTGTCGCTGCAATCAAGCACCACGTCCACCGCAGCCACTGCCGCCGCCAGCGAGTCGGCGTCCAGCGCGGTGCGATGGGCGACCAACGTGATTTCAGGGTTGATGGCGGTCAGGCGGCGCAGGGCCGAGTCGACCTTGGTCTGCCCGACACTGTCGGTGTCATGGATGATCTGGCGTTGCAGGTTGGTCAGGTCGACGGTGTCGAAGTCGGCCAAATGCAGTTCGCCCACGCCCGCAGCGGCCAGGTACAGCGCCACTGGCGCGCCCAGGCCACCAAGGCCGACGATCAGCGCACGGCTGTTTTTAAGGCGCAACTGGCCTTCGATGTCGACATGCTGCAACAGAATCTGTCGGCTATAGCGCAACAGTTCCTGATCGGTCAGCACGGGCGATGCCCCAAGGTGATGCGTTCGTGGCCGCCGAGGTCGATGCGACTGTGCACGCCCTCAAAACCCTGGCCCAGCAGCAGATCACGCACGGCCAGGGCCTGGTCGTAACCGTGTTCGAGCAGCAACCAACCACCGGCATTCAGGTAGGCCGGGGCCTCGTTGATGATCAACCGCAGGTCGTCCAAACCGTCATGGCCCGCCACCAGGGCGCTGGCCGGTTCAAAACGTACATCGCCCGCGACCAGATGCGGGTCATTGTCGGCGATATACGGCGGATTACTGATGATCAGGTCGTAACGGCGACCTTGCAGCGCGCTGAACCAATGACTGCTCAGCACTGTGGCGTTATTGAGGTGCAGGCGCTGGCGATTGCGCTCGGCCAGCGCCACGGCTTCCAGCACGCGGTCGACGGCCGTGACGTGCCAGGCCGGGCGCTCGCTGGCCAGGGCCAATGCGATGGCGCCGCTACCCGTGCCGAGGTCGAGGACCTGGGTGGGCGTGGCCGGCAACAATTCCAGGGCGGCCTCTACCAGCAACTCGGTGTCCGGACGCGGGATCAGCGTGTGGGGCGCGACCTCCAGGTCTAGCTTCCAGAAGCCCTGCTGGCCGAGAATATAGGCGACCGGCTCCCCGGCGCGGCGGCGCTGGAGGTAGTCGGCAAAGGTCAGCGCGTCTTCGCTGCTGACGATTTTTTCCGGCCAGGTGTGCAGGTAGCTGCGGGACTTGCCCAGGGCCGCCGCCAGTAACAATTCCACGTCCAGGCGCGCGGTGGGCGAGTCGGGCAGGTCGGCGGCGCGCAGCAGGCTGGCGATGATGGTCATTTATTCACCTATCGCGGCCAATTGGTCGGCCTGGTACTCGGCGAGCAAGGGCTCGATCACCGCATCGACGCCGCCGGCGAGAATCTCGTCGAGGGAGTAAAGGGTCAGGTTGACCCGGTGGTCGGTGACCCGGCCCTGGGCAAAGTTGTAGGTACGGATGCGCTCGGAACGGTCGCCCGAACCCACCAGCAACTTGCGCTCGCTGGCAATCGCGTTGGCGGCGGCGCTGGTCTGCTGGTCATTGAGCTTGGCCGACAGCCAGGACATGGCCCGGGCCCGGTTCTTGTGCTGGGAACGTTCTTCCTGGCATTCGACCACGATGCCCGACGGCAAGTGGGTGATACGGATTGCCGAGTCGGTCTTGTTGACGTGTTGACCACCGGCACCCGACGAGCGGTAAGTGTCGACCCTCAGGTCCGCCGGGTTGATCTCAATGGCCTCCTGCTCATCCGGCTCAGGCAATACAGCCACGGTGCACGCCGACGTGTGGATACGGCCTTGGGATTCGGTCGCCGGGACACGCTGTACGCGGTGCGCGCCGGATTCGAACTTCAGCTTGCCGTAGACATTTTCGCCTTCGACCCGCGCGATGACTTCTTTATAGCCGCCGTGCTCGCCCTCGTTTTCGGACAGGATCTCCACACGCCAGCCACGTCGCTCGGCATAGCGCGAATACATGCGAAACAGATCGCCGGAGAAAATCGCCGCCTCGTCGCCACCGGTGCCGGCGCGGATTTCGAGGAACACGTTGCGCCCGTCGTTTGGATCCTTGGGCAGCAGCATGCGTTGCAGGTCGCCTTCCAGCGCGATCAACTTGTCCTTGGCCTCGCGGACTTCTTCCACAGCCATTTCGCGCATATCCGGGTCGCTGTCCTTGAGCAGCGCCTGGGCACCTTCAAGGTCGGCCTGGGTTTTCAGCCATTGCCCGTAGGTGGTTACGATCGGTTCAACTTCGGCGTATTCCTTGGAATAGGTGCGGAACTTGGTCTGATCGGAGATGACTTCGCCATCGCCGAGCAAGGCGGTCAGTTCTTCGAAACGGTCCTGGAGCACATCCAGTTTATTGAGCAGTGACGCTTTCATTGCGGTTTTTTATCCGAAGAGCTTTCTGACGCGCCCTCACCGAGGGCAAAGAGTTCCTGAGCCATGGCCAGCGCATCGAGGCGGCCTTCGGCGGTAAGCTTTTTCAACTGTACGCTGGGTGCGTGGAGCAACTTGTTGGTCAAGCCACGGGCCAGTTGCATCAGCACTTCTTCGGCGCTGCTGCCGTTGGCCAGCAAACGCTGGGCCTTGATCAGTTCCTCGTCGCGCAGGCGTTCGCCCTGCTGACGATACGCCTTGAGCACGTCCACTGCCGCCAGTTCACGCAGGCGCACCATAAAATCTTCGGCGCCGGTGCTGACCATTTCCTCGGCGGCCTGGGCTGCGCCCTGGCGGCTCTTGAGGTTTTCGGCGACGACTTCGTGCAGATCGTCGACGCTATAGAGGTAAACGTCGTCCAACTCGCCGACTTCGGGTTCGATATCCCGGGGAACGGCGATGTCTACCATGAAAATCGGTTTGTGCTTGCGCAGCTTCAGCGCGCTTTCCACCGCGCCCTTGCCGAGGATCGGCAATTGGCTGGCGGTGGAGCTGATGACGATGTCACTGCGCACCAGTTCGGCGGGGATATCCGCCAGCAGAACGGCGTGGGCACCGAATTGTTCGGCGAGGATGCTGGCGCGCTCCAGGGTGCGGTTGGCGACCACGATGCGCTTCACACCCAGGTCATGCAGGTGACGGGCGACCAGGGTGATGGTCTCGCCGGCGCCAATCAGCAAGGCCTGGCTGCGTTGCAGGTCGCTGAAAATCTGTTTGGCCAGGCTGACGGCGGCAAATGCCACCGAGACCGGGTTTTCGCCGATGGCGGTGTCGGTGCGCACCTGCTTGGCGGAATTGAACGTGGCCTGGAACAGCCGGCCCAGCAGCGGGCCGACGGTGCCGGCCTCACGCGCCACAGCGTAGGCGGATTTCATCTGCCCCAGAATCTGCGGTTCGCCCAACACCAGCGAATCGAGACCGGCAGCCACGCGCATCATGTGACGAACTGCCGCATCCTCTTCGTGCACATAAGCGCAGGCGCGCAGGTCGTCGAGGCTCAAATGGTGGAAATCGGCCAGCCAGCGCAGGACGACATCCGCTGAAAGATGTTCCTGCTCTATATAAAGCTCGCTGCGATTGCAGGTCGAAAGGATCGCAGCTTCGCGACTGTCGGTGAGCCGGCAGAGCTGCTGCAAGGCCTCAACCAGCTGCTCTGGCGTAAACGCCACGCGCTCGCGCACGTCTACGGAGGCAGTCTTGTGGTTAATACCGAGTGCGAGGAAGGCCATTCAATATCGCTGATGATGTCGGGAAGCCGACAATTGTCCTACTTCGAAAGATTCAGAACAACCACCGTCGTCTATTGTCCTAATGCCTTGTGTCTATAAAGGCACCAACTGAGACTCGGTTATGTTTGGCCGAAGGCTTGTGTCATGATGATCCGACCGCAGGTTAGTCGTCCTCTTCCTATATGAATAGATCTTCCGCGTTGCTCCTTGCTTTTGTCTTCCTCAGCGGCTGCCAGACCTTGGCCCCCGTGTCGCCGGACGGTACGCCGCCGGTAGAAGACAGCACCCCCGCCCCTGAAAAGCCCAAGGTTTATTCCTCATTCAGTGAAGAAACGGTGTTCAGCCTGCTGAGTGCGGAACTGGCCGGCCAGCGCAATCGCTTCGACATTGCGCTGGACAACTATGTGACCCAGGCCATCAACACACAGGATCCTGGCATCTCCGAACGGGCATTTCGCATCGCCGAGTACCTGGGCGCCGATCAGGCCGCACTGGACACCTCGCTGATCTGGGCGAAAAACGCGCCGGACGATCTGGAAGCGCAACGGGCGGCGGCCATTCAACTGGCGCGGGCCGGGCGCTATGACGACTCCATGGTCTATATGGAGAAAGTCCTGCAAGGCAAGGGCGATACCCATTTCGACTTCCTCGCGCTGTCGGCTGCCGACACTGACCAGGACACGCGCAATGGCCTGATGAAGAGTTTCGACCGTCTGCTGCAAAAGCATCCAAAAAACAGCCAGCTGATTTTCGGCAAGGCCCTGCTGCTGCAACAGGACGACGAGGCCGACGCCGCGCTGAAACTGCTGGAGCAGAACCCGCCGGACGAGGGCGAGATCGCGCCGATCCTGCTGCGCGCACGCTTGCTGCAGAATCTCAATCGCGGCAAGGAAGCCATTCCGCTGCTGGAAAAAAGCATCAAGAAGTACCCGGACGACAAACGCCTGCGCCTGACTTACGCACGTATGCTGGTGGAGCAGGACCGTATGGAGGACGCCAAAGTGCAGTTCGCCAACCTGGTCCAGCAATACCCCGATGACGACGAACTGCGTTACTCCCTGGCGCTGGTGTGCCTGGAAGCCAAGGCCTGGGACGAGGCCAAGGGTTACCTTGAAGAACTGATCGGGCGTGAAAGCCATGTGGACTCGGCGCACCTGAACCTGGGCCGTATCGCGGAAGAACGCAACGACCCTCAGGCCGCCCTGCTCGAATACGCCCAGGTTGGCCCCGGTAACGACTACCTGCCGGCCCAGCTGCGCCAGGCCGATATCCTGATGAGCAACGGTCGTACCGACGAGGCCGAAAAACGCCTGGCCGCGGCCCGCGATGCCGAGCCGGACTATGCGATCCAGCTGTACCTGATCCAGGCCGAAACCCTGTCGGCCAACAATCAGGGCGAGCGCGCCTGGAAACTGCTGCAACAAGCCTTGCTGCAATTCCCCGACGACTTGAACCTGCTGTACACGCGCGCCATGCAGGCGGAAAAACGCAATGACCTGGCGCAGATGGAAAAAGACCTGCGCCTGATCATCAAGCGCGACCCTGACAACGCCATGGCCCTCAACGCCCTGGGCTACACCTTGTCCGACCGCACGACCCGCTACGACGAAGCCAAGGTGTTGATCGAACAGGCACACCAGCTCAACCCGGAAGACCCGGCCGTACTCGACAGCCTCGGCTGGGTGAATTACCGCCTGGGCAACCTCGACGAAGCAGAGCGCTTGCTGCGCCAGGCGCTGGAGCGCTTCCCCGATCAGGAAGTCGCGGCGCACCTGGGCGAAGTGCTGTGGGCCAATGGCAAGCAGCGCGAAGCACGTCAAATCTGGGAAAAATTCCTCAAGGAACAACCCGAAAGCCCCATCCTGCGCGGCACCATCAAGCGCCTGACCGGATCCGAGACCCTTTAAGCTTATGTTCTTGCGCCACGTTGTAGTGTTCAGTCTTATCGCCCTGCTCGCCGGTTGCGCGGGCATCGGCAGCCGTGAATCCGTTGAAGGCCAGGGCAACCCGGCGCAATGGCAACAGCACAAGGATCAGCTCAGCAGCATTGATGGCTGGCAGATCGAAGGCAAAGTCGGGGTGCGCGCACCCAAGGACTCAGGCAGCGGCACCTTGTTCTGGCTGCAACGCCAGGACTACTACGACATTCGCTTGTCGGGCCCGCTGGGCCGTGGCGCCGCTCGCCTGACAGGTCGACCGGGGCAAGTCAGCCTTGAAGTGGCCAACCAGGGCCGCTATGAGGCGGCTTCGCCGGAAGCACTGCTGGAAGAACAGATTGGCTGGAAGCTACCCGTGTCGCACCTGGTGTGGTGGGTGCGCGGCTTGCCCGCTCCGGACAGCAAGAGTCGCCTGAGCCTCAATGGTGACAGCCGCCTCGCATCACTGGAACAGGATGGCTGGCAGGTCGAGTACCTCAGTTATGTGGAACAGGGCGGTTATTGGCTGCCCGAGCGCATCAAGCTGCATGGCACTGACCTTGATGTCACGCTGGTGATCAAGGATTGGCAACCGCGCAAGCTGGGGCAATAACGTGACTTCAGAACGCCTGACACTGCCCTCACCCGCCAAGCTCAACCTGATGCTGCATATTCTCGGCCGTCGTGAAGACGGCTATCACGAGTTGCAGACGCTGTTTCAATTTCTCGACTACGGTGATGAGCTCACCTTCGCCGTGCGCGACGATGGCGTGATCCACCTGCACACCGAATTCGAAGGCGTGCCCCACGACAGCAACCTGATCGTGAAGGCGGCAAAAAAACTTCAGGAACAATCCGGCTGTGCATTGGGCATCGATATCTGGATCGATAAAATTTTGCCCATGGGCGGCGGAATCGGTGGCGGCAGTTCAAATGCCGCGACGACGTTGCTGGGGCTCAATCACTTGTGGCAACTGGGCTGGGGCCATGATCGCCTGGCCGCACTGGGCCTGACACTGGGCGCAGACGTCCCGGTTTTCGTGCACGGACACGCCGCTTTTGCTGAGGGCGTGGGGGAGAAACTCACCCCGGAATATCCCGAAGAGCCGTGGTATGTCGTGCTTGTCCCGCAAGTATCTGTAAGTACAGCAGAAATTTTTTCAGATCCGTTGTTGACACGTAACTCTTCTCCCATTAAAGTGCGCCCCGTTCCCAAGGGAAACAGTCGAAATGACTGCTTACCGGTTGTAGCAAGGCGTTATCCAGAGGTACGTAACGCTTTGAATTTGTTAGGTAAATTTACCGAAGCAAAATTAACCGGAACTGGAAGTTGTGTGTTTGGGGGCTTCCCAAACAAAGCTGAAGCTGATAAAGTCTCGGCCCTTCTTACAGAGACCCTTACAGGGTTTGTAGCAAAGGGAAGCAACGTTTCGATGTTGCATCGCAAGCTGCAAAGTCTGCTCTAAAAGGAACCGAGTACTGGGTACTCGTTGCAACAGATACAGGGGCGTCGCCAAGCGGTAAGGCAGCAGGTTTTGATCCTGCCATGCGTTGGTTCGAATCCAGCCGCCCCTGCCATTTTCTAATACTCATCCAGGTTACCCTCAGCCTCTAGGTACTGCGCGTGTCCAAGATGATGGTCTTTACGGGGAACGCCAACCCCGATCTGGCTCGACGTGTCGTACGTCAGCTGCATATCCCTCTCGGTGACATCTCTGTCGGTAAATTTTCCGACGGCGAAATTACAGCCGAGATCAATGAAAACGTTCGCGGTAAAGACGTCTTCATTATTCAGCCGACCTGCGCTCCGACCAACGATAACCTGATGGAACTCGTCGTGATGGCTGATGCCTTCCGCCGCTCCTCAGCGACTCGAATCACAGCTGTAATCCCTTACTTTGGTTATGCCCGTCAGGATCGCCGTCCGCGTTCCGCACGTGTGGCTATCAGCGCGAAAGTCGTTGCTGACATGCTGACCGTGGTAGGCATCGACCGTGTTCTCACGGTTGACCTGCACGCTGACCAAATCCAGGGGTTCTTCGATATTCCGGTAGATAACATCTACGGTTCGCCAGTACTGGTGGACGATATCGAAGATCAGCGCTTTGAAAACCTGATGATCGTGTCCCCGGACATTGGTGGCGTCGTGCGTGCACGGGCTGTTGCCAAATCCCTGGGCGTTGATCTCGGGATCATCGACAAACGCCGCGAGAAAGCCAATCACTCTGAAGTGATGCATATCATCGGTGATGTCGAAGGGCGTACCTGTATTCTGGTTGATGACATGGTCGACACCGCCGGCACCCTGTGCCACGCGGCGAAAGCCTTGAAAGAGCACGGTGCAGCAAAAGTCTTCGCCTACTGCACACACCCTGTGCTGTCAGGCCGAGCGATCGAGAACATCGAGAACTCTGTGCTGGACGAACTGGTGGTGACTAACACCATCCCGTTGTCCGCTGCTGCACAAGCCTGTGCGCGTATCCGTCAACTGGATATCGCACCGGTAGTTGCCGAAGCGGTTCGCCGCATCAGCAATGAAGAATCGATCAGCGCGATGTTCCGCTAAGGGTCAAACCTTCGGAACACCTCACTGACGAAAAGCGCCCCGCCCCAGCATTCTGTTGGGGCGGGGCTTTTTTGCCCATATCGCCTTTAGCGCTGGTCGCAAACGCTGGGGCGAATGTGGTTATTTTGGAGATACAACATGAACGATTTTACTCTGAATGCTGAAGTGCGTTCCGACCTGGGGAAAGGTGCGAGCCGCCGCCTGCGTCGTCTCGCAAGCCTGGTTCCAGCTGTAGTTTACGGTGGCGAGAAAGCCCCTGAATCCATCAGCATGCTGGCTAAAGAAGTTGCCAAACTGCTCGAAAACGATGCTGCCTACAGCCACGTTATCGAACTGAACGTTGGCGGCAAAAAGCAGAACGTAATCATCAAAGCCCTGCAACGTCACCCGTCCAAGGGCCACGTTCTGCACGCTGACTTTGTACGCGTTGTAGCCGGTCAGAAACTGACCGCTATCGTGCCTGTGCACTTTGTTGGTGAAGAAGCTCCGGTCAAGAAAGGCGGCGAGATTTCTCACGTCCTGAACGAAATCGAAGTGACCTGCCTGCCGAAAGATCTGCCTGAGTTCATCGAAGTCGACCTGTCGGCTCTGGAAATCGGCGCAATCGTTCACCTGTCCGACCTCAAAGCCCCTAAAGGTGTTGAGTTCGTTGCACTGGCTCACGGTGACGACAAAGCTGTTGCAAACGTACACGCTCCACGCGTTGTTCCAGAAGCTGAAGAAGGCGCTGCAGAGTAATTCACTCTGTATTGCCGGAGCTTGAGGAAACATCGCGGACCGGAACGTAGCGAGAAAGCGGGCGACAACGCGAAGTTTATCTCTGGATAAGTGAGCTCCTGTCGTCTACTTTCGCCGCACTCAGTTCGCGGCGATGTTATCCACAACTCCAAAGGAAGGGCCCCTGTCGTGACTGCCATTAAACTGATCGTTGGCCTGGGAAATCCAGGCGCCGAATACGAACAGACCCGGCATAACGCGGGGGCCCTTTTTGTTGAGCGTATCGCCCATGCCCAAGGTGTAAACCTGGCGGCCGATCGCAAGTATTTTGGCCTGACCGGGCGCTTCTCGCACCAGGGTCAGGATGTTCGTCTGCTGATTCCCACCACCTACATGAACCGCAGCGGCCAAGCTGTCGCGGCGCTTGCGGGCTTCTTCCGGATCAAACCCGAAGAAATCCTGGTGGCCCATGACGAACTGGACCTGCCACCCGGCGTTGCCAAGCTCAAGCTCGGCGGCGGGCATGGCGGGCATAACGGCCTGCGCGACATCATCGCGCAGTTGGGTAATCAGAATAATTTCTACCGCCTGCGGCTCGGCATTGG
The DNA here is from genome assembly GCF_009764655.1 of Pseudomonas sp. PB105. Lineage (NCBI taxonomy): Bacteria > Pseudomonadati > Pseudomonadota > Gammaproteobacteria > Pseudomonadales > Pseudomonadaceae > Pseudomonas > Pseudomonas sp. PB105. Next base: position 53,097 of record NZ_RWIO01000042.1, read on the forward strand.
CCACCCAGGCGTTGCCAGTATGGTTTCAAATTTCGTCCTGGGTCGTGCGCCACGCGCCGAACAGGAAAAACTCGATGCAAGCATCGACTTTGCCCTCGGCGTGCTGCCGGATATCTTCGCCGGGGAATGGAACCGCGCGATGAAAAACCTGCACAGCCAGAAGGCCTGACTTTTTTCCGAGGGGAAACACCATGGGATTCAATTGCGGCATCGTCGGCCTGCCCAACGTCGGCAAATCCACCTTGTTCAACGCTTTGACCAAGTCCGGTATTGCGGCGGAGAACTTCCCCTTCTGCACCATCGAACCCAACAGCGGTATCGTGCCGATGCCGGATCCACGCCTGGATGCCTTGGCGGCCATCGTCAATCCCAAGCGCGTCCTGCCGACCACCATGGAGTTCGTCGACATCGCAGGCCTGGTAGCCGGCGCGTCGAAAGGCGAAGGCCTGGGCAACAAGTTCCTGGCCAACATCCGCGAAACCGATGCCATCGCCCACGTGGTCCGCTGCTTTGAAGACGAGAACGTGATTCACGTCTCCAACAGCGTCGACCCGAAACGCGACATCGAGATCATCGACCTGGAACTGATCTTCGCCGACCTCGACAGCTGCGAGAAACAACTGCAGAAAGTCGCGCGTAACGCCAAGGGCGGCGACAAGGACGCAGTGGTCCAGAAAGGCCTGCTGGAGCAGTTGATCGCACACTTCACCGAAGGCAAGCCGGCACGCAGCCTTATGAAGGGCATGGGCGCCGACGAGAAGGCCGTGATCAAGGGCTTCCACCTGCTGACCACCAAGCCGGTGATGTACATTGCCAACGTCGCTGAAGACGGCTTCGAGAACAACCCCCTGCTCGACGTGGTAAAAGCCATCGCGGACGAAGAAGGCGCGATCGTAGTGCCAGTGTGCAACAAGATCGAAGCGGAAATCGCCGAACTCGATGACGGCGAAGAAAAAGACATGTTCCTTGAGGCCCTGGGCCTGGAAGAACCTGGCCTGAACCGCGTGATTCGTGCGGGCTACGAAATGCTCAACCTGCAGACCTACTTCACCGCCGGTGTCGAAGAAGTCCGCGCCTGGACCGTCAAGGTCGGCGCCACCGCGCCACAGGCTGCAGGCGTGATCCACACCGACTTCGAAAAAGGCTTTATCCGCGCTGAAGTGATCGCCTACAACGACTTTATCCAATTCAAGGGTGAAGCCGGTGCCAAGGAAGCGGGCAAATGGCGCCTGGAAGGTAAGGAATATATTGTTAAAGATGGCGATGTGATGCACTTCCGCTTTAACGTGTAGCCTTCACACGCGCTTATTGCAACACACAAAAAAGCCGACGCAGTGCGTCGGCTTTTTTGTGGCCGAGCTTTAAGTAAATATAAAAACTGTCACACTCCCGCCAAATACCGCCTCTCAAGCTTTTCTCCTACAACCCTATTCAACTATGTAATCTCGATGATTACCCAATTCAATTTTAATCAAGCAACTTCAAACTCCTCCTACACAAAACCAGCAAATTCCTACCTTAATTCGACATAGTATTTTTTATACTATCAACCCATGCCCCATGCTTGCTTAACGTTAATTTACCTGGCGCAATAACAACACGAGGCGCTTATTTAATGTCAACCTTCTGCCACAGGAAAGCCGAACCGGATATCTCATTCATTGACATACCAGATATTGAAAGCACGCTTACCCACACGGCATCACTCAATATTGACATACTCTTATTAGGGGAAACCGGCACCGGCAAGGATACCTTGGCCCATCGAATACATGATTTGTCGGGAAGAAGAGGAGGCTTTGTCGCAGTGAACTGCGCTGCCATCCCGGAGAGCCTAGCAGAGAGCCAATTGTTCGGTGTCAACAGCGGCGCCTATACCGGCGCCGTCCAATCACGTGCAGGTTTCATCGAATCCGCGCACTTGGGCACCTTATATCTGGATGAAATTGATAGCATGCCGTTATCACTTCAAGCCAAGTTATTACGGGTATTGGAGTCGCGGGGTGTGGAGCGACTGGGTTCAACCCGCTTTATTCCAGTGGACATGCGCATCATTGCGTCAGCACAGCAGTCACTGTACGCCATGGTCACGCAAGGGGCTTTCCGGCGAGATCTGTATTTTCGATTGAGCGTAGTCAACATCCAGCTCCCCCCTTTGCGGGAGCGTAGAGACCGAATAATTTCGCTTTTTTTGAACATGGTTCAGCAAGAGGCTGAGAATTTTAAATGCCCTTCTCCCCCACCCCCAAACGCTTTGCTTCAACAGTTGTTATGCCATCCTTGGCCTGGAAACGTTCGTGAACTACGCTCGACAGCCAAACGCTTCGTATTAGGCCTCCCGCCCTTTTCGGAGGCTATGATCAGCTATCAGGCAACTAAAATGAATCTCAAAAAACGGCTTCAACAAATCGAAAAATCGCTGATTGAAGAGTCACTGCAACGACACAGCAGCAACGTGGATTTGACAGCTGCCGAATTGGGCGTTGCAACGCGCACGCTGTATTATCGGATGAAACAACTCGAAATCCCGTAATAACAGCCGCAAAACCACGACTCACACATCATTCAGACCGAAGAAACAATTAGCAATATTCAATATTCAAACTGCCAGGAACCGAAGTATCAACGTATGCCACAGAGTGATACCAGGCTCAGGATGTAACGCGATATACCAGGCACCACTCTAGTTGAGCACTGGTTAAAGAAATGCAACCGCAAACCTATTATGTGGAGAGTCACCATGGCTTCAGGTATCAACAACTCAATTCAAACTTATAACTACGGTACAGGTTACGGAGATCAAGGAGGTTACGGAGCTTCAGGCGGCGGAAGCGTAGAGGCAGAAGCTGCAAAAGCGAAAGCGTTGCAAATTGAGGGCATGCGACTCAACAACGAAGTTAAATACGATAACAACTATTCAACATCTGCTCAAAAAAGGCAGTAACTTAATCGCCTCCTCGGTTTATCAACCGAGGAGGTGACGCCATAGGCTCAAGAAATTCAATGCACCCTCCCCCTGAACCACTCATATAACCGGATTAAAAATGCTTATAGCCAATTATGAAATAATGGAGCATGCCGATCTTTATAAGCCCATTAAAACGCCTGACCATGCCACAGCTGACACAGATATTAGTTTTTTTTCATCACAACTCGGCCACTCCACATCGTCGAGAATCGCAGCTGAAAAACTTGACTCGTCAAACCTGTTGATTGCAGCATCAGAACAGTTTGACACCACAAAAGCCAAGATAACCAAACAGCTAAAAACTCTAAGCAAACAGATCGACAGGGATGCGATGAGAAAGTATCCAAACGAGCTCTCAAATACACTATTCATGTCACAAATCCTCGTAAAGAGCCTTGGCAAAACGACCCAATGCATCGACAAAATATGCAACCTCCAGTAGAAAAAAGCATGAGTCGACTTCAAACAACCCTGCTGTCTCTTTCTTTTCTATTTATATTGAACGGTTGCAGTGATCGCGTAGAACTCCATCGCCAATTATCCGAACAGGAAGCAAATGAAGTCGTAGCAGAACTGGCAGATAAACATATTAGAGCACAAAAAATCCCTACCAAGGATGGTGTTACTGTAGCCGTTAATACGAGCGATATCAGCCGCGCTGTACGCACCCTTGAGGCCGTAGGTCTCCCCAAACTTGCTCGTGCCACATTGGGTGATACGTTTCGTAAAGAGGGCGTTATTTCTACGCCACTAGAAGAGCGCGCTCGCTACATCTACGCCTTATCTCAAGAGCTTGAAGCGACATTGTCGAACATCGACGGTGTGATCGTTGCACGAGTACACGTCGTATTGCCCGAACGTATCGCACCGGGAGAACCTGTCCAACCCGCATCAGCCTCGGTATTCATCAAGCACGACCCTCGCCTTGATCCCGATAATATCCGTGCGCGAGTTCGCAGAATGGTCGCAAGCAGCATTCCGGGAATGACCACAGCAGTGGACAATCAACAAAAACTCACTGTGATATTCGTACCTGCTGCGGCTTATCAGGAGCAAAGACGGTTGGCCTATTTCGGTCCTTTCCTAATCCCAGCAAATGATCTTGGCTTCTGGTGGACAAGCGCTATTGTTGCATTGGCCAGTCTGATCTTAACGGGGATTGGTTCATTATTTTGGCGCAATAGGCGATGCCCACTACCGCAAGAAAAGTCTACGGCAGATGTACCAACTGGACCTTTCCATGGTTCCTAGTTCCGATCACGTAATGACTGAACAACTGGCCTGGGTTCAATGGTGGGCATTTCCCTTGAAATCTTCCCACGAAGACTGGAAGTCTTTACACCCGGAGATTGACCTGACTCTTCGCATTGGAGCCTCGGCGCCAAACAAACTTATGGGCATTGTTCCCTGCTTGCCTCCCCCGCCCCACCATACCGTATATCGACTTGCGCTTGCCTCCACCGAACAACTCGATCTCGCGCTCGCATTGATTCAAAATATCGTTAACCTTGGAACAGCCCACTCCTTGAGTGAAGATCACCATCTATGGTGCACGAGACTTTCTAAAGCACTCAGCCCTGACATACTTCCAACCGGCGATGATCCTTTGCAATTACTGCGCGCCTGGGTAGAGCCCACTATCTGGCAGCGCATTCGATTACGCTTCCCCTGCACGCGAGTGCTTGAGATAGAAAAAAAAGCTCCATTAGTCGAAAACACGCACAGCCGGATCGCGACTCTTTGGCAGGCCGTTGTCTGGCGTGTCACATCTATGAAAAATCACGACACAGTTCATGACTCGCACGGTCAGGAGTTTAACGATGCTCTGCCTGCACAAAATTGAGTTGCACAAGAACGGTACCAGGCTTCCACTCCCGCTAATCCCTCATGAAGTGGTGGCAGACATCACGAAGGCTAATCAGCTTTTGGAGCATGCTAAAGCACAGGCTCACGAACTGAGAAGACTAACCGAAGAAGAATGCAAAACGCTGCTAAAAAAAACCACTGTGGAAATCTGGCAACGAGCGGATGACCAACTCAAGCGCTGGGAACGTGAACATGAAAAAACACTTGAAAGTCTCGAATACTATGCAAGCATGATCACCCGTCAAGCGATCAGTTGCATACTTGATGAGACAATCGAATCCAAACGCCTGACGGTTCTCGTAAAAAAGTTGTTGGTCAGTCAGATGCCGCAAATAAATGCGAAATTACTCTGCAGTCCTACAGAAATCGACGCTGTAACACAGTATTTGGCTATTCATGGTGCTGCGTGCTGGACTCTACAGGCAGACGAGGCAATTCCACCTCAAACACTGATACTGAAAACAGACGAGGGTGACTTCTGTATCGATTGGAACTCAATGCTTGATATATTTTTCAAGCACGACAAATAGCATTACTAAAGCGCCTCCATCACTTAAATATTACGTGCATATTTTCTGTGAACGGAACTGAATCAAACCTTTACACCACTACATAAAGAAAGAGTAAGCCTCCATGGACTTTTTTAAAGACTTACCCCTTAACCTTCTGCAAAACAGTAAAAAAGCTTACACGGCACAAAAAAAAGGAGCTGAGGAGGCCATGGAGACTGGCGACTTAGACTTTTTCAACAGACTATTGATCCAACAGCACTACTCCGATTTCGCGTATCAGGAGCAGGGGCGTATCAACCATCAAATACTCAGGACAACTTTTGATAGTTTCCAGTGACTTTGAATTTCTCGTTGCTCATTGGTTGAACAGCGATAAAGAATACATCAAATTGTTTGAAGGGAAAGACGAAATCGTCCTCAGCCGCCAGGAAACTAGGGTGATACTGCGCGTCCAACTCACTCCAGATCAACCCACCCAGACAGACCTGCAATCCTGGCTGCGAATAGGCGCTGCCAGCCTCAATCATTTTCAAGGCGTGCTGTCGCAGGCCCCTACCAATGGTGTGCTGTGGCTTATTCAAAACGACAAGGTTGCACTTGGCGAATCGCATCTGCTCAGGAGTGTCGAATCACTACTCAATCAACGTGATACATGGCGAGACACCGCTGTGCGGCTGAAAAGGTCTGCGCCCCCGTTCACGCCTACCTCGTTACGTTCGTTACTGTACTAATCAGAGAAGCATCTATGTATAACAAGGTCCATAAGCACAACAGCTTACGCATTGACTCGCATGAAACTTTCTCGCTACGTACCAAATGGCGTTGCCTGATCACTGTCGCCTGCTTGTTGGCTCCGGTGTATCCAACCCTCGCCGCCATCCCCCCCGAATGGAAAAACACCGCCTACGCCTATGAAGCCGAACACAAACCCCTGAGGGAAGTGCTCGAAGACTTCGGCCAGACCTTCGGCACACAACTGCAAATCGAGGGTTTGCTGGAGGGGACTGTCAACGGCAAGATCCGCGCGAATACCCCGCAGTCCATGTTGGACAGGCTGGGCGTTGAGCACCGCTTCCAGTGGTATCTCTACAACAACACCCTGTACATCAGCACGCTGGACCAGCAGGAGTCCGCGCGGCTGGAGGTGTCTTCGGAGACGATCAGCGACCTCAAGCAGGCGCTGACCGATATCGGACTGCTCGATAGCCGTTTCGGCTGGGGCGAGCTACCGGAAGACGGTGTCGTACTCGTCTCCGGTCCCAAGAGCTATATCCAACAGATCAAGCAATTCAGCAGTCAACGCCGCTCTGCGGATGAAAAACAGAGCGTGCTGAGTTACCCGTTGAAGTTCGCCAATGCGACAGACCGCCTGGTGGATTACCGCGGTGAAAAACTCAACGTTCCAGGCGTCGCCAGCATTTTGCGCGGGCTGCTGGAACCGCGCTCCTCTTCTGCTCTCTCGGGGCTCGGCCAGCGCCCTGCCGCCCAGCCGTCGCCTCTCACGCCAAACGTGCCGCGCCTGGGCAACCCGTTGTTGGGCCAAATGCTTGGTGCAAACGCCAACCCGGCGCAAATGGACATGGGGGCGACCTTGACCCCGCGAGCTCCGGTCGCCAGCAGCCGGATCCGCGTCGAGGCGGATGTGCGTAACAACGCCGTGCTGATCTACGACGTGCCAGAGCGTCAGGCGATGTATCGGGAGTTGATCAGCCAGCTCGACGTCGCGCGCAAGCTGGTTGAGATCGATGCGATCATCCTCGATATCGAGCGCACGCAGTTGCGCGAGTTCGGGGTGAACTGGGGCTTTCAGAACAGCCGGTTTCGCGGCGGCGCCAATGTCTCGCCGGGCACCTCATCGCAACTATCGATTGAAAACCGTGACCGCTTCTATGCCGATATACGCGCATTGGAAGCCAAGGGGTTGGCAACCATGGTCTCCAACCCCTCCGTGCTCACCCTGGAAAACCAACCGGCAGTTATCGACTTCAACCGCACGCAGTACCTGACGCCCGGTAGAGAGAATGCAACCATTTTGCCGGTTACCGTGGGCACCAGCTTCCAGGTAGTGCCTCGCGTCATCACCAGCCGTGGCGGCCATCAGATCCACTTGGTGGTGGATATTGAAGACGGCAATTTCGACGAGACCAACCCCAATCCGAACAACCTTGACGTGCGCCGAGGCAAGGTCAGCACCCAGGCCGTGATGGCGGAAAAGCGTTCGCTGGTGGTCGGCGGCTTCCACGTGACCGAGCGCAGCGACAAGCAAAACAAAGTGCCGTTGCTGGGTGATATTCCGCTGCTGGGCAAGGTGCTGTTCTCCTCGACCGAGCGCCAGAACAATCGGCGTGAGCGCTTGTTCATCCTCACCCCGCGTGTCATTGGTGACCAAACCGACCCGTCACGCTACTTGCCCCAGGCCGACCAGGCCGAACTGCAGGCCGCCCTCACGCCGCTGGCCAGGCGCGTTAACCCGCACCAACCGGTGATCAAGCGCAGCGACATCACCAGCACACTGGCCCATCTGGTCAGCGGGCAAGTCCCCAAGGCCTTCAAGGCGGCGCCGATGCCACTGGGGCTAGATACCCTGTGCAACACCCGTGACCTGCTGGCACTGAATACCGAACGCAGCCAATGGTATGCCGGACCGGATTACAACGTCGCGGTGGTGGTGCTGCGCAACCAGTTCACGCGCAATGTGCGCATTGATGAAAAAGAATGCAGCAACTCGCAGACGTTGGCCGTGAGTGTCTGGCCGCGTGCCTGGCTCAAGCCAGGTGAAGAAGCCGAGGTCTTTATCGCCATGCGACCGGTGGTAAAGGATGAACACCTCAGCGTGCCACGCCCCTCCTTGCTCTCTCCAATCCAGAAGGCCACGCCATGAAACACCGCTTGTTGTACGTCACCCTGATCGGCGCGGCATTGCTCGCCACCGGTTGCACACCGACCTGCAAGGGCGACTCCTGCTCACGCCCGCAATCCACCAAGGATAAGCTGGTGATCTGGTGGCCGCCTCAAATGCGCGTCGAACCCGGCCCCGCCGGGGAGCGTGCGGACTATCAGACGGTGTCGCTGGAGCGATGAGTACTCCGGGGATACTGGACGACCATCAGCGTCAGGTCTTCCTCGATAACCTGGTGGGCGGCACTGCCGCTCACCTTACGCTCGGCCCTGGTATAACGGTGTGCGCACAGAACGCAGGCACCCAACCAGGGGTGGCGCTGCTGGTCGCTCGCGAAGCGCTGCAGACCGGGCAATTGCAGCAGGCGTTGGAACGACGCTTTGAGCAAGCGCTGGCGTTCGATGGCTGTTTTATCTACCTCGACGCCCAGGACACTTTGGTGATCTGGCACGCGCTGCCTGCAACAACCCGCGCTGCGGACAGGGTCCTCAGCCGGATGCTGACGCTGGCCAGCCTGCAAGCCCTGGACACGGGCTCAACCCGCTGATCAACGTTGCTCAAGCTCTGGCAACTCCAGGGTCTCACGCTTGGCCTCATCATCGAGCTCGCGCAAGGTCCGGTAGATCAACGCGACGGCTTGCAAGGTTTCGCGCGGAATGTTCTCGCCCAGTTTCTTCGTATAAAGCGTGCGAGCGAGCCAAACACACTGGATCACTGGCACGTCGGCCGCCTTGGCGCGGTGGATCAGTTTGCGAGCGTTGGCATCAGTGCCCTTGTCCACCAGCAAGGGCAACGGTGTTTTGCCGGGGCGGTAGTAAAGCGCTACGGCAAAGTGCGTCGGGTTGACCACCAGCATATCGGCCTCCTCCAGCTTGGGCAGCTTGACCTTCGGTTCCTCTTGGGCCAATTGGTACGCCAACGAGCGGCGCTGCCCTTTCACATGGGGGTCGCCCTCCATATCCTTATACTCTTTGACGACCTCGACCTGAGTCATGCGCATGCGCTTGGCAAAAAAGTGCTTCTGCAATATCAGGTCGATCAGAGCCAGCACCAGCAGCAACCCCAGGCACGCGTGCAGCAGGTGACGGAACAGTGCAATCAGCGCCAGAAGGTAACTTTGCAGGTCGCTATTGGCCAGGTTGATCAACGTTCCCAACGAAGGCCAGACCACCACGTACACAATCAATCCCAGGAGAAACGCTTTGGCGATGCTCATCAATAGGTTCATCAGCGACTGGGCTGAGAACATCTGCTTGATTTGGCTGAGGGGGTTCAGGCGGTTGAAATCGAGCTTCAGGGTCTGCGGGGCAAACAGTATCCCGAACTGCATCCAACTGCTGATCAGCTTCACGATGATCGCAACACCGGCCATCAGCAGGGCGAACGAGAAAAACACCACCAGGCCTTCGGCCAACACTTCCTCCAGCGCTCGCACGAAAGGCTGGTTCAGGCGGGACATCGGCAACATCATCAGTTGCTGGAACCGTTGCAAACTGGTCTGGGCGGTGAACAACGCGATTTCGCTGATGGCGGTGAGCACCAGCAACTTGCCCACATCCTGGCTTTGAGCAACCTGGCCTTTCTTGCGTTGGTCACGCAGCTTCTTGGCAGATGCCGGGTGTTTTTTCTCGCCGGAATCACTCATGGTATCGCCGCCTTGAACAGCAGGCCCAGCGAGTGCTTGAGGTCGCCCAACTGGCTCATGCGCCCGACGATCAAGTCCTGTAGCAGCGCAAAGTACAACAGCAGAATTCCGATACCCGCCAGGCTCTTGACCGGTGGCGCCAGCGAACTCACCTGCAACTGCTGACTGTAGACCCCCAGCAACGCGATGCCGAATTCCAGCAACAGCAGCACTGCAATGAACGGTGCGGCATAGAGCATCATGTGCGTGAAGGTATCCGCGAGCAGGTCGACAAATACGCTCATGCCATTCGCCGCCGGCAGCGGAAACCACACCGTGGGGGGCCAGATCAGGTAACTGTCCCAGATCACCTGAGTCAGGGAGCCCAGCCCCAGGCTGACGATCAACAGAAAAATCGCCAACTGCTTGAACAAATGCCCGATGGGCGTCGCATCCGGCCCCAGCGAAGGGTTGAGCTGGCCGCCGGCCAAGGCGCCGCGCTGGTTATCGAGCAGTGCGCCTACCGACTCGAACATCCAGAACGGCATAGAAAGCAAAACGCCCAACAAAAACCCCAGGGCCACTTCCTTGAGCACCAGGCCACCGAGCATGAGCCCTGAGTAGTCGTGGCCCTCCAATGCCGCATGAATACCCGGTGCAGGCATCAGCGCCATGACCATCACGATGGTGTGCCGTGGCATGCCACGGATATGCTGAAAACAGAACGCGACCACCAGAAAGGCGCAGGGGTAGATACGCGCCATGCCAATGATCAGGCTGGGCAGGAACTCCAGATACAGCAGCACAGGCAAAACCTCAATTCAGGGCCGAGCGACCGATCATCTCGAACGTCAGGTTGATCAGTTGAATCAACTCCACACCAATCCAGCGGCCGGTCATGATCAACGTGATACCCACGGCCACCAGCTTGATACCAAAGGGCAGCGTCTGGTCCTGTATCTGCATCAGCGCCTGCACCAGCGACGTCAGCACGCCCACCACCACCGCCACGATCAGCGGCGGTGCCGACAGCACCACCACCAGCAACATGCCTTGCTTGAACAGTACGATCGGTTCCATACGCCCCTCAGAGATAGGAAAGGAACAGGCTGTCGAGCAACCGCGACCAGCCAGACACCAGCACGAACAAGAGCAACTTGAGCGGCAGGGAGATGGTCATGGGCGAGACCATCTGCATCCCCAGCGCCAGCAGCAGGTTGGAGACGATCAGGTCGATCACGATGAAGGGGATATAGATGAGAAAGCCGATCTCGAACCCCGCCTGCAGTTGCGACAGCACGAAGGCCGGTATCAACAGGATCAGGTCCTCGCGCTGCACCTCTTGCGCCATCTGCGCAGGCCACAGGCGCGCGGTATTTTCCAGCAGATGGGTCAGTACGTCCGGGTCGACGTTGCGCAGCATGAATGCACGCAACGGTTTGATTGCCTCATTCCCGGTCTGCAGAAACGTCTGTACGTTAGTCATGTCCAGGGGCGAAGCCTTGACGCTCTCGGCGATCTCGTACCCCACCGGGGCCATGATAAACAGCGTGGCCGCCAACGCGATCCCGTTGATGGCCATGCTTGGCGGGACCTGCTGCACACCGATGGCGTTGCGGGTAATCATCAGCACAATGACAATCTTCAAGAACGATGTGCAGATGATCAACAGCATGGGCATCAACGACAATGCCCCAAGGAACATCGCTAGAATGAGGGGATCTATCCCCTGCAGTGTCATCGACCGACCATCACGCGAGACAACTGCAAGCCCAGGCGCCCGTCGACTTCCACCAACTGACCCTGGCCAATAGGGCGATCCCCATAGTAAAGGCCGGCCATTCCTGGGGCATATCCGGCAATCCCCAGCACCGCGCCGGGGGCGAGGTTACGCAACTCACCCAGAGTAAGGTTCAACGTCCCGCAGCGTACGTTCAGCCCGATGCTCAACTCATCGAACGGCTCGCTGCCGAACACATCCACTATGGGCTCATCCTCCTCATGCCCTGAGAAGGGGGGTATTGAAAATTCCTCGTCCACAGACGTGTCCTCGATAGAAGTAAGGGTCAGACGCAGCTGCCCGGTGTCGTCATCAATGCAGCCATGCAGCCGCTGTCTGCCGACCTGTAAATGGCCATTGCCGTGGGCTTGAAACAAGCACTGCTCAAAGATCAGCACGTCGCCAGACCGCAGGCTGCGTGCCTGCGCAATGGGTAATTGCAAACGTCCCAGGATCACGGCAATTGGCAGTTGAAATGCTCCAGGCATCGGAGCGCCCATGGCGCGCCAAGGCCCCGCATCACACAACGCCAGGAAACTTTCAGCCGACAACCACATATAGCCCGTGACACGCGACGCCCCCAGGGTCACGCTGAGCCGGCAACCAAACCCGGTGGGGCGCTCTGTCTCCAGCAAGCGCACATAGCCCAGCAGGGCCAGCACCTGAGGGCTGAGATGATGTTGAAACAGCGCCCAGAACCAGGACTCTGCATCGTTGCCAGCCTCGGCCAGCGTCACCGGGCACTCACCCAGCAAGCTCAATAACGGCCCCGCCTCAGCGAGCGCCAGCACCCCGCATACGGTTTCCAGGCACACGGCTTTGACCCCGGCAGGCGCGCGCCCTGGTTCGAGACACAACTCACCGCCCTGCCCCGCCACGTGGAACGGCAGACGCAAGCCGCGCCCCAATCGACGGCGTGCGGCAACCGTATCGCCGTTGACCAAAGGCAATATCAACTGCGGCATCATCATGCCGACCCGGCGTTGGGTATAAACAGGCTGACCGGCTGCCCCAGCGCGGCGGCAAATCGACCTTCGCACTGTTGGCGCGTGCCCCTGAGCCAACGCGCTGTCGCGTCATCTTCCGCTTCCAGATCAATGCTCCAGGCGTTCTGCTCACGGCGTACGCTGGCGTTGATCCGTCCCAGCCGCGGCAAATACAACACCGCCTGAAGCGGCCACTGCGCGCTGCCCATCACGCGAGGTGCCAGTTGCTCCGCAAGCGCCTCAATCATGGAAGTCGTCATCGACTCTTTCATGCCCGACAAGCCACCCCGCGTCCCGGTACCTTCATCGTTATCGCCGAACAACTGGGCAAACAGCCGCCCTTGGTCCCACGGCACCACGACGCCAACACCAGGCTCATGTCCCTCTCTAGGCTCGCGCTGTCGTGGGCGTTCGGTGGGTTTGGTTGAAACCTGGGTCATGTCGACTCCTGGAGCAGTAAAAGAGATAACTCCTGCAGTTTTTCCACCTGACGCAGACACTCGCTAACCTGTTTCTGGGTACTGTCGACGCGGGCTTCCTTTTCTTCCTGCTGCCCCCGTAGCGTTTCCAGCTGACCTTGGTCGCGCCGAGTCGTGGCAGACAATGAGCGCTCCTGCGCGCCCCAGGATTTGAGCGCCTGCAGGGTCAATACCTGGCCTTGATGCTGACTGAGCAATTGGGCGCTTTGCCGGGCCTCTTCCTCCCGGGCTTGCTCAAGGGCGGCCTGGGCCTGCTGGATATGTGCGAGCAAGGCTTTCTGAGCCCGCTTCGCTTCACGCAGCGCGCGCTCGGCCCGGTCCGCCCGATGCCGGCGCAGGCGTCGCAAGGTCTCGACTTCATCCAGCAGCACATTCGAATAAGTTGATTCAGAAAGGGACATAGGCAGTCAGCTCCTTGAGCTGGTCCAGCGTAGCCGCGAGTGGCGCCGGCTCACGCAAGTCTTGGCGCAGGAAATCGTCCACGGCCTGACGACTGTCCACGGCCAGGTCGGTCAGGGCATCGCTGCCGGGCTGGTACTCACCCAGCTTGAGCATCAACTCGATCTGCTGGTACGCCGACAACAGGCGCCGCAACGCCGTCCCGGCACGGATGTCGTCAGGCTCGGCGACATTGCTCAAAATCCGCGACAGGCTCGCGAGGACATCGACCGCCGGGTAGTGCCCGCGCTCGGCCAGCTTGCGGGACAGCACGATATGCCCGTCGAGCAGCGAACGAACCTCATCGGCCACGGGGTCGTTCATGGAGTCCTGTTCGATCAGCACCGTGTAGATAGCGGTGATCACGCCTTCACGGGTCAGGCCGGCGCGCTCGACCAGCCGTGGCAACAGGCTGTACACCGACGGAGGTAAACCACCGCGCCCCAAGGGTTCGCCGGCGGCCAGGCCGATTTCGCGCTGGGCCCGGGCGAAACGCGTCAGGGAATCGATCAGCAGCAACACCCGCTTCCCCTTGCGTCGAAAACCTTCCGCCAATGCGGTTGCCGTAAAGGCCGCACGGGCGCGCTCCATGCTGGAGCGATCGGACGTGGCACACACCAGTACCGCTTTGGAGCGCAGCTGCTCATCCAGTTCGTGGTCGAGAAACTCACGCAGCTCCCGGCCCCGCTCGCCGATCAGGCCGAATACAATCACATCGCACTCGACATTACGGGCGATCTCGGCCAACAAGGTGGTCTTGCCGCAACCGGCCCCCGCGAACAACCCCACACGCTGGCCTTCGCCGAGCGTCAGCAGGCCGTCGATCGAGCGCACACCCGTGGCCAGCGCGCGGTTGATCCTTGGCCGGTCGGTGGGCAAGGGCGCTTCACATAACACCGGGCTTGCATCAGGCGCATCAGCCTCGGCAAATGCACTGGGGCCATCCCCCGTAATCGGCCGTCCAAAACCATCCAGCACCTGGCCCAGCAGCGCGTCACTGACCTGCACGCAATGCGGCACACCCAGGCGCTCCACGCCGGCGCCCACGCGCACACCTTCCAGGTTGCCCAGGGCACTGAGCACCGCATCCTGCTGATCAAAACCGATGATCTCGGCCAGCATGTATTCGCCTGGCTTTTTTTCTACCTGGCACAAGTCACCGATACGCGCCTGAGGCAACCGGCATTGCAGCAGCATGCCGTTGACGCGCTGGATACGACCGCGCATCTTCACCGGCGAAAACCTCACCAGCGATTGTGTCTGGCGCTGCTGCCATGCATCGAGGCGCGCTTGCAGGTCCGTACTCACCAGCGCACCTCATAGCGCTGTGCGCCATCGAAAATCACTTTGCTGTTATCGATCAAGACCAGACGCAAGCCATCCAATTCGTCCCCCACAAACAGCCGACCGCCGTCTTCAAGCACCACATGACCGTTCGGCCCGCCAACGATCTGCACAATCCTGAACGGCGGTGCGCTGTCGCGTACCCGGACACGGCTGATCACCGGAACGTCACTGTCAAACTGCTCGCCAAAGCGGCTGAGCATGCGCGCCACCAAGTCCACATCCTCTTGGGAAACGTCCCCATTGAGGGCAACCTGGCCATTGATCACCTGCAAGCTGACGCGATGATCCAACTCGCGCTCGTTGAGCATCTTCAGCAACTGCTGGCGCACTTCGAACGGCGAACCCAGCTCGTTTTTCTTGACCTCAGGAGGCATCAGCGAAGCCTGGGCCTCGCGCTCCCCCGTAGAGGCCATGCCCACCGCCATGATGATGATCGTCACCACCAACACCAGGCTGAGCAGGCGCTTTTGCTGGGAGTGCGAGATGGACGACAACGTGAGTGTTCGCACAGGGTCGACGCTCGGGCGCGATGATGTCGGTACCGCCGCCGGAGCTGGCGCTGGTGCCTGGGGCCAGGGATGATCAGCCAGGGCAACACACAGCCGAACCGTGCCCACCAGAAACGGTACGCTGACTTCCAGCCTCGCAATCTGGGCCAGCACCTGTCCATCAGCGCCGCGCAGCAGACCGGCTTCGGCTTGTACCGACCAGTTCGAGTCGATAAACCGCAACCGCGCATGCTGCTCGGCGATCCCAGCATCATTGAGCACCAAATCTGCATCTGCATGGGCACCAATACTCCATTCGTCGCCAAACAACGGCAACGCAGCGCCTTGGTGTAAACCGTCCAGCACACGTAGCTCAAACATCATCGAGCCCTACCTGACACTGACCATGGATGGGCACTCACGCCACGGCACCCCGCATCAGTTCGTCCTGGCCGAAGTCAAAACGTCCCAGTACTTTCACCTTCGAGGTGCTTCCCAGTTCAGCAAAGGACAGCACCGGAACATGGTTGAACTCCTCCAGCAGCAGGGTACGTAGAGGGCTGCGCAAGTCCTGCGCTACCAACATCACGCTTTTGGTTTTTGGACGTAAGGTAAAGGCCTGGTTGAGCAGGCTGACCAGCGCTGCACTGCTCTCATCGTCAAGCGCAAAAAACACCCCGGTCTGAGTCTGGCGCAGTGCCTCGCGCAAGGTGTTTTCGCTCTGTGGTGACAACAACCACACGTGCAGGCCATCAGCTTCACTGTACTGGTGAAATATCTGGGACTTGAGGGCAATACGGGCATAGCCGGCCAATGCCTCCGGCTCACGTTCATGCTGGCCATATTCGATCAGCGACTCGACGATCAGCCGCACTGCGCGCAGCGGCACGCCTTCACCGGCCAGTCGTTGCAATACCGCTGAAAACCGCGAAAGCGGCATGATGCGTTGTAACTCTTGCACCAGTTCGGGCTGGTTGTGCTCCAGCCAGCTGAGGATCGACTTGCTCTCCTGAATACCCAGGAACTGCGGTCCGCTGAGCATCATCGCTTGCTTCATGCGTTCAATAATCAGGGTCGTTGCACTGAAGCGCTCCAACTGCGGATCATCCAGCACCGGATCATCAGGCCTCACCCAGACCCATTCCTGCTCATCACGCTCGGCCAGCCCTTCCTGGGCGTCTTCCAGCTCAACAGTCAGCGCCTTGCGCTCTACCGCCACGCGGCTGACGACAGAGGCTTTGATCATCGGCACTTCATGCACGCAAAACCGCATTTCATCGTCGGCCAGCGAATCATCCAGCTCGACCTCGAATGGCGGCAACGTGAGCCCGATGTTAGCGACAAGCGCATTGCGTGCCTGGCGGATGCCGTGAATCAAGTCCGTCACTTGCGGCGTCCCTCGCAGTGCAGGGGGAAACTTCAACAAGTAAGGCCGCGACGGATCAAAGCCACGCAGGTCTTCACTGCCGTTCTCTTCAGGGCGTACCGCTTCGGCTGCCTGGGCTTCGGGCTGCGCTTGTTGCTGCCGCTTGCGCGCGAGGTAATAACCCAGAGCCCCGGTCATAATCGAGATAAAGATAAACACCAGTGTGGGCATGCCCGGCACTATCGCGAACGCCAGCATTCCGACCGAAGCAATCATCCAGCTCTTGGGCTCGCTGGTCATTTGCCGGGCAATTTCGGCGCCCATATTGCTGACGCCCTTGCGGCCGTCCGGTGCGACGCGAGTAATGATCATGCCCGCCGTCAGCGAGATCAGCAGCGCAGGAATCTGCGCAATCAGGCCATCACCGATGGTCAGTACGGAATACAGCGAGATCGACTCGGCAGCGCTCAAGCCGTGCTGGAACATTCCCGTGGAGAAGCCGCCCAGCAGGTTGACCAGCACAATGATCAAACCGGCGATGGCGTCGCCCTTGACGAACTTCATCGCCCCATCCATGGCTCCGAACAATTGGCTTTCACGGGACAACTGCTCGCGCTTGTCCCGCGCTTGCCCGCCGTCAATCAGCCCGGCGCGCAGGTCGCTGTCGATAGACATTTGCTTACCGGGCATCGCATCCAGGCTGAACCGCGCCGCGACTTCGGCGACCCGTTCCGAGCCTTTGGTGATGACCAGAAAGTTGACCAGTGTCAGGATCAGAAAGATCACCATCCCCACCGCCAGATTGCCCCCGACCACAAAGTTGCCGAAGGCTTCGACGATCTCACCGGCGTCCTGTTCCAGCAGGATCAAGCGGGTGGTAGCGATCGACAGCGCCAGACGAAACATCGTGGTCAACAGCAAAATCGACGGGAACGACGAGAACGCCAACGGCCCCGGCAAATACAACGCCAGCACGATCAACAGGCACGAGATACAAATATTCAGTGCAATAAGGATATCCACCAGCCAGGTGGGCAAAGGCACGATAAAAATAAACACGATGGCCATGACCACCACGGCGCCCAGCACCTCCGCGCGCCGTGCCACCTTGAGCAGCACGTTATTGATGACCGCCAGTGCGGTCACGCCCGGTCCCTCGAAAAGCCAGCCACGTAGGCAGAGCCCCGTTCGATACGAGCAAACTCATCCATCACCAGCAAAAAGTTGTGCAGGGCCTCCTGACGCCCACGCTGATCACTCCACAACGCGATAGGGAATTGTTGGAACAACGGGTACAGCGCATTGAGCAACACTAGAGAAACCGATGGCTTGTCACCGGCTAACTCCTGCACCAGGCTCTGGATCTCCGCAGGGGCGATGCCGCTGCCGGCATAACCCAGCAGGCGCTGCAGCAGGCTGACCGAGTCCTGCTCGATACTCATGCGCTGAATCAGCATCTGGCATGCACCGAGCACCGCACTCAACTGCCCGCAGCTTTGCAGGCCCAGTAACAACGTACGCAACTGCGCCGTGGGTACCGACGGCGTGTGTGCCGCAATATCGTCCGCCAAGGCCTTGCGCATCACCATGAGCCCTGCGGCGAAACGGTCGCCACCGTACACGCCCAGCAAGGCCTGCATCATGCGAGCCAGGGACTGGCGCTGCACCACACTCGCGTAGTAGAGCGCCCGCACCGCCTGACACTCCTGCGGATCACCACTGGCCGCATGCAGCGTCATGGCGATGTTGAGCCCGGCCTGGATCTCGCCCTTGTAGCGAACCTCCAACTTGGCCAGCGCGTCTCGGGCCAGCCCGGCTTCGGTCTCGCGCAATTCACCTTCGGCCTGGGTCAGGACATGCTTGAGCACCACGTACGTGCAAGCAGGATCACGGCCAGTCAGCTCCACTATTGTGTCAACGCTGGGCCGTTGCAGCAGTTGCATCCTGATCCGACGCGCAACAGCGGAAAGGCTTGCTTCAGCGGGGAGGCTTAGCAGGCTGTAGAGCCGCTTGAACTGCTCGATGGGCGGCACGCGCACCTCAAACGTACGCTCGCCCAACGGTTGGTTGTTACGCATTGCTTCCTGGCTGAACACGTTGGCCAGTTCATCGATGCCCGTCGCAGCCGACTGCGTCTGGGGTGCGATCCCAGTGCTGGGACCCAGCTGATCCGGATACTGGCTCTTTTGCACTTCAGGGGTGATTTCGACGTTCATGGGCGTGCCGAGATAAGAAGAGTGTGTGCTTGTGTGGCAAGAAACCCCGAGACGGTTCCACTTTTATTCACACCCTGAACTTTTGAAAAAACCGGCACAAAACACCCATGGTTTTTTGCAAAAAACTGCGCAACCAGCATCAGATAAAATATTTTTATTCATATATTTCAGCTGCTTACATAGATCTTCCGTTTGGCACAGCCAGTGCTACAGGGCTTTGCGTCGAAAGCATTTCGACCCGTTCACCCTGAGGAAAAAACCATGAATCTTCCCATTGAAGCTTTAGCTCACCTCGTTGGCAGCTCGCCTCAATTCATGCATCACCTGACAGACGAACAGCAGAAAAAACTCCGACGCTTCATTCACAAACGCGTACTCAACCCGGAAGATGCGGATGACCTTCTGCAACTGACTTACCTGGAAGCATGGCGCAACCGCGAGCGCTTCTGCGGTAACGCATCGCTCAGCACCTGGATGTGTGGCATCGCACAGAACCTGATCCGCAATCATTTCAGGCGCATGTATGCCAAACCTGTGCATTGCGAATTTGATGAGTCGTTGTGGCATGGCCAGGCAGAAAACAACAACCTGGATTGGGAATTTGAGGTCAACCGCCGCCTGGAGAACACCCTGAGCGCCATCGACCATCTGCCAACGGAAATGCGCAAGACGCTATATGCATCGCTGGAAACCGACGGCAGCTACCAGGACACCGCCGACGTATTGGACATCCCTATCGGCACAGTCCGCTCACGCTTGTCGCGCGCGCGCGAACAGCTCAAGCGCGCCACCCAAAACCCGTTTCAACCGTAAGACTGGCTGACAGGCCAAACGTTGGGCGGCAGGGATATCTGCCCAACCGGACTCCACCTGTTTCCAGCCGGCGCCCCCAATGGTGCCAGGCCCCCACCACTGTCCAGACATCACGAAAGCAGAGGCTGGCAGTCACGCAACCCCCTCAGTTTCGTTAAACAATTGAAAGCGTAGAAAAAATCTTCACAAAAATGCTTGACGCATTTGCGTTCTACGCGAATAATGCGCGCCACTTGGCTACGTAGCTCAGTTGGTTAGAGCATAGCATTCATAATGCTGGGGTCCGGGGTTCAAGTCCCTGCGTAGCCACCAAGTACCGATCCATAGATGTCTACAGCAGTCTGTGAATCACCTCAAGAAGCCCGCCTAGTGCGGGCTTTCTTGTGTCTGGAGTTTCATCCAGATCCGCCCCTCACATTACGCATGCTCTCTGAAAGCCTCGATTAAGCACGCGGCAAACGGGTGATTAACCCGTTGCGCGTAAGGCCTGCGAAAGAAGCAGTCGAATCAACTGACGGCGTTGATACGGCCGATCAGGGAGCCGGCTTCAAAGTAATCACCCGCCTGTTTGGCAATCTGAAGTTCACCCGCACAGGGGGCCAGAATCGATGTTTCCATCTTCATCGCTTCGACCACCGCGATCACTTGCCCGGCACTGACCGATTCGCCATCGTCGACGACCCAGGTGTGCAGGTTGCCTGCTACCGGCGTCAGTACCGCGTGCGGATCAACCGCCTCGCGTGTGCTTGTGCTTTCGCTGGCGGGACCGGCGGCATTGAGGCTGACACCGCGCAACAGGGCCGCAGGCAGGCCTAGCTCATGGCGCTTGCCGTCGATCTCGACAAAGGTACGCAGCACGTCAGGGTCGGCCGACATGGCGTTGCGCGGCGCGATGGTGATCTGTTCGGCGAAGTCGGTCTCGATCCAGCGGGTGTGCACGGCGAAGCGATCGGCGCCGGTGAAGTCGGCATGATCCATCACGGCCCGGTGGAAAGGCAGTACCGATGCGATGCCCTCGATGTTGAATTCAGCCAGTGCCCGGCGTGCACGGGCGATAGCCTGTTCGCGGGTGGCGCCGCTGACGATCAGTTTGGCCATCATCGAATCGAAGGTGCTGGGCACGCGTGAACCGCTGGTCACGCCGCTGTCCAGGCGCACGCCCGGGCCGGAGGGCGGCACAAACTCGGTAATTTGCCCCGGTGTCGGCAAGAAGCCCTTGCCCGCATCTTCGGCGTTGATACGAAACTCAAAGCTATGGCCACGTGGGGTTGGCGTCTCGCTGAACGACAAAGGGAAACCGTCGGCGATGCGCAGTTGCTCGATCACCAGATCGACGCCGGTGGTTTCTTCGGTCACCGGGTGCTCGACTTGCAAGCGCGTGTTGACCTCAAGAAACGACAAGGTGCCATCCTGACTGAGCAGGAACTCCACCGTGCCGGCGCCGACGTAGCCGGCCTTGGCGCAGATATCGTGGGCGGACTGATGAATGCGCTGGCGCTGCGCATCGCTGATAAAAGGCGCGGGCGCCTCTTCCACCAGCTTCTGGTTGCGTCGTTGCAGCGAGCAGTCACGCGTGCCGACGACCACCACCTTGCCGTGTTTGTCGCCCAGAATCTGCGCTTCGATGTGCCGAGGGCGGTCGAGGAACTGCTCGACGAAACACTCACCGCGACCAAAGGCGGCTTCGGCTTCACGCACGGCCGAGGCAAACAGCTCGGCGACCTCATCCAGGCGCCACGCGACTTTCATGCCGCGCCCCCCGCCGCCGAACGCTGCCTTGATGGCAATCGGCAGGCCATGCTGCTCGGCAAAGGCCAGCACTTGGGCGGCGCTTTCAACAGGTCCGGGTGTACCCGCAACCAGAGGTGCGCCGACCTGCTGGGCCAGTTTCCGCGCTTCGACCTTGTCCCCCAGCACGTCGATGGTCTCTGGGTTGGGACCCACCCAGATCAAGCCAGCGGCGATCACCGCGCGAGCAAAGTCGGCGCGCTCCGACAAAAAACCATAACCCGGGTGCACGGCATCGGCGCCGCTGCGTTTGGCGATGGCCAGGAGTTTTTCGATATCCAGGTAGGTCTCTGCCGGGCGTTGGCCATTCAGCGAAAACGCTTCGTCCGCCTGGCGCACATGCAGGGCGTCGATGTCCGCGTCGGCATACACCGCGACAGACTGCACACCGTAGTCGCGACAGGCGCGGGCGATGCGGACGGCGATTTCACCACGGTTGGCGATCAATAATTTTTTCATGGAGTTGTCTTCGCATCGGCAGTTGAAGAAGAGGCGTCTGTGCTGGGTCGGATTTCGTGGAATCCGCCCAGGGGGTTGAAGCGAATCTGCGCGTTGATCGGTATCTGCCCCGCCAGGTCCAAGTGGTGTGTCGCCACTGCGGCGATCACCGGGTAGCCACCGGTCAACGGATGGTCGGCCAAAAACAGCACGGGCTGGCCGCTGGCTGGCACTTGGATAGCGCCGACGGAGGTGCCTTCGCTGGGCAGTTCCTGGGGGTTGCTGCGCGTCAGCGGCGCATCACCGGCCAGGCGAATGCCCACCCGGTTGGACTGTGAGGTCACGCGCCAGAGCTGGCTGCTCAGGCGCTGGATCGCGTCTTCGGTAAACCAATCGGTGCGCGGCCCCATGACCACATCAAGGGTGACGATATGGGTCGCCGTCGGCAGCTCAAACGCCGGGGCTTCGGTCAGCGATACGCTGGTGCCCGTGGTCAGGGTGGTGAAGCCCAGACGATCACCAGCGGCAAGTGCCGCAGGGCCGACCTGGGCCAACGTGTCCGTGGACAAGCTGCCAAGCACCGGCGTGACCTCAAAACCGCCACGAATGGCCAGGTAGCTGCGCAGGCCCGCCAGCGGTGCGCCCAGACTGACACGGTCACCCACGTCCAGTTCGATGGGTTGATAGTTGCTGGCCGGCCATTGCAGGCCACTGGCGTTGGTGATGGTGACCGGCGTGTGCGCACCGGTGATCGCTATCACCGCACGGCCATGGCTAACGAAGCTCAAGCCGCCAAGTACCGACTCTACGCAAGCCATGTCCGAGCGATTGCCCACCGCGCGGTTGGCGGCGCGCAGGGCGCCGAGGTCGAGCGCACCAGAGCGGGAGACGCCTTGACCGGTTTGGCCGGGCCGTCCCATATCCTGCAAGACGCTGTGTAACCCAGGATGGATGATTTCCAGATAAGCACCGCTGGGGGCGGCGGGACGCACTGCCGCAGCGGGGGTTGGCAGGCCGTTGGCCGGGAGCGGGCCTGCGTCGGTAAAGCGCACTTTATAACCAGGGCGCAGCAGGGCCGGCTCGGTGCGGTTCAGGTCCCACATCTGCAGGGGCGTGACACCGATGATCTGCCAGCCGCCAGGACTGGCTTGCGGATAGACGCCACTGAAATCCCCGGCCAGCGCCACGGCACCCGCTGGTATGCGGGTGCGAGGGGTTTGTCGGCGCGGCACCTGGAAACCGGCGCCGCCCGTGAGGTAGGCAAACCCCGGCGCGAACCCACAAAAGGCCACGCTGTAGTCATGGGCGGTGTGGCGCTGTATCACTTCGTTACGGTTGATGCCGAGCAGCGTGGCGACCTCGTCGAGGTCTTCACCGTTGTAATGCACGGGGATTTCCACGCGGCGCTGTTCGACCTCGCGGCGCTGGCTCAGGTCCCGGCCGGCGATACGATCGACCAGCGCCTGACGCTCGATGGCGCTGGGGCGAAACTGGATCAGCAGCGTCCGCGCAGCAGGCACAATTTCTTCCACGCCCGCAATAGGCTCCGCCATCAGGGCGTCGAACAAAGCCAAGGTCTCGTCGAGATCGTTCAATTCGACGAGCAGGGTGTCCAGGTTGACCGGTAGAAAACGCACGGGAGACTCCTAGACGTGATAGGTGCTGTCAGGCACATCGGTAATGAACATGTGGCCAGGGGCGTGGGTGATCGCGAAGGGCACGCCCGACGCCGCCACCGCCGCCTGGGGCGTCACACCGCAGGCCCAGAACACCGGGACTTCGCCGGGCTCGATGCGCACGGCATCGCCGAAATCGGGTCGACTCAGGTCATGGATGCCCAGCAGC
Source organism: Pseudomonas sp. PB105 (assembly GCF_009764655.1). NCBI lineage: Bacteria > Pseudomonadati > Pseudomonadota > Gammaproteobacteria > Pseudomonadales > Pseudomonadaceae > Pseudomonas > Pseudomonas sp. PB105. The sequence continues at coordinate 76,950 of NZ_RWIO01000042.1, forward strand.
GCGGGCTCTCCGATATGCACCGGAGCGCCGTGGACCGACGGATAACGCCCGGAGATGCCACTGGCCTCGGCCACACGATCAGCCGGGATCGGGCGCATGGACACAACCATTTCACCCTGCAAACGTCCCGCCGGACGGCAAGCGCGGTTGGTCCGGTACATCGGTACGTTGCAGCCATCGGCGATATGCCGCACTTCGATGCCGGCTTCTTGCAAGGCGGTTTCAAAGGTAAAGCTGCAGCCAATCAAAAACGCCACCATATCGGCGTGCTCGGCCCAAGCCTGGGTGGCATCGCTGACTTCCTCGACCAGCTTGCCGTCCCGCCAGATGCGGTACAGGGGGATGTCGGTACGCAGGTCGGCGCCGTCAGCCAGCAGGGTTCGCGGGCTGCCCGCGTCGCTGACGTCGAGAATCGGGCAGGCTTTCGGGTTGCGCTGGGCGTACAGCAGAAAGTCGTAGGCCCATTCGCGCGGCAAGGCGATCAGGTTGGCCTGGGTCATGCCCGGCGCGATGCCCGCAGTGGGGGTGACCAGCCCGCCACGGTAGGTTTGACGTGCGTCCTGAGCAGCGGCAATGGCCGCTCGGCGGGCGCGGGCGAGCGTATTCATGGACGACCTCCGGCAAACGGTTGCAGCGACAGGTTGGCCTGCTCCAGCACTCGGCGCAATTCGCGAGCCATCGCTACGGCGGCAGGGCTGTCGCCGTGGACACAGATCGAGTCGGCCTGGATACGGGTGAGCGTGCCATCGATCGCTTCGAGGGTGCCGTCTTGCACCAGGCGCAACATGCGTTGAGCCACAAGCTGCGGATCGTGCAGCACGGCGCCCGGCTCGCGTCGCGAAACCAGGGTGCCTTGCGGCGTATAGGCACGGTCGGCGAAGGCCTCGGCGACACACTGCAAGCCCTCGTTACGTGCCCACTCAATCAGCTCGGAGCCAGCCAACGCCACCAGGATCAGCGTGGGATCAATGGCACGGATGGCGGCGATCACCGCCAGCGCCTGGCGACGGTCGTGGGCAATGGTGTTGTACAACGCGCCATGGGGTTTCACGTAACGCACCGAGGTGCCGGCAGCCTTGGCCAAGCCTTGCAGCGCACCGATCTGGTAGATCACGTCGGCGGTGAGTTCATCGCTGGCCAGGTCCATGTTCCGTCGACCGAAACCCACCTTGTCCGGGTAGGCAACGTGGGCGCCAATGGTGACATTTCTTGCGGCGGCGGCTTTGAGTGTCCGCAGGATGCCGGCGGGGTCGCCTGCGTGGAAACCACAGGCGACGTTAGCGCTGGTTACCACATCGAGCATGGCGTCGTCGTCGCCCATGCTCCAGGCGCCGAAGCTTTCGCCGAGGTCGCTGTTGATATCTATCGTTGGCATTCACGTAACTCCTTTTTCGTTATCCGGCTCAGGCGACGCTGAGGATGGCAAAGATCGGCACAACGGATTTGATCGCCATGTACCAGGTCAGCAGGCAGGTCAGAGCGCCCAGGACCAAGAGCCAGCGTGGGTAATGGTAACCGCCCATGAGGTCGGATCGGCGCCAGCCGACGTAGATAAAGATACTCAGGCCGATGGGCAGTATCAGGCCGTTGAACCCGCCGGCAAACAGCAGCAGTGCGGCAGGCGCGGTGCCCAACAGAACAAAGATCAGCAGCGATACGGCGATGAACACAGTGGTGGCACGGTTGCGACTCTGCTCGGTGATGTCCGGCTTGAATACGGTGATAAAGGAAATGGACGTGTACGCGGCGCCGATCACACTGGTGATGCTGGCGGCCCAGAGGATGAGACCGAAGATCCGCAGGCCGATCTGTCCCGCAGCTGCCTGGAAGGCTTGTGCAGCCGGATTGGCGCCCTGCCCCGAGGTGTCGATGACGACACCGCTGGCAACAACGCCAAGGATGGCGAGAAACAGGATATAGCGCATAAGGCCGGTGACCAGGATGCCGCTCAGGGCCGCCTTGGTCACAGCCTGGAGGTTTTCGACGCCGGTAGCACCGCGATCCAGCAGTTTATGAGCCCCCGCATAGGTGATGTAGCCACCGACCGTGCCTCCAACAATGGTGGTAATGGTGGCAAAGTTGATCTGGTCCGGAAGGACGGTCTGGTAGAGGGCTTCACCCAGAGGCGGGTTGGAGGCGAAGGCCACGAATAGCGTCAAGCCAATCATCACCACGCCCAGCACGACGATCAGCCGGTCGACGGCCAACCCGGCGCGGTGAGAGAGGAAGATGCCGATAGCCAGCAGGGCGCTCAGGCCACCGCCCCATTTTGCATCAAGCCCCATCAGCGCATTCAGACCCAGCCCGGCACCGGCGATGTTGCCGACGTTGAATACCAGCCCACCGAAAATCACCAGCACTGCCAGCAGGTAACCGCTGCCTGGAATCGCTTTGTTGGCCACGTCTGCGGCACGCATTCGAGTCAGTGAAACGATACGCCAGACGTTAAGTTGAACCACGAAGTCGATCAGAATCGACGCCAGGATACCGAACGCAAATGCCGCCCCCATCTTGGCCGTGAACGTGGCGGTCTGGGTGATGAATCCAGGGCCGATGGCAGACGTCGCCATCATGAAAATCGCGGCGATCAACGAAGCGCGCCGCGCTTTTGTGAACGCTTGAGGGGTCTGTGTCACGGCATCATTCCTACAGTGAGAGGTAGTTTGACTGAGCAATGAGCATGCCAAGACCCAGGCAAACACCCTGAAATGTAGATTCATCAAGGCATTCTTGTTGAACAATTCGTATCCTATAGTTGAGCGATTGGCACCAAATTGTTACCTCATACCGCGCATGTGCTACTTAATGACGCATACGACGCGCGTCATCCTTGTGCCACTCACCCGCTCTGATGGAATAATGGAGCGGTTTTCTCACCTAGGATTTTTTATGAACGACGCCTCTTCCGCCCTGCCAAGATCACTGGGGGAAACCATCACCCAGGAAATTCGCAGGATGCTGGTCGAAGGCGAGCTCGTGCCCGGCCAACGCCTTTCAGAAGCGGCACTGGCCGAGAACCTGGATATTTCGCGCAACACGTTGAGAGAGGCCTTCCGGGTCCTGACGCGTGAAGGGTTGCTCAAACACGAACCCAACCGCGGCGTCACGGTGGCGGAACCGGACATGGGGTCGATCATCGACATCTACCGGGTGCGCCGCTTCATCGAGTGCAAGGCGATCGCACAGGGTTACCCCCAGCATCCAGGCACGCTGCACATGCGCGAGGCGGTCGAATTGGGCGTGCGTGCGCGCGAAGCGAAAGACTGGGGCGCGGTCGGCACGGCCAACATGATGTTCCACACCGCTATCGTCGAACTGGCCGACAGCCCGCGCCTGCTGGTGTTCTACGGTCAGATCTCGGCTGAATTGCGGCTGGCGTTCGGGCTGCTCAACGACCCTCAGTTCTTGCATTTGCCGTTTCTCAATATGAACGCTTCGATACTGCAGTGCGTTGAGGAGGGCCGGCCAGACGAGGCGACTGTCATGCTGGATGCCTACCTTGTGCAATCGGAGCGAACGGTGTTGGCCGCCTACGAACGCAGCCTGAGGCGATAGTCACCCAGCGCCCTATCAAATGAGACAACTTCTCATTAGTATGCCTGCTATTCGCGCAACGCAGCAGTAAGGTATCGGGGCCATGGAGACAGGGACGCCAGGGGATCAGGAAAAACTCAGCGCCGTTTTTATCGGGCAGCGCAGTGCGTTAATCCGTATGCTGTCGCGCGTCGTCGGCTGTTCGAACCAGGCGGAGGACCTGGCCCAGGAAACCTACCTGAAGGTAGCCAAGGCGCTGTACGCCCGCCCCATCGAACACTTGAAGCCATTTCTTTATCAAACCGCGCAGTACCTGGCCTTTGACCATTTGCGCAGTGTGCGCAGCAAAAGGCGCTATGAGTGCCATTTGGCCGAAAGCCTGGTGGTCGAAGTGCCCACGACGGCACCCGGGCCGGAGAGTCAGGCTCAGGGCCAGCAGCAACTGCGGCAGTTTCAACAGGTGCTCGCTACCTTGCCCAAACGCCAGCAACAAATCCTGGTTTTACATCGACTGCACGACCTGTCCCAAGGCGAGATCGCCCAGCGCCTGCAGGTATCGTTGAGCACGGTGGAAAAGGACCTGCGCCAAGCCCTCACCGCCTGCGTCAAGCAAACGACCTACCATGATTGATCGCCCCGACATTCCCGATGCCGTACGTGAGCAGGCAGCCGACTGGTTCGCGCTGCGCGATGAGACAGCGCGCAACCTCATCACCCGCCAGCGCTTTGAGCAGTGGCGCACGGCCGATCCCCGGCACGCCAGCGCGTATGCGGAACTGGATACGATGTGGGAAAACCGCGCCTTCGAACAGGCCTTGAAAGACCTCGCCGTCGGCCTCGAATTACCCCCGCCCCCGCTAATCGCCAAGCCTCCCAGGATGCGTTTGACGGCCGCCGCTGCTGCCGTGTTGCTCGCACTGGGCATCGGCTGGATGGCCGATGTGCCGATGCGCCTGCAAGCCGATCACATGACCGACGTTGCGCAGCTGGAACGCTTTGACCTCGAAGACGGCTCGCACATCGTGCTGGGCAGCCACAGCGCAATCAGCACCGCCTTCGACGGCGCGCATCGACGCATCAAGTTGCTGCGCGGCGAGCTCTACGTAGAAGCCGCCCATGATGCCAACCGCCCCATGAGCATCGAGACCGCCGAGGCCAGCGTGACCGTGGTCGGCACGCAATTGAGCGTCAGCCAGCGCGGCTCGGGTGTCACCGTCGCCGTGCGCCAGGGCCAAGTGCGCTTCGCCGACCGCAAGGGCGAACAGAGCCTGTTGCACGCGGGCAACTGGCAACAGTTGCGCGATGGACAGTTGCAACCGCTGTCACTGGAAGGCAGTGAACGGCAGATGGCCTGGATCAACGGGCGGCTGTCGTTCCAGAACGCGCCACTGGTGCAGGTACTCGAAGAGATCCGGCGCTATTACCCGGCGCCGATCCTGTTATTCAACGATGCCGCCGCCAGTGAGCGCGTCAGCGGGAATTACCAGCTGGATGACCCCCTGGCGATCGTAAAGGCATTGAGTAAAGTCACGTCCACCCAGGTCCAGCGCCTGCCCGGTGGCATCCTGGTTATCCGCTGACACAGAGCCCCGACACCGTCGAAAAAAGTTTTACGGCTTTCGAAGGTTCAACCCGTCAAGAACCTTGCCTTTGCAAATCATTCCTATTTCTAACGGGGCTCACATGCACTTTCCAGCATTCAATCCGACCCATGCCCGCAGCGTCCTGGCGCTCGCCATTTGCCTGGCGTGCAGCCACGCGGTTGCCGTGGAACCGGCGGGCCAGCTGGCCACTCGCGAAGCGGCGGACACCCGCAGTTTTGCCATCGCCGGCCAGTCGCTGGTCAATGCCCTGGATCAATTGAGTGTGCAGAGCGGGCTGCAAATTGCCTACACGGCTGACCTGGCCCAGGGTGTCGAATCGCCCGGTGTCAACGGCCGCATGACCGCCCTGGAGGCGCTGGCCCAACTGCTCGAAGGCACGCCGCTGAGCTTCGAGCGAAACGGTCCCAACGCGGTGATGCTAACCCGCACCGAACAGCCCGGCGCAGCCTTGCAACTGGGCACCACCACGGTGATCAGCAACCAACTGGGCACCGTCACCGAAGGGACCGGTTCCTACACACCTGGGACCATCGCCACGGCCACGCGCCTGGTGCTCACACCCCGTGAAACGCCGCAGTCCATCAGCGTCGTCACGCGCCAGCACATGGACGACTTCGCCCTCGACAGCGTCGACGACGTGATGCGCCACACGCCCGGCATTACCGTCTCGGCCTACGACACCGACCGCAGCAACTACTACTCGCGCGGTTTCTCGATCAACAATTTCCAATACGACGGCATCCCCTCGGCCGTGCGCAACGTGGCCTATTCGGCGGGCAACACCCTGAGCGACATGGCGATCTATGACCGCGTCGAAGTGCTCAAAGGCGCCTCCGGCCTGCTCAGCGGCGCCGGCTCCCTGGGCGGCACCATCAACCTGGTGCGCAAGAAGCCCACGGCGGAGTTTCTCGGCCACATCACCACGGCAGCCGGCACATGGGACAACTACCGCACGGAAGTGGACGTCAGCGGCCCGCTGACCGAAACCGGCAATGTGCGCGGGCGTGCCGTGGCGGCGTATCAGGACAGCAAGTCGTGGATCGACCGTTACTCGAACAAAAGCTCGGTGTTCTACGGCATCCTTGAATTCGACCTGTCGCCCGACACCCTGCTCACCGTCGGCGCGGACTATCAGGACAGCAAACCCAAAGGCTCGACCTGGTCCGGCAGTTTCCCGCTGTTCAACTATTCGGGTGCGCTCAACGATGCCAAGCGGTCTTTCAGCAATGCCACCGACTGGAGCAGTTGGCAGCAATACACCCGCACGGTGTTCGCGAACCTGGAGCACGACCTCGGCGACGGCTGGGTGACCAAGCTGCAACTGGACCACAAGCTCAACGGCTACGATGCCCAGCTGGGCGCGATCCAGTTCTACCAGCCGGCAGCGGACGGTACTGCAGACATCAACGCGCAGCGCTACAAAGGCGAGACCACCAGCGATTCAGCCGACCTGTACCTCAGCGGCCCGTTCAACTTCCTCGGCCGCGAACATGACCTGGTGGTGGGCGGCTCGATCAGCACCGCCCATTGGAAGGGCAAGGGCTACTGGGATGAAACCTTCCCCACGGCCAACCTCGTCGACTACTTCAACTGGCACGGCAACCTGGCCAAGCCCGACTGGGGCGTGGCCTCGCAAGTCATCGACGACACCATCCGCCAGACCGGCATGTACGTCACCACCCGCTGGAACCTCACCGATGACCTGAAACTGTTGCTGGGCGGTCGCGTGGTCGACTACACCCTGACCGGCAGCACCGACACCTACCGTGAAACCGGTCGTTTCATTCCCTATGCTGGGGCCATTTATGACCTCACGGAAAACCTGTCAGCCTATGTCAGCTACACCGATGTGTTCATGCCCCAGGAAAGCTATAACCTCGACCGCGACCGCAAGCTGATCGACCCGGACGAAGGCGAAAACTACGAAGTGGGCCTCAAGGGCGAGTTCCTTGACGGTCGCATGAACGCCAGCCTGGCGTACTTCGAAGTCAAGGAAAGCAACCGCTCCCTCCCCGACGACGCTTACAACAACCAGACGCCAACCCCGTCCAACTTTGCCTTCAAGGGCACCGACGCGACGACCAAGGGCTATGAGTTGGAACTGTCCGGCGAGATCGCCCCCGGCTGGCAGTTGCAAGGTGGCTACACTCACAAAGTGGTGCGCGACGATGCCGGCAAAAAAATCTCGACCTTCGAACCCGAAGACCAGGTGAGCATGTACACGATCTACAAGCTCAAGGGCGAGTTGGACAAAGTCAGCGTCGGCGGTGGCCTGCGCTGGCAGAACACGGTGTGGCAGGACATCTACAACAGCCCCAAGGGCACCACCGATGAATTCTCCCAGGAGTCCTATTGGGTGGTGGATTTGATGACGCGCTACCAATTCACCAAAAACCTGTCGACCACGCTGAACCTGAACAACGTGTTCGATAAGCACTACTACACCAACGTGGGTTTCTATAACTCCGCCATCTACGGCGCGCCGCGTCACTTCATGCTGACCACACGCTGGGATTTCTGATGACCTGGCCACACGGCCTATCCCAAGGCAGGCCGCTTTTGACGCCCTGCTTTGCCACTGTTAGTGTCCAGCCTCCCACCACACGGAGTGCTTCACGGTGAAACTGGACATCTACCAAGTCGACGCCTTCAGCCAACATCCTTTCGGCGGCAACCCGGCAGCCGTGTGCCCGCTCACCGAGTGGCTGCCTGACGATCAACTGCAAAGTATCGCCGCCGAAAACAACCTCTCCGAAACCGCCTACTTCGTGCCCCGTGATGGGTTCTACGAGTTGCGCTGGTTTACCCCCGAAGTCGAGGTGGACCTGTGTGGCCATGCCACGCTGGCGGCGGCGTGGGTGCTGATTAATCAGTTGCCCGATGCACCCGAAGTGCTGCGCTTTTCCACCCGCAGCGGCGAGCTGCGGGTGACACGCGATGGCGATGAGTTGGCGATGGATTTCCCGGCCAAGACGCCGCAGCTCTGTGAGCCGCCAGCCGGCATGTTGAGTGCCTTGGGGATCGAGCACGCCGAAGTATTCAGCACCGATGACTACGTCGTGCTGGTCGCCAACGAAGCCCAGGTCGCTGCGCTGACGCCGGATTTCGCACGGCTCAAGGGCCTGCCTAAACGCGGGATCGCAGTAACCACCCAAGGCACGCAGTTCGATTTTATTTCGCGCTGGTTCGGGCCGAACGTGGGCGTCAATGAAGACCCGGTCACGGGTTCTGCGCACACCTCGCTCGCGCCGTTCTGGGCTGCACGCCTGGGGAAAACAACACTGACGGCGGAACAAGGCGGTAAACGCAAAGGCCAATTGCGCTGCGCGCTCAAAGGCGACCGAGTGATCATTTCCGGCAAGGCCGTGTTGTACATGCAAGGCACGATCTACCTGTAATCGGCAGCAACCAGGGACAACAGATCATTCTCAAAATGAACGGAGTTCAGCACGTGTTTTCGATTTCCCGCCGTCAGTTGTCGGTTATTGCCGCAGCCCTGGCCCTTGTGGCCTGCCACACCCCGGTCAACGAACAACCACCGGCACCGGAGCTGGGCTCGGGCTATCGCACCGACCTGAGCACGCAGCACGCGCAACGGCATATGGCCGCCGCCGCCAACCCGCTGGCCGCCGAAGCCGGCCGCGCGATGTTGCGCCAAGGCGGTTCGGCGATTGATGCCGCCATCGCCATGCAGGCGGTGTTGACCCTGGTGGAACCGCAATCCTCCGGCATCGGCGGCGGTGCGTTCATCATGCTGTGGGATGGGGAAAAGGTGCGCGCCTATGACGGCCGCGAAACGGCACCGGCCGGGGCGACGCAGCGGTTGTTCCTCAATGCCGACGGCACTCCCATGGCCTTCACCGACGCGCAGATCGGCGGGCGCTCGGTGGGCACGCCCGGTGTGTTGCGGGCCTTGGAAATGGCCCATAAGAAGAGCGGCCACCTGCAATGGGCCAAGCTGTTTGAACCGGCGATCCGCTTGTCTGAGCAAGGCTTCGCGATTTCACCACGCTTGCACAGCCTGATCGCAGCAGACCGCTTTATTGCGCAGTCGCCAGAGATGGCCGCCTACTTTCTGAATGCCGATGGCACGCCCAAAGCCGCGGGTACGCTGCTGAAAAACCCGGCGCTGGCCGCCGTGTTCAGGCGCATCGCCACAGAGGGTCCGGACGCGTTGTACCACGGGCCGATTGCCTATGAGATCGCACGCAAAGTACAGGGCAATCGCAACCCGGGCAGCCTGTCCCAGACCGACCTCAAGGCTTACGCGGCCAAGGAGCGTGAACCGCTGTGCACCGATTACAAGCGCTGGAAAATCTGTGGCATGCCGCCGCCGTCGTCAGGTGGGATTGCGGTCGCGCAGATCCTCGGAACGTTGCAGGCCCTGGAAGCCCGCGATCCGCGTCTGGCTATTGCACCGATGACACCGATCAAGAGCGCCTCGCCTGCCGGGCTTGAGCCAATGCCCGAGGCCGTGCACCTGATCGCCGAAGCCGGCCGCCTAGCCTTCGCCGACCGCGCGCTGTATGTGGCTGATGCGGACTTTACGCCGGTGCCGGTGGCTGGCCTGGTCGCGCCGAACTACCTGGCCCAACGCGCCACGTTGATCAGTGAACGCAGCATGGGCATCGCCAAACCGGGCCAGCCTGCGGGCATTCAAGTGGCTTACGCGCCGGACCGTTCGCCGCTGCGCATCTCCACCTCGCAAGTGGTGGCTGTGGATGACTGGGGCGGCGCCGTGTCGATGACCACCACCGTGGAAGCCGCGTTTGGCGCACATGTAATGGTTCAGGGCTTTTTGCTCAACAACCAGATGACCGACTTCTCGTTCATCCCCGAAGAAAACGGCCAGCCCGTCGCCAACCGCGTACAACCCGGCAAACGCCCGCGTTCGGCCATGGCGCCGACACTGGTATTCGACCGCAAGAGCGGTGAGCTGCTGGCCACGGTGGGATCACCGGGCGGCTCACAAATTATCGAATATGTGAGCAAATCCCTGGTGGCCATGCTCGACTGGAACCTCGACCCACAGGCCGCCATCAGCCTGCCCAACTTCGGCAGCCGCAACGGCGCTACCGAGTTGGAGGCCGGTTTGTTCAGCCCTGGCGTGAAGCAGGCGTTGAAGGACAAAGGCCATGCGCTGAGCGAGATCGAGATGACCAGCGGCGTGCAGGCGATTGTTCGCACGCGGGATGCTCAGGGCAAGGTGTCGCTGAGCGGCGGCGCGGATCCTCGGCGTGAAGGCGAAGCCCTGGGGGATTGATGAACACACAGCCTCCCCTGTGGCGAGGCGTGGTAAGTCAGCGGCTGATCTTCAGCCCCTTGCGCCCCGCATGCCGTTCCAGCGCCAGCTCAATCAAGCGGCTTACCAACTCGCTGTAGCTCATGCCCGCCGCCTGCCACAGCTTGGGGTACATGCTGATGCGGGTGAAGCCGGGCAGTGAGTTGATTTCGTTGATCAGCACTTCGCCGTCTGCCGTAAGAAACACGTCAACGCGTGCCAGGCCTGAGCAGCCCAACACCTCAAACGCTTCAATGGCCAATTGGCGGATCCGCTCGCTGGCCTCGGGACTGATCGCCGCCGGCACCACCACCTGGGCCGCCTGGTCGTCGATGTATTTGCTGTCGTAGGAATAGAAACCGCTGCTCACCACAATCTCGCCGCAACCGCTGGCGATGGGGTGTTCATTGCCGAGCACGGCACATTCGATTTCACGGCCTTGCACGGCCGATTCGACCAGCACTTTTTCATCAAAACCCAAGGCCAGCTCAACCGCCGCGTGGTACTCGGCTTCATTCGCCACTTTGCTCACGCCCACCGACGAACCCTGGTTGGCCGGTTTGACGAACATCGGCAGGCCGAGTTTATTCAGCGCAGTGTCGAAGGAAGTACGCGCAGCGTTGCTGCGGGTCAGGGTAATGAACGGCGTCACCGCAATGCCCGCGTCGCGCAGCAGGCGCTTGCTGATGTCCTTGTCCATGCACACCGCCGAACCGAGCACGTCGGAGCCGACGAAAGGCAGGTCAGCCATGCGCAGCAGGCCTTGCAGGCAGCCGTCTTCGCCAAGGGTGCCGTGGACGATGGGGAAGATCACATCAATGTGTGCCAACAGGCCGTTGCCAGAGGTTTCCACCACTTGCTGGCTGGCTTTGCCGGGCACCACCGCCAGTTCGCGGTTGGATTGGTTGAGGGCGATGAGCGCCGGGTTTTCCTGGTTGATCAGGAAGTTCGAGGTGTCGTTGAGGTGCCAATGGCCAGCCTTGTCGATGCCGATCAGGACGGGCTCGAAGCGCGAACGGTCCAGCGCGTCGACGATATTGCGCGCCGACTGCAATGACACTTCGTGTTCAGCCGAACGGCCCCCAAAAATAATACCGACCCGTAGCTTGCTCATGACCCGACCTCACAAATAAACGTCAGGCTTCTTACCACGGGCCGTCAGCGATTTGCTACAAGATCTGCGCCGAACAACACGTAGCAACCGCCGGCAAAACGATCGAGCCATTTGCGTGAGCGACTGTAGAGACTGGCCATATGCGCACTGGAAAACACCAGCGCCACGCAGGAATACCAACTGAACGACAGGGTAGCCATGAGGGTCACCAGCATAGGCCGCCCCCACCACCCGCACAATCGTACAAGACCCCGGCAGACAGGCGATGCAGACTGGGTTAACGTAATTCCCTCTCTTTTTGTGACAAGCAACCATGGGCAAACCGACCCCCACCTTCGACTGGCTGCACCGCGCCCCGCACGCCAGCGGCCTGGACCGTATCGAGGCGTACTTTGCGGGCTTTGCGTTCGATCCCCATCGCCATGACACCTACGCCATCGGGCGTACCTTGTCCGGGGTGCAGAGCTTTCACTATCGCGGCGACATGATCCACAGCCTGCCCGGCACGACCATGGTGCTCCATCCCGATGAGACCCACGACGGCCACGCCGGCAGCGACGAGGGCTTCAAGTACCGGATGATTTACGTGGAGCCGTCGCTGATCCAGCAGATTCTCGGCGGCAAGCCGCTGCCGTTTATCCCCAGTGGTTTATCCACTGACCCCAGGCTGTTCCGCGCCAGCGAAGTGCTGCTGCAGAACCTCGATCACCCGATTGATCCACTGCAGGAGCAGGACGCGATGTTCGACCTGGCCCACGCGCTCAGCACTGCCGCCGGGGCCATCATCAGCCGCAAGACCTTCGATTACGTGGCCGCCGAACGCGCCCGGGAATTTATCCACAGCGCCCTGGGCCGCAGCATCACCCTGGATGAAATGGCCGAGCACGCCGGCCGTGACCGCTGGGCGTTGTCGCGGGATTTTCGTGTGCTGTTCGGCACCAGCCCCTATCGCTACCTGACCATGCGCCGCCTGGATCTGGTGCGCAGCCTGCTGGCCCAAGGGCGTTCATTGGTCGATGCAGCCTTGACCGCCGGATTCACCGACCAGAGTCACATGACCCGGCAGTTTCGCAGCACCTACGGCATGCCGCCGTCGCGCTGGGTGAAGATGCTGGGGCGCTGAGTCAGCGACTTGAGATCGGCTCTTCAAACGAAAAAACCTACGACACCTCTGCATCAGCCCTACGGGTCAGGTCGATAGCTGGTTTGCGAATTGCCCTACGGCGCTGACCACCTTCTGGGCGCCGTCCTGGATTTCCACGATCACCGTACCCGCCTCCGCTGCCAGGGCCAGGCCCTGCTCGGCTTGCAGGCGGCCGTCGGTCATCAGCGCCACCGCGTCGCGGGCCATGTCCTGGTTCTGACGCACCACGCCGACAATTTCTTCGGTGGCTTTGCTGGTACGTGACGCCAGTTGGCGCACCTCATCAGCCACCACCGCAAAACCGCGGCCCTGCTCGCCGGCACGCGCCGCCTCGATGGCCGCGTTAAGCGCCAGCAAGTTGGTCTGTTCAGCGATGCCACTGATGGTCTTGACGATGGTGCCGATCACCTGGGATTGCGCATTCAGCGCCTCGATGCCTTCGCCCGCCTGTTGCATGTGCGTGGCCAGGTCGCGCATCACCTCGACCGCCTGAGTCACCACCGTGGTGCCGCGCTGGGCGCTGCTGTCGGTTTGCAAGGACGTGCTGTAAGCGATGTTCGCGGCGTCGGCCACCGTCTGTTCACGGTTGACCTGATCGGTGATCACCGTGGCGAACTTGACCACTTTGTACAGCCGCTCGTTGGCGTCCAGCACCGGGTTGTAGGTGGCTTCCAACCACACCACCTGGCCACGGCTGTCCACACGTTTGAAACGCGATGCGACAAACTCACCGTTGTTCAGTCGCTTCCAGAAGGCCTGGTACTTGTCGCTGTTGTATTCCTGCGGCTCACAGAACATACGGTGATGTTTGCCCTGGATCTGCGCCAGGCTGTACCCCATGCCGGCAAGGAAGCGATCGTTCGCGGTGAGTACATGGCCGCCCAGGTCGAACTCGATCACGGCGGTGGAGCGTACCAACGCGGTGATCAGGTTTTCATGCTCACGCGACGCTTCGATGGTGCGCGTGAGGTCGCTGGAAAAAATCGAGAAATGCTTGATGCGTCCATCGGAACTGCGCACCGGCTGCACGATGGAGCGCAGCCAGGCTTCCTGGCCATTGCTACGCATCAGCCGCACGGTGCCAGCGAAGTGTTCGCCACGGCGCAGGGCATTGTTGAAGCGCTGCTGGAATTCATCCCGGCGCACATGGGCCGGCACCAAGTCTTCAATAGGGCGCCCTACAATGTTGCTCGACTGGTAGGCCAGTTCCTGCAAGAAATTGGCATTCGCCCATTCCACCCGGCCATCGGCGTCCAGCGTCAGGCACAACATTTCGCTTTCCAGGCTCTCCTTGACCTGCTGCAAGCTGGACAATTCTTCGCGAAGAGCCGACAGCTCCTGCTTCAAACGGGTGTTGAACATTAGGCACCGATGGTCAATTGGAGAGAGTGATCTGACCTGCATCGGCCCTGAGGGGCTTTTCTGAAGCGAACTTCAGTGCCATACCCGACTGTTTTTTTTGACGCCGTTAACCGCCGTTATTTCGACACACGCCCATGACTTGATACTCCAGTGTATTGAGGGCGCCGCTGGAGTCTTCATAGGTCATGCGCGACGGCACCGGGTTACAGGAGCGGATCGGCGGCGTGACACTAACCACCTTGGCAATGTCCAGATCCATGCCATAGCGATACACCTGTACTTGAGGCGCCGGCTTGCCCTGCTTTTCGGCATAGGCGGCCATGGCCTTTTCATTGCGCTCCATCATCAGGGCAAAGGTGCGATCACCGCCGTTTTCGGCCAGCGCCCCCAATGACAACGTTGCGATCAATACACCCAAGCCAACGCGATAAAAGTTCATGGTTGATTCCTCGACTGAAAGTTCAGTGCCGAGACTAACCAACGCACCCTGTCACGAGGTTCACCAGAACATTACTTATTTGTTAGATGCCGGTGAGTTTCCAGAATTGTAATGTTCAAGCCACCTGATCGTTATCCACGGTTTGCAACTATCAGCCCGGGCCAGATCAATAAGAACGCCCACCTCCATAAGAAGCTGATCACTGCCAATACCGAGGAGCGAAACATGCACATCCGTTATTACAGCCTTCCCCTTTCACTGTGCGCCGCGCTGCCCTTGGCCGCTGTGGCCGTGGAAGACAAGGCCAAAGGGTTTATCGAAGGCAGCAGCATCAATGTGCTCGCACGCAATTTTTACTTCAATCGGGACGACCGCAAGGGCCAGTCCAGCCCAACCGGCAATGGCTATTCCGAGGCCTGGGCCCAGGGGTTGATCGGTAAATTCGAGTCCGGCTTTACCCAAGGCACCGTGGGGTTTGGCCTGGACGCGTTTGCCATGATCGGCGTGAAGCTCGACTCGGGCACCGGTCGCAGCGGCGGCAAAGGCTCGTTCGGGGTCATGCCCGTGGACAGCAACAACCATCCCGAAGACAGCTACAGCAAAGTCGGCGGCGCGGCGAAACTGCGCGTGCTGGACACGGTGGTCAAGGCCGGCGACGTGTTCCCGCTCACACCGGTAGTGGCCTACGGCGATTCGCGCGTACTGCCGGAAAGCTTTCGCGGCGTGACCTTGCAGAACACCAGCCTGGACGGCCTGACCTTGCAGGGCGGGCGCCTGGACGGCATGAGCCAACCCACCCAAAGCGGCATGAACAAAGGCTTCGCAACGTTTTACGCAGGCCCCGTCGACTCGCCCTGGATCGCCTATGGCGGCGGCGATTACCAGCTCAACAAACACCTCAGCCTGAGCCTGTACGGCAG
Organism: Pseudomonas sp. PB105; assembly: GCF_009764655.1. Classification (NCBI taxonomy): domain Bacteria; kingdom Pseudomonadati; phylum Pseudomonadota; class Gammaproteobacteria; order Pseudomonadales; family Pseudomonadaceae; genus Pseudomonas; species Pseudomonas sp. PB105. The sequence goes on from NZ_RWIO01000042.1 coordinate 92,348, forward strand.
CCGCCTCAAGGACGCGTGGAACCAGTATTACGCAGGCAGCGCCGCCAGTTACCCGCTGAGCGACGACGTCTCGTTGTTCGGCGACGTCAACGTCTACAAGGCGGTGGACGAAGGTAAAAAACTGCTCGGTGAATTCGATAACACCATCTGGAGCGCCCGGCTCGGCGTAAAGGTCGGCGCCCACAGCCTCGCCGTGTCTCATCAACGCAACAACGGCGATGACGACTTCGACTACCTGCGCAACTCGGACTCGATCTTCCTCAACAACTCGATCCAGTACAGCGACTTCAACTCGCCCAAGGAACGCTCGTGGATGGTCCGCTATGACCTGGACATGCACGCCTTCGGCATCCCCGGCCTGTCGTTCATGACCCGCTACGCCAAAGGCACCGGCGCCGATTACAGCAACGCCAACGCGGTGTACATGCGCCGCGACTGGGCCGGCGACCCGCTTACCAATCAACGCCGCTGGGAGCGGGATATCGAAGCCAAATACGTGGTGCAAAGTGGCAATTTGAAAGATCTATCCCTCAGGCTGCGCCAGGCCACCGTGCGCTCAAGTGCATTCGAATCAGATCTGGAAGAAGTTCGCGTGATTGTCGAGTATCCGTTGGCCGTGCTTTAGGTGGTCCACTTACATTCACTTGCCAATGCCGTACATCTCTTAACAAGTTGAAGTCTGTCAGAACTGTAATATCGGCCTCACCTTCTCGTTAAGTTGCACTTTTTATACTGCACATCGAACACACTTCATCTCTGCAGCTTTTGTGTAGCTCCTTTGGAACAGAGATGATTTTTTACGCCCCGTTTGGGGCGTTTTTTTTGTGCGCGCATCCAGCGACGAATCGTCGCAGCGGCCTGACCTGCCTTGACCCTAAAGCTACTTCAGGCTTCAGAGTTTTCCTACAGATCCCTCAGCGCCTCTATGAGGCCATCTCCTTTCGTTTCCTTGAAGGTAAATCCCCATGCGTATCCTTGTGGTTGAGGACGAGCAGAAAACCGCCGATTACTTGCAGCAAGGCCTGACCGAAAGCGGTTACGTCGTCGACTGCGCCGCCAGCGGCATCGACGGTCTGCACCTGGCCAGGCAGAACACTTATGAACTGGTGATCCTCGACGTCAACCTGCCCAACACCGATGGCTGGGACGTGCTGGAGCAACTGCGCCGCGAGGGCAACCAGCGCGTGATGATGCTGACCGCGCGCGGACGCCTGGCCGACAAGATCAAGGGCCTGGACATGGGCGCCGACGACTACCTGGTCAAACCCTTCGAATTTCCCGAGTTGCTCGCCCGCGTGCGCACCTTGCTGCGGCGCAGTGAACATATCCCGCTGCCGGACGTGCTGCGCGTCTCGGACCTGGAGTTGGACCCGCGTCGGCATCGTGCCTATCGCGGCAACCGACGCATCGACCTGACCACCAAGGAGTTCGCCCTGTTGCATGTGTTGATGCGCCAGACCGGCGAAGTGATGACGCGCACGCAGATCATTTCCCTGGTGTGGGACATGAACTTCGATTGCGACACCAACGTGGTGGAAGTCTCCATCAGCCGCCTGCGCGGCAAGGTCGATGACCAGAGCGAGGTCAAGCTGATCCACACCATTCGCGGCGTGGGTTATGTGCTGGAAGCGCGCCAATGAAGACCAGCAGCCTGTCGATGCGCCTGGGCCTGACGGTCAGCCTGATGGGCGCAGGGTTGGTGGTGCTGCTCGCGACCCTCGCCTACCTGGCCCTGACCCACGAGCTGGAAAACCTCGCGCGCAAGGGCCTGGAAAACAAAATGGAGCAGTTGGAACACAGCCTGCGCCAGGACCTCAAACCCCACGACATCGCCGCCCGCCCCCATTCGTTGCTGGACCTGGTGATGGGCCACGACAACATTTACCTGACCATCACCGGCACCCAGCCTGACGCGCCGGTGCTGCTCAGCGTGGGGGCCAAACCCCAGCAGCCGTTGTTGCTCGACGCACCCGCCGGCAAAAACCTGGCCTACGTGAATTGGGTGGACGGCCGCGACAATCGCATCCTCACCGCCACCCACGTGATGCCCCTGCGCGGTGGCGACTATGTGCGTGTATTGCTGTCGCTGGACCGCTCCGACGATGAAGCGTTGCTCAGCGCCTACCTGCGCTCCACCGTGATCGCCGTGCCGTTGCTGTTGATCCTGATCGGCATGGGCGCCTGGTGGCTGGTGCAGCGCGGCTTGGCACCGTTGAAGCAGTTCAGCCATGTGGCCGCCCAGGTCACCACTCAGGACCTGACCCATCGCTTGTCCGTGGATAACCTGCCCAAGGAACTGGGCGAGTTGGCCCAGGGTTTCAACGTGATGCTCAATCGCCTGGATGCCGGCGTACAGCAGCTGTCGCAATTCTCCGACGACCTGGCCCACGAACTGCGCGCGCCGTTGACCAACCTGATGGGCAAGGCCCAGGTGACGCTGTCTCGCGAGCGGCCTTCGGCAGACTACAAGGCCGGGCTGGAGTCCTGCACCGAGGAAATGGAACGCCTGTCGCGCATCGTTTGCGACATGCTGTTTCTGGCCCAGGTCAGCCACCCGGCGGCACGCGCCGAGTTTGGGGCAGTATCGCTGGGTGACGAAGCGCAGCGGGTGATTGAACTGTTCGCCCTGAGTGCCGAGGACAAGCAAGTCACCCTGAGCCTGCGCGGCGACGCCTGGGTGACCGGGGATCGCCTGATGATCCAGCGCGCCATCTCCAACCTGCTGTCCAACGCGATTCGGCATACACCGAGCGGCGCCAGTGTGTTGCTGCTGGTGGAAACCTACGACCAGAGCGTCGCGCTGTCGGTGGGCAACCCCGGTCGCGGCATCGAAGCGCACCATTTGCCGCACCTGTTCGAACGCTTCTACCGCGCCGACAGCAGCCGCACCCGCGCCGAAGGCGGCACGGGCCTGGGGCTGGCCATCGTGCAATCGATCATGCATTTGCATCAGGGCCACGCCGACGTCAGCAGCCAGCCCGGCGTTTTTACACGGTTCAGCCTGGTATTTCCGCTTCCCTGACAGTTGTAGTGAGCCCACTCACCACAAAAAAAATACACCCTAAGCGCCTTAAGCACCTTGAGCACCTTAAGCCGTGCCCTCTTCCTTGCGATGCGCCCACTGGTACAACGCCGGCAACACCAGCAAGGTCAGCAACGTCGAGGAGATAATCCCGCCGATCACCACGGTTGCCAGCGGCCTTTGCACCTCAGCCCCGGTGCCGGTGGCCAACGCCATGGGGATAAACCCGAGGGACGCTACCAACGCGGTCATCAACACGGGGCGCAGTCGGGTCAGCGCACCCTCGGTGGTCGCCACCGACAACGAACGCCCTTCCTCGCGCAGGTTGCGGATGAAGGCAATCATCACCAGACCGTTGAGCACCGCCACACCGGACAACGCGATAAAGCCCACTCCCGCCGAGATCGACAGCGGAATATCCCTGAGCCACAAGGCCATGATCCCACCGGTCAACGCGAACGGAATCCCGGTAAACACCAACAGCCCATCCTTGAGGTTGTTGAACATCATGAACAGCAAGCCGAACACCAGCAGCAGCGCCACCGGCACCACGATGCGCAAGCGCTCGGAGGCTTCCTTGAGCTGTTCGAACTGGCCGCCCCAGGAAGTCCAGTAGCCCGCCGGTACTTTCACTTGGCCGGTGATCGCCGCTTCGGCCTCTGCCACGAACGAGCCAATATCGCGCCCGCGCACGTTGGCGCTGACGATCACCAGGCGCTTGCCGTTCTCGCGGCTGATCTGGTTCGGGCCGAGCACCAGGTCCAGGCTGGCAACCTGGGACAAGGCAATAAAACCCAATTGCCCGGAGGCCTGCGCCGGCACCGGAATCAGCAACCGTGACAGGCCGTCGATATCGGTGCGCAGCGCGTCGGACAAACGCACGACCATGTCGAAACGGCGGTCGCCTTCATACAACGTACCGGCCTGGCGCCCACCGACGGCCACCGCGAGGGTGTCCTGCACATCGCCGACATTCAGGCCAAAACGCGCCGCCTTGTCGCGGTCGATATTGATGGTCAGCACCGGCAAACCGGCGGTCTGTTCCACCTTCACTTCTGAGGCGCCATCGAGCTTCTGCAAGGTCTCGGCGATTTCCCCGGCAGTCCTGTTCAGCACCGCCATGTCATCGCCAAACACCTTCACCGCCACGTCACTGCGTACCCCGGAAATCAGCTCGTTGAAGCGCAGTTGGATCGGCTGCGACAGCTCATACGCACTGCCTGGCACGATCGCACTGGCGCGTTGGATATCGGCGATCAGTGCCTCGCGGGATTTTTTCGGATTGGGCCATTGGTCCTTCGGCTTGAGCATCACGTAGCTGTCGGAAATATTCGGCGGCATCGGGTCGGAGGCAATTTCTGCGGTGCCGGTGCGGGCAAATACTCGCTCGATTTCCGGCACCTGGGCCATCAACACCTTCTCAAGCTGCTGCTGCATCTGCACCGATTGCGTGAGGCTGGTGCCAGGCACGCGCAGGGCCTGTTGGGCGAAGTCGCCTTCGCTGAGGCTGGGGATGAATTCACTGCCCATGCGGCTGGCCACCGCGCCCGAAGCGACGATGCTCAACAGTGCCAGACCGAATACCAGCGCACGTCGCGTCATCACCCAGTCCAGCACCGGCGCGTACACCCGGCGTGCGCTGCGCATCACCAGGTTCTCCTCTTCCTTGACCTTGCCGGTAACAAACAGCGCAATCGCCGCCGGTACGAAGGTCACCGACAGAATCATCGCGCCGAGCAAGGCGATCACCACGGTGAAGGCCATGGGGTGGAACATCTTCCCGGCCACACCGGTGAGGGCGAAGATCGGCAGGTAGACGACCATGATGATCAACTGCCCGAAGATCAGCGCACGCCGTGCTTCCTTGGCGGCGGCAAACACTTCGTGCAGGCGCTCGCTGCGAGTCAACAGACGGCCATGGCGCTGTTGCGCATGGGCCAGGCGGCGGATGGCGTTCTCGACGATCACCACCGCGCCGTCGACGATGATGCCGAAATCCAGCGCGCCGAGGCTCATCAGGTTGGCGCTGACTTTGTGGGTGAACATGCCGGTGAAGGTGAACAGCATCGCCAGGGGAATCACCATTGCGGTGATCAACGCCGCGCGGATATTGCCCAGGAACAGAAACAGCACCGCGACCACCAACAGCGCGCCTTCAAAAAGGTTTTTCTTGACGGTGGCGATGGCTTTTTCGACCAGGTTGGTGCGGTCGTAAACGGTGACGGCCACCACGCCTTGGGGCAGCGAACGGTTGATCTCTTCAAGTTTTTTCGCCACGGCCTGGGACACGCTGCGGCTGTTTTCACCGATCAACATGAACACCGTGCCCAGTACCACTTCACGGCCGTTTTCCGTAGCGGCGCCGGTGCGCAGCTCGCGACCGATGTCGACCTGGGCCACGTTGCGCACACGAATTGGCGTACCGTCCGCAGAGGTGATGACGATGTTGGCGATGTCATCGATGGACGCCAATTGCCCCGGTGCGCGGATCAGCAATTGCTCGCCACTGCGCTCGATATAACCGGCGCCGACGTTGGCGTTGTTGCGTTCCAGCGCGGTGACCAGATCGCTCAAGGTCAGGTTGTAGGCCGCCAGGCGCTTGGGATCAGGGGCAATCTGGTATTCCTTGGCAAAGCCGCCAATGGTGTTGATCTCGGCCACGCCCGGCACGTTGCGCAGTTGCGGCTTGATGATCCAGTCCTGAATCACGCGCAAGTCTGTCGGCGTGTAAGGCGTGCCGTCATCCTTGAGCGCACCGTCGTTGGCTTCCACGGTCCACAGGAAAATTTCCCCGAGCCCGGTGGAGATCGGCCCCATCGCCGTTTCGATGCCGCTGGGCAATTGCTCGCGGGCCACTTGCAGGCGCTCATTGACCAGTTGGCGGGCAAAGAACAGGTCGGTGCCGTCCTTGAAAATCACCGTGACCTGGGACAACCCGGAGCGCGACAGCGAACGCGTCTGCTGCAAGCCCGGCAACCCGGCCATGGCCGTTTCAATGGGAAAGGTGACGCGTTGTTCGGTTTCCAACGGCGAAAAACCGGCCGCTGCGGAGTTGATCTGCACCTGTACGTTGGTGATGTCGGGCACCGCGTCGATGGGCAATTTCTGATAGCTGGCGATGCCGACACCGGCCATCAACAGCACCGCCAGCAGCACGATGATGCGCTGCTCGATGGCGAATTGGATAAGGCGCTCAAACATGGGGAATCACTCGCAGGATCAATGGGCGTGCTCGGCCGAGCCTTTGCCCAGTTCGGACTTGAGGATGAAGCTGCCGACCGTGGCCACTTGCTCGCCGGCGGCCAGCCCCTGGCGCACTTCGACGTAGCCGTTCTCACTGACGCCCAGCTCAAGGTGGCGGGTGATAAAACCGTCCGGCGTGCGCACGAATACCGAGGGCTTGTCCTCGACCGTCTGGATCGCTTCCTGAGGGATGGTGACCTTGGCCTGGGCGGTGTCCGTGGCCAGTTGCACGGTGACAAACAACCCTGGGCGCCAGGCGTCGTCCGGGTTGGGCACGCTCACGCGCACTGTCGCGGTGCGCGTCTGTTCGCCGAGCAGGCTGCCGACGTAGGCCACGGTGCCGCGCACGTCGGTGCCCAGTTCCGTGGAGCTGACGGTCACCGGTTTGCCGATGCGTACCTTGTTCAAGTCCTTGGGGAATACGCCGAAGGTGACCCACACCTGGGACAGGTCCGAGAGGGTGAAGGCGTTAGTGGTTTCGCTGACGACCTCGCCAACCCCCAGGTGCTTTTCCACCACGACACCGGCGAATGGCGCACGCAGTTCGTAGCGATTGCCGCCGACCAATACGGCACTGCCACTCAGGGCGGTCATCTTCTGGCGGGCATTGTCGAGGGCGATTTCGGCCTCTTGCAGGGCCTGGCGCGCCAGCAGGTAATCCTGCTCGGCGGAGATCTTGTCCTGCCATAACTGGCGTTCGCGCTGGAAGGTGGTGCGCGCCAGTTCGACCCGGCGCTCGCTGGCGGCCAACTCGCTGCGCTGATCGGAAATCTGCTGGCTGGCGATCACCGCCAGCAGTTCGCCCTTCTTCACCGACTGACCGAGATTGACCTTCACCGACTCAACCACCCCGGCGGCACGCGGGACGATGTGGGAGGTGCGATCTTCGTCAAAACGTACCTCTCCCGGCAGCGTCAGCAAGGTGCTGATGGGCCGTGGTCGGGCCTGGGCGAGTTGAATGCCGGCGGCCTCGATTTGCTGCGCGGTGAGTTCGAGCGCACCTTCTTCTTTCTCGGCATTGGCCAGGCTGGACAGCATCAGGCCCAAGGCGACGGCAAGCGCCACGCCGTGTTTTCTATTCATAGGGGACTCCAGGAAAAATCAGAAGCGGGCGAGGTCGCCGTAAATCCGTTCGATGCGCAGCCAGGCGTCGGTGGCCTGGGCCGTGGCCGTGAGGTATTGGGTGCGCGCCGCGATCAGGGTGCGCTGGGCGTCGAGCACGTCGAGGAAGTTGAACTTGCCCATCTCGAAGCCACGGGTGGCGGCATCCACCGCACTTTGGGCGGCGGGCAGGATCTGCTGGTTGAGCGCGCGCACCTCCGTATTGGCGGCTTGCCACAGGTCAAGGGCCTGGCGGGTTTCGGTGCGCAGGCGCAGCTCAGCGGCATTGCGCAGGTCGCGGGCCTGGTCGGCACGGCGGGTGGCGGCGAGCACGTTGCCCTGGTTGCGGTTGAACAGCGGGAGCGGCATCGACACGCCCACCAGGTTCACGCGCTCGCGCACACTGGCGTCGTATTGGCTGCCGATGGACACATCGAGGTCTGGAATGCGCTGGGTTTTTTCCAGGCTCACACTGGCCTCGCTTTGCTGAATGTGCAGTTCGGCCAGACGCAGCTCAGCGGTCTGCTCAAGGCGTGCCAGCAACTGTGCGGCAGGCGGCAGGGCCGGTGTGGATTGGCTTGGCGTGGCGACAGCGTCAAAGTCGGCGGCGGTGTTACCAGTGCTGGCGGCCAGCCGGCGATACGCGTCAGTGAGGCCGATCTGTGCGCGGTTGAGTTCCAGGCGGATTTGCGACAACTGCACCTGGGCACGGGTGGCTTCCACCGGTGATGTCTTGCCGGCGCTGACGCGGCCGTTGGCGACCACCAGACCGCGTTCGGCCAGGGCCAGGGAACGTTGCGCCAAGTCGAGGCGTTCCTGGGCGCGAAGGGCGGCGTAATAGCTGTCGATCACCTCGGTGCGCAGGGTGTTGCGGCGCTGTTCCAGGGTCAGCGCGGCGGCGTCCTGGGCGCGGCTGGCGACATCGATGCGCGCCCCACGCTTACCGCCCAGCTCCAGGGCTTGGCTGAGTTTGACGGTGGTGGTGCGAGAGTCGCGGCGAGTGTCTTCGGCGTCCCAGGACACGACCGGATTGGGGATCAACCCAGCCTGTTGGCGACCGCCCGCAGCGATGTCGATTTCCCATTGCGCGGCGGCCAGGTCCGGGTTGTTGGCGAAGGCGGTTTGCAGGGCGGAATCGAGGGTCAGGGGTTGCGCCAGGGCGGCGTTGGCAGCCGCCCACAGCAGCGTCGCCCCGACCAGTTTTTTAACGGAAATTGCCATAACAAGAGTTCCACGGCCATGAGGTCCAAGCGCAGGCAATGTAGCGCTCGCGACTTATCAGGGCGGTGGAGCAAAGATTACAAAATCGACAGCAAGGGCTCTGGCACTTGCGAGCGGGTCCTCAGGCAGCCAATGTGTGGCGCTTGCCAAACAGCGCCACACTCGTCACGCCCACCGCCCCCATCACCACGCAATACCCCACGCAGATCCACGGGCTGCTAGGCATCAGCGCGATCAGCATCAACGGCGTGGTGCTCGCCCACAGCGCGTAGGCAATGTTGTAGGTAAAGGAAATCCCCGACACCCGCACCTGGGCCGGAAACAGCCCGACCATCACCGACGGCACTGCGCCCACCACGCCGCAGCTCAAGCCCGCCACGGCGTACGCCGCGCCCAGCCACACGCCGCCATTGATCAGGCTGGCGTACAGCAACGCGATGCCCATTGGCAGCAACAGGCTGTAGACCAGCACCGCGCGCCAGGCGCCGATGCGGTCCACCAGCAGGCCGGCGAGGACGCAGCCGATGTTCAGGAACACGATGCCCAAGGCGCTCAGGGCGAAGGTGTGACTGGGGCTCATGCCGAAGGTTTTTTGCATCATGGTCGGGGTGATGACCACCAGGACCACCACGGCGGAGGTGAGCACGCAGGTGAGGATCATCGCCGGCAACAAGACGGCGCGGTGGTCACGCAGTACGGTACGCAGCGGCAGTTCAGCGGCGGCCTGGCGGCGGGCCTGCATTTCGAGGAACACCGGGGTTTCGCTGAGCCAGCGACGCAGCCATACGCCGATCACGCCGAACACACCGCCGAGCAGAAACGGAAAACGCCAGGCGTAATCCAGGATTTCGGCTGGGGTGAAAACTTGCGCCAGCAGCGTGGCGGTCAAGGCGCCGAGCAGGTAGCCGAAGGTCAGGCCGGCCTGCAGAAAGCCCAGCGCGTAGCCACGGTGATTGCGCGGTGCGTGCTCGGCGACGAAGGTCCAGGCGCTCGGCACTTCGCCGCCCACCGCCGCACCTTGCAGCACGCGCAGCGCGAGCAGGATCAGCGGGGCGAAATAACCGATTTGCGCATAGGTCGGCATGATCCCGATCAGCAGGCACGGCAACGCCATCATCAGGATGCTGAGGCTGAACACGCGCTTGCGCCCCAGGTGGTCGGCAAAGTGCGCCATCAGGATTCCGCCCAGCGGGCGCGCCAGATAGCCGGTGACGAAGATGCCGAAGCTTTGCAGCAGGCGCAGCCACTCGGGCATTTCCGGGGGGAAAAACAGTTGGCTGAGGGTCAGCGCAAAAAACACGAAAATAATGAAATCGTAGATTTCCAGGGCACCGCCCAGGGCGGCCAGGCCCAGGGTTTTGTAGTCGGAGCGGGAAAAACGCTGCGCCTGTGAAGAAAAGGTGGCAGTCATGTTGAGGCTCGGCAGACAAACAAAATGGCGTGCAGGTTATGAGCTGAGCCGGTTGATGGCAATCGCCGCAGATATATTTGTTTTCCTCATGGATCGATGAAGATAACTGCATTCCCATATCAATGGCCGTGGAGGAACATGCGCGAAAAATGCCGCCCATAATAAATACAAGAGGTACGACCCGTGGCCGATGCTATCGAAGAAAGCCGCTATGCCCGATTTGCCCTGCGTTGCTCCAACTTCGCCGAACGCTGGTTCCCTGACTCCTGGGTGTTCGCCGCGCTCGCGGTGATCATCGTCGCCGTGGCGACCCTGGGCATGGGCGCAGCGCCCACCGAGGCCGCCAAGGCCTTCGGCGATGGGTTCTGGAGCCTGATCCCGTTCACCATGCAAATGGCGTTTGTGGTGATCGGCGGTTACGTCGTCGCCAGTTCGCCGCCGGCGGTCAAGCTGATTGACCGCCTGGCACGCATCCCGAAAAACGGCCGTTCAGCCGTGGCCTGGGTGGCGTTGATTTCCATGGTCGCCTCGCTGCTCAACTGGGGCCTGTCCCTGGTATTCGGCGGCTTGCTGGTACGGGCGCTGGCCCGGCGTACGGATTTGCGCATGGACTACCGCGCCGCCGGTGCTGCGGCCTACCTGGGCCTAGGTGCGGTGTGGGCGCTGGGGTTGTCGTCGTCGGCCGCGCAGTTGCAGGCCAACCCGGCCAGCCTGCCGCCGTCGATTCTGGCGATCACCGGGATGATCCCGTTTACCGAGACCATCTTCCTGTGGCAATCCGGCGTGCTGTTACTGGCGCTGATCGTGGTGTCGCTGATCATCGCCTACGCCACCGCGCCCGGCCCGAACAGCGCCCGTGACGCCAAGGCCTGCGGCGTCGACCCGGCCTTCAACCTGCCCAAGCCGCAAGCCCCGACGCGCCCCGGCGAATGGCTGGAACACAGTCCGCTGCTGACCATCCTGCTGGCACTGCTGGCGGCCGGTTGGCTGTTCCACGAGTTCTCGACCAAACCGGCGATCAGCGCCATCTCGGGGCTCAACACCTACAACTTCCTGTTCATCATGGTCGGTGCGCTGTTGCATTGGCGCCCGCGCAGCTTTCTGGATGCGGTGGCGCGGGCGGTGCCGACCACCACTGGCGTGCTGATCCAATTCCCGCTGTACGGCTCGATTGCGGCGCTGATGACAGTGGTGAAAGGCGCTGACGGCCAGACGCTGGCGCACCATATCTCGACCTTCTTCACCTCCATCGCCTCCCACGACACCTACGCGCTGCTGATGGGCGTGTACTCGGCGGTGCTGGGCTTCTTTATCCCGTCGGGCGGCGGCAAGTGGATCATCGAAGCGCCGTACGTGATGCAAGTGGCCAATGACCTGCAATACCACCTGGGCTGGTCGGTGCAGATCTACAACGCGGCTGAAGCGCTGCCCAATCTGATCAACCCTTTCTACATGCTGCCGTTGCTCGGGGTGTTGGGGCTCAAAGCGCGGGATCTGATCGGGTTTTCGTTTGTGCAGTTGCTGGTGCACACGCCACTGGTGCTGTTTTTGTTGTGGGCGTTGGGGACGACGTTGACGTATCTGCCGCCGGTGATGCCATAGGGCACGGCGGTTGCTCTAATGCCTGTCTTCGTTCCGTCACATTGCATTGCTACCGTCCTGCGAAATATCTTGCAACAACTCGCCAGCAAGGACTCCCCGCAATGAGTGACGAGCACGAAGACCGCCCCGCCCCAGGTTCCACATCCAATCCGCCCGTAGACAGCAGCCGGCGGCGCTTCCTGGGAGGCGCGGCTGTGTTGGGGGTGGGGGCGACCTTGAGTGCCTGCGGCCACACCGGTGACACATCGGGAAAACCTGCAGCGCGGCCACTCACGCCCCAGGAATTGGACAAGGCCTTGCAGGACCAGGTGAAAACCGTGGTGGTGATCTATGCCGAGAACCGCAGCTTCAACAACCTGTTTGCGGATTTCCCAGGTGTTGAGAAACCGCTTTCCGCGCTGTCCGCAACCGACACCCAGCAACGCGACCGCGATGGCAGCTTATTGAGCACGCTGCCACCGGCCTGGGGCGGCGTACTGCAAGTCGGCCCGCAAACCGTCGACGGGGTGACGTACCCCAGCGAAGTGCAATTCCAGGAAAACCTGCCCAACGCCCCTTTTGATCTCAAGGGGCCGAGTGGCGAGGACCTGCCGCTGAGCCTGGTCACCCGCGATTTGTGGCACGTGTTTTATCAGAACCAGATGCAGATCAACGGCGGCAAGAACGATGGCTTCGTCGCCTGGGCGGATTCCGGCGGGCTGGTGATGGGCCGTTACGCACAAAGCCGTTATTCCCTGCGCCTGTGGGACGTGGCCAAGGAGTTTGTGCTCTGCGATAACTTCTTCCAGGGTGCGTTCGGCGGTTCGTTCCTTAATCATCAGTACCTGATCAGCGCCACGGCGCCGGTTTATCCGAATGCGGCCGCGTCGGTGGCCAAGGCGCAGATCGCCACGTTGCAAAGCGATGACCCGACCGACACCCGCCTCAAACCGCTCGAAAAATCCCCGGCCAGCGCCATGACTGGCCCGCCGCAGTTCGGCCCCAGCGCGCTGACCCCGGACGGTTTCGCCGTGAATACCCTGGCCCCGCCCTATTGGCCGACGTGGATTCGCGACCCGCAGAACCCGGATTACTCCAAACCCGACCTGCCCAACGTGCTGGTGCCGCAGACCCACGAACACATCGGCGACAAGCTGTCGAAAAAGAACGTCGACTGGGCCTGGTATGCAGGGGCCTGGCAGGCGACGTTGGATCAGTTCAAGGATTCGGGGGGCATTCCGAAGATCCCGAACTTCCAGTACCACCATCAGCCGTTCAACTATTTCAAAAAACAGGGGCCCGAGAACCGTGCAGAACGTGACAAGCGCCTGCGCGATGGCGGTTTGGGCGATGAGTCCAGCACCAATAAGTTTTTCACCGATGCCCAGGCTGGCAAGCTGCCGGCCGTGAGTTTCTACAAACCCCAGGGCAACCTGAACATGCATGCCGGTTACGCCGACGTGGCCTCGGGCGACCGCCATATCGCCCGCGCGTTGAAGGTGCTGCAGGACAGCCCGCAGTGGAAAAACATGGTGGTGATCGTCACCGTCGATGAAAACGGCGGCTGGTGGGACCACGTCGCACCGCCCAAAGGCGATCGCTGGGGCCCTGGCACGCGGGTTCCGGCGCTGGTGGTGTCGCCGTTCGCACGTAAAGGCACGGTGGACCATACGGTGTACGACACCGCGTCGATCCTGCGCTTGATCACCCGGGTCTTCCAACTGGAGACCCTCGACGGCCTCAAGCAGCGCGATGACGCGATGATCGCCCGCGGCCAGAAACCCATGGGCGATTTGAGCAACGCCTTGCAGTTCAACCTGTAGGTTTCTTATCCAATAGCGACACGCCCAGCGATTTAGCACGCGGTTTTCCTGGTCAACCGCTACTGTGAGGAGGTGGGCTTTCACCCCGCGCAGACGGGCTTTCGCTGACAAGGAATCAACTATGTTCAAACCGACCGGGCTTTCCCTCGCCCTGGCCGCACTGATGTGCAGTGCAGTCGTACACGCCGATGTCGAGGTACCACTGGGTAGCACGCAACGGGTTACCCAGCTGTTCGCGTTCCCCAACAACTGCAATGTGATCTGCTTTCGTCCCTGGACGCTGGAGCAGACCGCCGAGCACTATCTGAACCAAAGCCTGGTGCGCGACGGTTACAGCCGCGCCAAGGTCAGCGTCAAGAGCCATGACGGCCAAGTCGTGGCAACCTTCAGCGGCGTTCCCGACAGCTATGGCCAACCCCTGACGACGTTGCTCAACACTGCAGACCTGGCTTACCAAGGCGCCAGCAAGCTCAACAGCGACGGCAAGTGGGCCTACAGCTGGTACCTGTTCCTGCCATTGGGCATGGCCCTGGAAAACCGTAAGAGTATTGAGCTGCTGCACTTCCCGCCGGACTATTCATTGACTCAGGCGCAGGATTACCTGGAGTCGAAAACCACGGATCGCTGGGCCGACTTGCTCACCAGCAACGGCGTGCCGGCCACCGAAACCCCGGCTTACCAGACCATCATCGATATCGCCCCCATCGCCGCCCCCTCCAACGCCGGCAAGGACTTGGAAGGCATCTACAGCTACTTCACCGACTACCAAACGCGCATGGTCAAGGAACTGAGCCTGCTGCCCGACGGCTCGCTGCCAATGGTGGCGTTCGGCGCGCCGGTGCGTAACTGGATCAAGCAGCAGTACGGGCAAACCGTGGGCGTACTGGGTTTGGCGCAAATAAACCCGATCGAGGGCAAAGCCGTATCGGTACTGGGCGCCAACCACCCAAGCTATATCTGGTACGCCGCCGACCCCGAGACCTACGACGGCAACGAACAAAAGGCCGACGAGGCGGGCTTGAAAGTAATGGGCCAGGATCTCAGCGCCGCCTGCTGGCAGGCCGGGATGGTCCAGAAACCGGCCAGCGACCCGAATGTGCTGCTCAAGGCCTGCATGAATACCTGGCAGGTGACGCGCAAAGAGAAGACCTGTGAGTTGTTCTACACCTCAGTGCGCGAACTGAGCCCGGAGCAGGCCAACACCAAGTGCGCCACATCAGCGATCAAAACTCAGTTGAAACAGCTGAAAAACGCCGCTCCTGCCCCCCTGATCACGGAGCCTGCGTTGTAAAGCGCAGAAAAAAAACCCGTTTCTACTGTCATATTTGACAGTAGAAATCGGATCCAACTTAAGCGAGTCTTGAGCCGCGCCCATCCGCTGCAAGACTGGCCGTCAGACACCACCCGCAGGTCGATGCAGCCTAACCAAGGAGAGTTATGAAAACTCAAGCCATGGATAAGGCTAGAACTGCTGCAAGTGAATGTTTATACCCGTTCAAGACGCTGCGAATTGAACAGGGCTACCCTTCGTCCGAGCAGTTCAAGGTCGTACGCACCGCAAATGACGCGGGAGGTGGCATCAAGGCGCGCACAGCCTTGGACGGCCGCACGCGCATTGCCATTGTCTCCGGCTACGCAGTGGGCGAACGACGCCTGCACACGCTGCAGTTGTCCCCGCGCATCCACTTGTACGACTGTTGGTTCTGCGGCCTCTTACAGCATTCGTGCAACCCGAATGTGTTCTTCGACACCACGTACCTGGAGCTCTGGACCGTGCAACCCATCGCCGCCGGCGCCTGGCTGACCCTGGACTACGCCAGCACTGAAGATGTGCTGTTCCGGCAGTTCGCTTGCCAATGCGGCGAGCTGAACTGCCGGGGCTGGATCACCGGCAGCCAGGAACCATTGAATGCCGAAGGCCAGGCCTTCATGGCCCAGTGGCGGATGCGTAAACGGCCTTAGGCTTCGCCCAGTGGACGCAGGCGGTATTGCGGCGGCAGTTGCTCGAAGCCACTGATGGTGGTGTTCAAGCTCTTCCAGCGGCCATCCTTGATGCCGTAGATGCAGCCATGGATGGACAGGCTCTGCCCACGGTGCCAGGCGTTTTGCACAATGCTGGTGTGGCCGACGTTGGCCACCTGCTGAATCACGTTCAGCTCGCACATGCGGTCCACGCGTTCTTCTTCGGTCGGCAACTGGGACAGCACGTCGCGGTTTTCGTAGTACAGGTCGCGAATGGTGCGCAGCCAGCCGTCGATCAGGCCGAACTGGCGATCCTGCATCGACGCCCGCACACCGCCGCAGCCATAGTGACCGGTGACGAGGATGTGTTTGACCTTCAGCACGTCGACTGCGTACTGGATCACCGACAGGCAGTTGAGGTCGGTGTGCAGCACCACGTTGGCCACGTTGCGGTGCACGAACAGATCACCCGGCAGCATGCCGACGATCTCGTTGGCCGGCACACGGGCGTCGGAGCAGCCGATCCAAAGGTATTCCGGGGTTTGCTGGCGGGCGAGCTTGGCGAAGAATTCGGGATCTTCCTGTTTGATCGCATCCGCCCAGCGTTCGTTGTTATCAAGCAGGTCTTGTAGTTCGTTCATCAGGGAAAGCCTCAGGAATGATGCGCAGTTTTGTGACTGACAACCCATCGTCCAGGTCACGCGATGCGCAAATTAGCTTGAATCTTTGGCGCGCCGTGCCTGTCCACACACTATAAGCCCCACAGTATGAGGATTGGCCATGACTGAATCACGACGTCCCTACGGCGCTACCCAGCCCGAACCAATTGACGACAACGAAGATCGCATGGGGTCGATGCGCGAGTTGGATTTTGACGAAGAGGAACCGACGGCGGAGATCGGCGATGAGATCCCACGTCGTGAACGCGAGCACCTGATGCCCGCCGAACGGGTGCGTGAAGCCGGTCTGACGGGGGCTTCGACGGATGATCACGAGCCTACCGATGACGATATGAGTCCGGAAACCCTGATCCATGAGGATGGTGCGCGGGATGTCCGGGAGGAAGGTGAAGATAATCCTGCGGACTACGACCTGAGTATCGTGGATGAAGATGCGATTGGCGGCGGGAATGGGTTGGATGAGGCGGAGTTGGCCGATCTCGACCCGGTAGACGGCAACCGCTGAAGAAATGCGGTTCAACAAAATGTGGGAGGGGCAAGCCCCCTCCCACATGGGTTTCAACGTTTAGTCGACGAGGGTGCAGGCCATGACGACCGCATCTTCGCGACCACCGACAGCCGGGTAGTAATCCCGACGACGGCCAATCTCGTTAAAGCCATAGCGCTCGTACAAGCGAAAAGCGCCGGTATTGCTGTCGCGCACTTCCAGGAAACATTCCCGCGCCTTGGCCTCATAGGCCCGAGACATCAAGTGTTCGAGCAAGCTCAAGCCCAAACCACGGCCCTGGTTTTCCGGCTTGACGGTGATGTTGAGCAAATGCGCCTCGTCGAGGATGATCTGCACGACGCCATGACCCACCTGCTGCTCACCTTCAAACATCAGCCAGATCTGGTACTTGCCCAGCCCGTCCATAAAGATGCCGCGGGTCCAGGGATGGCTGAACGCCGCGTATTCGATTTTCAGCACGGCGTCGAGGTCAGCCTCGGTCATCGGGCGGAAGGATAAAGCCTCACTCATCGGTTGTTTTCCAGCGCGCCATCAGCCGGCGCATGGCTTGCCAGACATCAGCCTTACGCTGTGGCTCTTCCATTAATAATTCGAGGCCCGGCAGGGCCCATACCGAACCCAGGCCTTCGACCTGCAGTTCGCGGTACCAGGACTCGGCATTGGCCTCACCGGCAAACCGCACGGCGGGCAGGCCGATCAGCCACAGGCACACACAGGGTTCGTCTTCCAGGCGCGCCGAGACAAAGCTCTGCACAAAATCCCGCGCCGCTTCCGGGCCCTGGTCCATGGTGCCGCGCACCAACAGCGGCCAGCGCACCGGATCACCGACGATTTGCGGGCTGTCGGGCAAACCGGCGGCGCGCAGCATGTCTTTGAGCAACATATAAGCGGGATCGCGGGTCTGGAAACGCTCGCCGGTGGGCAATTCCACCAGTAGCAGGCAGCGCCCGGCGCGCAGCAATTGCAGGGCAAAGCGTGGCGGCGGCACTGCCGGGGTCTTGACCACCGGGGCCTGCGCCTCGGCGACCACGGGCTTGGCTATCGGCGACGGGCGTGGCACTTCGATCTTGGTGCGCTCGACCGCCGGGCGCGCCTGCGGCTGCGGCTTGACCACGGCCACCGGTGCGGCAGCCTCCTCGCCCGAGGTCTGGAACGCCTCATCGGGCTCAAGCGCCTGTAGCAGCTCGGGCCGCGACGGCGCGGCAAACGGCAGTTCGGTGCGGGGCAGCCAGTTGACCACCTGCATGGCGGTCAAGTAAGCGCGACGTCGGGACTCGATAAGCACAGCTCGGCCACTTGTGGATAAGTAAAGAGCGGGGATTCTACCGCTGTTCGGTAACAATCGCCCACTGCGCACTGACCGGCTGTGGATAAATCCCCCGCTTGATGCAGTACAATCGCGACTTTTAATCGCCAACCAGCCGGCCATTCCCATGATCGAACCCAAGCGCGTCCTGCGCGCCCTCGCCGAACACTGGGCCTTACTTGAGCCACTGTGCGAACACTTCGACCAAGGCACCCTGAGCCTGAGCGAGCTGCGCGCACAACTGGCCGCCCAACAACTGGACAGCACGCCCCAGGACATCACCAGCCTGCTGGACGTGTGGATTCGCCTGGATATCCTGGTGCCTGTCGCCAAGAGCCCGAACCGTTTCGAGCTCAACGCGCAGATCCACGATTTCCTGGCTTATCTTCGCAAGGAGCACCGGCTTGGCCTGTGCCTGGAAATCGAAGCCTACCTGCGCCACCTTGAGCGCCTGGCCGGTTATATCCAGGACGCCTTCGACATCCGTGACGGCCACGACCTGGCCCGCCAGCTGCGCCTGCTGGATATGCGCGTGCGGGATGTGCTGAAAAAACTCGCCAACGACGAACAAGCCCTCGCGGCCGTGGCAGACCGTGCCAAGACCAGCGACCGGCAGATCCCGTTGCGCCAGCGTTACGCTGAAGTGCTGGCGACCTGGGACGAATACGTCGAACCCATGATCCAACTGGTGAACGCCGACGGCGCCTTCGAGCAAGGCGTGCGCAAGGTCGAGAATGTGCTGCTGCGCATGCTCACCGAGCAACAGCGTCTTGGCCACCTGGTGGACGACGACATGCTGCTGCGCACCCACGCGCGCATCCTCGAAATGCAGACCAGCGCCCAGTTGACCTTGCGTCATGCCCGCGAGCTGCTGTTGCCGCTGCGTGAAGAAGCGCGCCGGCACAACGCCGTGACCCGTGGCGCGGCACTGGCGCTGTCGGCCATCCGCCGCAAAGGCCTGGATGCGGTACCCCAGGCCGCCATGCCCATGTTCACCCGGCCGCAAAGTACCTTCCTTGGTAGCGCGAGTCAGGTGGAAGCCTATGTATATGCCCTGGCGAATTTCGAGCCGAAACCGGCACGGTTCCCCAAGGCGCACAAATCCCACAAGGGCGAAGCCCAGCGTGCGCCACGTACGGTCAAGGAAATGCTGGAGCGTTGCGAAGACGCCCTGCCGATGCCGGACCTGATGACTTGGCTGCTGGAGCAGGAACCGGACGGCGCCACCGACGAATTGCTGTACTGGTTCTCGCGACTGTCCCGTGAGAAGCGCTTCAAGCGCGAACGCCTGGAACGTCGCGATTACCACACACACGAGCACCAGGTCAGCCTGCGCTCATTCGCCCTGCTCCCGGCCGGCACCGACGCCGCCGAGCATCCTGCGAGTACACCTTATGCATCTTGATCTATCCGAACTGTCCCAGTTGGCGCCGATCTTTCGCGAGCTGTTCAAGGGTTACCACGTCAGCCGCCGCGACCCGGAGCTGTACGCACAACTGTCGAACTTCCAGGACCAGTACCGCACGCTGTTCAAGGCCCTGGGCTTTGAGCTGGTATGCGACACCCGTGGTTTTTATTACTTCGTGCCGGACTCCGCCATCGCCAGCGCGCAGGTGAACAAGACCGCCCAGCGCCTGGCGCTGTTCACCTTCATCATCGTCGAGCACCTGGCCGATCAGGGCCGCGACCCGATCGCCGTGCTCGACGGTGGCAGCCTGGGCCGCGACGAGCTGCCGTCCCTGCTGGAAAAATACCGCGACCTGTTTATCCAGGCCGAAGTGCAGACCCAGGAAGAACTCGAAGAAAAAATCATGCGCCGTATGACCCAACTGGGTTTTGCCAGCGAGGACAACGGCATTTACCGCTTCCTGCCGCCGATGCACCGCTTCCTCGACGTGTGCCTGTCGGTGCAGCAGGACCGCGACCTGGCGGCCAGCGTACACAGCGTGTTGCCACTGCCGGTGCCGGTGATCATTGACGAAGACAGCGATGAAAAACTGCTGAAGACCGATGACCCGCTGGACCTCAGCGACTTCGCGGACGAAAGCGAAGAAGACGCACTGGCCCGCGCCATTGCCGAAGAACAGGAGACCGACGCATGAGCAAGGAACGCTACGGCATCCGCCGCTTCGCCCTATTGAACACTGCCGGCTACAGCTTGGGGTTGTTCCCGCTGGAAGAACCGCTGTCGGTGTATGGCGCAAACAACCTGGGTAAATCCGCGTCGATCAACGCCTTGCAGTTCCCGATCCTGGCACGCATGTCGGACATGAGTTTCGGCAAGTACACCCTGGAACAATCGCGGCGCTTCTACTTTGCTACCGACACCAGCTACATCCTGGTGGAAGTCTCCCTGCCCCACGGCCCGCACGTGATCGGCGTGGTCGGGCGCGGCCCGGGCGGTGGTTTCGGTCACCAGTTCTTCGCCTATGCGGGCAAGCTGGACCTGGCGCACTACCAAAAGAACGACACGTGCCTGCGTCAGAAAGAGCTGTTCACCAACCTTGAGCGCGAAGGCCTCAAAGCCTACGAACTCAAGCCGGATGAACTGCGGCGTTTGCTGGTGGGCGGCCACACCTCGATCCCGCTGGACCTGACGCTGATCCCGCTGCGCTCCACCAGCGAGCAGAGCCTGAAGACCTTCCGTGCGTTGTTTATCAACCTGCTGCACATGCGCGAAATCACCGCAGCCAAGCTCAAGCAATTGTTCCTCGATGCCTTCGAACACAGCCTGCGTTCCGGTAGCGTGGATTACATCGCTGCGTGCGAAGAAGCCTTTCGCGATGTGCGACGCATGGAGCAGGACTACAACTCGCTGGTCGCCGCGGGCCCGCTGGTCGAAGCGTTGGCCAATGGCGTTCGCCAGCGCGACAGCTTGCGCGGCAAACTGCATCGCCTGTCGCCGCTGCTGGACTCGCTGCTGGGCACCTGGTCCGATTACGCCAGTGCACGCAAGGAAGAGCTGACCATCCAGGCCGAGCACTACCGCAACGAGCAAGACGCGCTGCAGAACGATCAGCGCGGTGGCACCCAGGAGTTGATGCGCCTGGAGCGTGAGATCAGCGGCATCCAGCGCTGGTTGGGCGAGCTGTCGGTGCTCAAGCATCGCTTTGCCCTGGTGGATGACGTGAAGGTGCTGGAACAGCAACTGCTGGCGGCCAAGGATGCCCACGATGAGCTGGCGGGCGCTTTGGCGCAGTCACGTCAGTTCAGCGCCGAAGACTTGGACGAGCGTCTGCGCGACTTGGAAAAACGCTTGAAGTCGGTCAGACAGCAGCTTGATCACGCCGACAACAACAGCTACGCCAAACTGCGGGAAGAATTCTCACAGCAGGATGTCGAGCGTCTGATGCGTCTGTTCAACAGCTCGTTGTTCAGCCTGCCGTTGGGTGAGCATGGCATCACGCTGGACGAGGACGGCCAGTGGGTCAAATCCCTGGAGCAGATCCTCGATGGCTTCAAGGGCGAGCGCTTTGACGTGCCGGGGCTGTCCATCGACATCTCCCACATCGAGCCGCCGGCGTTGCAGGCCCTGGCAGATCGCGCCGCATTGCGCGACCAGAAGGAACGCCTGGAAAAAGAACTCAAGCAACTCAAGACGCAGCAGGCTGTAGCGTCCGACCGCGCCGCGAGCAAGACCCAGACCGAGGCGCTTTACCAGCAGGTGCTTGACGCGCAAAAGGCCCTGGAAGACTTCCGCCGTGCGCAAACCCTGAGCGCCGAAGAAGGCGAGAAGCTGGAAAACCTGGCGCAGATGGAAGCCGCCCAGGACGAGTTGAAGCGCTCCAGCGATGCGTTTACCGAACGTGTCCAACAACTGTCGGCGAAGCTGCAACTGGTCGGCCGGCAGATTGGCGACATGGAAGCCAAGCAACGTACGCTGGACGACGCCTTGCGCCGTCGTCAGTTGCTGCCAGCGGATTTGCCGTTCGGCACGCCGTTTATGGACCCGGTCGACGACTCCATGGACAACCTGCTGCCGTTGCTCAATGACTATCAGGACAGCTGGCAAGGTCTGCTGCGCGCCGATGGCCAGATCGAGGCGCTGTATGCGCAGGTGCGCCTCAAGGGCGTGGCCAAGTTCGACAGCGAGGATGATGTTGAGCGCCGTCTGCAACTGCTGATCAATGCCTACGCCCACCGCACTGATGAAGCGCTGACGCTGGGCAAGGCGCGCCGCGCGGCGGTGACCGATATCGCTCGGACCCTGCGCAATATCCGCAGCGACTACGACAGCCTTGAGCACCAGTTGGCGTTGTTCAACCGCGAGATCAACAAGCGTCAGGTGTCCAACCTGCAAAGCTTCCGCATCGTGCTGGCGCCGAACAAAGAAGCTCTCAAGCATATCGACCAGATCATCCACAGTGCGGGTCAGTACGAGGAAGGCGAAACGCTGTCGGTGTTCGACCTCAGCCAGAGCGCCGAGCAAGACAACAAGAACGAAGAGGCCAAGGAGTATCTGGCGCGTCTGGTGGCGGCCAACCACAACCAGTTGGGCCTCAAGGACTTGTTCGAGCTGGCGTTTGAGATCACCAAGGTAAATGGTCAGCCGGTCATTCACACCGACATTGATGGTGCGGCGTCCAACGGCACCACCATGACCATCAAGGCGCTGACCAACATGTACTTGTTGCTGCACCTGATGGACCGCGATCAGGCTGGGCGTGTGCGCTTGCCGTACTACCTGGATGAAGCGGCGGACATCGACGAGAAGAACCAGGCCGCGTTGCTGGAAACCAGCCTGCAACTGGGCTTCGTGCCGATTCTGGCGAGTGTGAAGCCGCAAGTGTCTGCCCAGGTGGCGATTGACCTGGAAGGTGGCAGCGGCCCGAACGGGATCTACATCGATGAGGCGGATTGGAAGTACATCCGTCGTCACGATGTGGTGAAGGCGACGGTGAATGTGCAGGCGGATGAACCGGAGTTGGATGAGGTCTGATTTTTTGGGCTGAAATGCAAAGACCCCTGGGTTCTCCCCAGGGGCCTTTTTTGTGTCTGGGGCGGCCTCACGGGGGCAAGCCCCCGATAGCCGCGCCTGGGTCTACTTGCCGAGCGGAATTTTAGGCGCCCAGGTCAGCCATTCATCTTCAAACTTATCAAACAACGGGAAGGTCTGCTGTGGCCGCGCAGCGTTACCCATCCGCTCGCCGTCTGGCGTGGCGAAGGCGATGCCGCCGGCAACCAGCGTCTCCAAGGACTCAGTCCGTACGGTGGCGCCTTTGAAGAGGCCGAAGTCGAGACCGAAGCCACTGGTATTCCAGAAACGACTGCCACCGCGCACCAGCGATGCGTACTTGGGTTCGATCAGGATGTGGATCAGCACGCGGTCAGCGGTTTGGCCCAACTCGTAGCCCGTAACTTTGCCCACGGTAACCTCACGATAAGTCACAGGCACACCTTCCTTCAACGAGCCACGGCGTGCGGCGCTGAGCGTGAGGCTCAGGCCTTCCTCTTGGTGTACCACCTCAGGCGGCTGGTCCAGGGCGACGAAGCTCTTTTGCGGACCCGAGCTTTTTACTGCGGGTTGCACTTCGATGTATTGGCCGGTAACCAGGGTTTCCAGGTTGGAGGTTTTCATCAGGCCGAGCTCCGGCTTGACCACCCAGAACTGGCTACCGGCACGTGCGATCCGGTCCGCCACCTGGGTGATGCGAGCACTGAGCAGCACCGACTGCATATCGGCACTCAGGTCGACACTCTCGATCTTGCCGACATCCAGGCCTTTGAAACGTACCGCAGTGCCTGGGCGCAGGCCATCGGCGCGGTCAACCTTGATGGTCACCAGAGTGCCGTGCTGGTTGGCGGCTTCACGGTCGGCGAACAAGCGGAAACGCGGAATGCGCTTTTTCAGGGGTACGTTCGGCTGTGGCGTTTCGAACGCGATGCCGCCGGCCATCAGGCTGGCGAGGGATTCACTCTTCACCTGGATGCCGCCGGTGAGGCCACCGGTCAGGGTGACGCCACTGGCATTCCAGAAACGCGTGGAACCGTTGACCAGGTTTTCGTATTCCTTCTCGATGTGAACGCCAATCACCAGTTGCTTGTTCTTGCGCGAGAACTGGTAGCTCTGTACCGAACCGACTCTGACCTGCTTGTAAAGGATCGGGCTGCCGACATCCAGGGAGCCAAGGTTATCGGTGAATAGCACCATGTGCAGGCCGGGAGAGCGCAGGTCCAGCGGTGGTGCTTTGGCGCGGGCGACGTATTCACGCTGAGGAGCGCTGCCCTTATCGCCGGGACGGACGGCGATGTAGTTACCTTTTACCAAAGCTTCCAGACCGGTGATGCCTGCCAGGGAAATGGACGGCTTGACTACCCAGAATTGGGTGTCCTGCACCAGGTAGTCTTCGGCCAATGGGTCGAGGGTCAACTCGGCGTTAGCGCTGGACAGGTCGGGGTCGATCTTCAGGGTTTTAAGGCTGCCGACCTGGATGCCTTTGTACATCACCGGGGTACGCCCAGCTTGCAGGCCTTCGAAGTCAGTGAGCTTGACCTTGACCCTGATGCCAGCCGCGGCGGCGTCGAAGTCTTCGTATAACCGGAACGGTAGGCTTGGATCGGTGGGTGGGCTGTCTTTTCGATTTTCCGGAGTGGCGAACGCTATCCCGCCGGCGACGATGCTGGAGAGCGACTCGCTGCGCACTTTCACACCGGAAAGGTTGGCGTCGATGCTGATGCCGCTGGCATTCCAGAAACGCGTGTGTTTGCGCACCAGGTTAGCGTAAGTCGGTTCGATGTAGACCTTGATCTCGACGGTGCTCTGATCCTCGGACAGCAGGTAGCTTTTGACCTGACCGACCTGGATCTGCTTGTAGAAGACAGGGCTGCCACGGTTCAGCGAGCCTAGACGATCAGCCTTGATGGTCAGATGCAGGCCGGGCTTGGCGTCGGATAATGGCGGCTCTTCAGAGAGCGCCTTGAATTTACGTGTGGGTTCGCCATCGCCAGGGCTGGCGGCGATGTAGTTACCTGAGACCAGGGTTTCCAAGCCAGTGATACCGGCGAGGCTGACGCTGGGTTTGACCAGCCAGAAGCGCGTGTTGGTCTTGAGGTATTGATCGACGTCCTTGTTCATCTCGATGGTGGCAATCACCCCGCGATTATTGCCCTCGTCATCCAAGGCCAAGGCTTTGACCTTACCCACTGGCATGCCTTTGTAGACAACTTCAGTCTTGTTGACCTGGATGCCTTCGCCGCTTTCAAAGCGCACTTGGATCTCAATGCCCTGCTGGGAATAGGCACGCCATCCCAACCAGCCGCCGATGATCAGGGCAATCAGGGGTAACACCCAAATGGCCGACCAGTTGGAAGCTGGACGGGTTTTAGCTTTAGGCAAATCACTCATGGTCGTCGTCCGACTCCGTGTTATCCCAAATCAGTCGGGGATCAAAAGTTACAGCGGCAAGCATCGTCAAGATCACCACACTGGCGAACGCCGCAGCACCGAGGTTGGCCTCGACGCTGGCAAGCCGTCCAAAGTTTACGACCGCCACAAGGATGGCGATCACGAAGATATCCAACATGGACCAGCGCCCAATGAATTCGATAAAGCGGTACATCACAATGCGTTGCTGTGCAGAAAGCGGCTGGTGACGCTGCACCGAGAACAGTAGCAGGCCAATGCCAACCAGCTTGAACGTGGGCACCAGGATACTGGCGATAAATACCACGGCTGCGATGGGAAACATACCGTGCTGCACCAGTTGAATCACACCCGCCATGATGGTGCTGGGGTCACCCTGACCCAATGAGTTGATCGTCATGATCGGCAACAGGTTGGCGGGGATGTATAAAATCGCGGCAGTGATCAGCAAAGACCACGTGCGCGCGAGGCTGTTGGGGCGACGGGCATGGATCAGCGCACCGCAACGGGAGCAGATTTGCTCATCGGTATCTGCTTCCTGCTTGTTCAACTCGTGGCATTCGGTACAAATCAGAATGCCCGCATCAATCGCCCGCATGATCATCCTCTCCCGACAGCGCTTGCCAGATCTGGTGCGGCGACATCACCACCTCAAGCAGAACCTGAACCATTAATAGACTGACGAAGCAGACCAAACCGAGGCCAATCGTGATGGCGGCCATGTCGGCAAGTTTCACAATTGCCACCAGCACGCCCATCAAGTAGACCTCCAACATTCCCCAATCTTTCATGTGGTGGTAGATGCGGTACAACAATAAGCCGTAACTGCGGCCGACTTTCCAACGAATACTGAGCAACACCGCCAATTGGCAGAGCAATTTGAGCAAGGGAATGCCCATGCTGCATAGAAACACCACGGCAGCAACGCCTTGCATACCAGTATCAAATAGGCCGACTACGCCACTCCACACGGTGTCCTCAGAGGACTGCCCGAGTAGATTGAGCTGCATGATGGGGAGAAAGTTTGCGGGGATGTACAGCAACAGCGCGGCGAGTACCAGGGCAAGACTACGCTCAACGACATTGTGGCGGTGAGCGTACAGCTCGTAACCGCAACGCGGGCATTGGGCTTTTTCGCCGAGGGCGAGCACGGGTTTGCGCATCAGTAAGTCGCACTCATGGCATGCCACCAGGTCGTCCAGTGGTAAATCCGACACCTCAAGGGCATCAACCGGATCGGGCATAAATAGGGCTCTGGCTCTAAAAAAGGTTAGGTACCTATTCTAGTGGTCTGGTTCAGAAATAACTGTGCAAATTTGTCGTGGGTCTAACCGCGCTTTCCGACCGCCCAAAACAAAACCCCATCTGCTTTCGCAAATGGGGTTTCGGAATTTAATCTTGACGATGACCTACTCTCACATGGGGAAACCCCACACTACCATCGGCGATGCATCGTTTCACTA
>NZ_RWIO01000043.1:0-44606 GCF_009764655.1 Pseudomonas sp. PB105
GCATCTTTGTGCTGTGCGCCTTGCTGATCGACAACTTCCTCTCGCCGCTGAACATGCGCGGCCTGGGCCTGGCGATTTCCACCGTCGGCATCGCCGCCTGCACCATGCTGTTCTGCCTGGCGTCGGGTCACTTTGACTTGTCGGTGGGCTCGGTGATTGCCTGCGCAGGCGTGGTCGCAGCTATCGTCATGCGCGACACCGAGAGCGTGATGCTCGGCATCGGCGCCGCATTGCTGATGGGCCTGATCGTCGGGCTGATCAACGGCATCGTCATCGCCAAGCTGCGGGTCAACGCGCTGATCACCACCTTGGCCACCATGCAGATCGTGCGCGGCCTGGCCTACATCTTTGCCGACGGCAAGGCGGTCGGCGTGTCCCAGGAGCAGTTCTTTGTGTTTGGCAACGGCCAGTGGTTCGGCGTGCCGGTGCCGATCCTGATCACCATCGTGTGCTTCGTGTTTTTCGGTTGGCTGCTCAACTACACCACCTACGGGCGCAACACCATGGCCATCGGCGGCAACCCGGAAGCAGCGCTATTGGCCGGGGTGAACGTTGATCGCACCAAGATCCTGATCTTCGCCGTCCACGGCTTGATCGGCGCACTGGCCGGGGTAATCCTCGCCTCGCGCATGACCTCGGGCCAGCCCATGATCGGCCAGGGTTTTGAACTGACCGTGATCTCGGCATGTGTGCTGGGCGGGGTGTCATTGAGCGGCGGGATCGGCATGATCCGGCATGTGATTGCGGGGGTGCTGATTTTGGCGATCATCGAAAACGCGATGAACCTGAAGAACATCGACACGTTTTACCAGTACGTAATTCGCGGCTCGATCCTGCTGCTGGCCGTCGTCATCGACCGCATGAAACAACGCTGATTTGGATCTCCACTGCATTGAGGTTTTTGCCATAATGCCCGCGCTTTTTTACTTATAGGCCTGATATGCAACAACCTCCCGACAGCCCGAGCAAAGACACCGCCCCCACCGGCACCCAGACCCTGCTGCGTGGCCTTGGCGTGGTGCAGGCAGTGGCGGCCGGAGCACGGGATCTGAAAGAGATCGCCAAGCGCATCGGCACCACCCGCAGCACCACCCATCGCCTGGCCAGTTGCCTGGTGGACGAGCGTTATCTGCGCGTGGTGCCGCAAGTCGGTTACCTGCTGGGGCCGAAGTTGATCGAGCTGGGGTTCCAGGCCCGTGAAGAGCTGCCGTTGGTGAGCCTGGCGGTGCCGTACCTGGACGAGCTGTCGGCACTGACCGGCGACACCATCCACCTGGCGATTCGCGAATACGACGACGTGCTGTACCTGCACAAGAACCCTGGCCGTAACGGCCCGGAAATGCGCTCGCGGGTCGGCCATCGCATGCCGTTGGCGCGCACGGGCGTGGGCAAGGCGATGCTGCTGGATGACACGGTGCAAGAGTGGCAACGCTTGTACGAAACCAGCCTGCCGGCGGGCGGAAAAAACCTGCAGTGGCCGCAGCACCCGGAACAATCCTGGGCACAGTTCGAGCAGCGCATGCATGAATACGTGGTGGGCGGGTATGCGTTCGATCTGGAAGACAACGAACCGTCGATCCGTTGCGTCGCGGCACCGGTGCGCGATGCCAGCCGACGAATCGTCGCCGGCATCAGCATCGCCAGTACCGTGCCCTACATGCCGCTGGAGAAAATGGCCGAGCTGATCCCTGTGATCAAACAGGTCGCAGCGCGGCTGTCAGCGGAGTTGGGCGCGAAGGCCTGATCAGGCCTTCAGGGTCGCCATGTCGATGACAAAGCGGTACTTCACATCACCGGCGATCATGCGGGCGTAGGCCTCGTTGATCTGGCGGATGTCGAGCATTTCGATGTCGCAGGTGATGCCATGCTCGGCGCAGAAATCCAGGACTTCCTGGGTTTCGGCAATGCCACCGATCAGCGAGCCGGCCAGTACCTTACGGCCGAGCACCAGTTTGGCGGCGTTCACCGGCGGGTCTACCGGCTCGATCAAACCGACCAGGATGTGCACGCCATCAAAGCGCAGCACGTCGAGGTAGGGGTTGAGGTCGTGCTGTACCGGGATGGTGTCCAGCAGGAAATCGAAGTGCCCGGCAGCGGCTTTCATCTGCTCGGCGTCGGTGGACACGATCACATGATCGGCGCCCTGGCGACGGCCTTCTTCAGCTTTGCTCGCCGAGCGGGTGAACAGCGTGACTTCTGCGCCCATGGCCTTGGCGAACTTGATGCCCATGTGACCCAGGCCACCCATGCCCAGAATCCCGACTTTATCGCCGGCTTTTACGCCGTAGTGCTTGAGCGGCGAGTAAGTGGTGATGCCGGCGCACAGAATCGGCGCGGCGCTGGCCAGGTCGAGCTTGGCCGGGATCTTCACCACAAAGTGCTCGCTGACCACGATGCTGTCCGAATAGCCGCCCATGGTGTTGCTGCCGTCCACGCGGTCCGGGGTGGCGTAGGTCATGGTCGGGCCTTCGAGGCAGTACTGCTCCAGGTCCGATTGGCACGCTTCACAGTGACGGCACGAATCGACCATGCAGCCCACGCCGACCAGGTCGCCGACTTTATGCGCGGTGACGCTGGCGCCGACGGCAGTGACCTTGCCGACAATCTCGTGGCCCGGCATCAGTGGGTACACGGCAATGCCCCATTCGTTGCGTGCCTGGTGGATGTCGGAGTGGCAGACGCCGCAGTACATAATCTCGATCGCCACGTCATCGGCGCGCGGGCTGCGGCGTTCAAACGACATGGGGGCGAGGGGAGTGGTGGCCGACTGGGCGGCATAACCGATGGCGGTGTACATGATGAAACCTCGCAAAAAGCAGTGACAAGTGAGGCGGGCCATTCTCCCCATCGACCCTCGGGGCAGCCATGGCGATTGCTCCGAGTCTCATGCCTATTCGTCCGGGAGTGCCCCTTGTTTGGATTTATGTGTCGCCAGACCTGCGATGATGTTCACATCCCTTTTTCGCGAAGTTTTTTGCCATGTTGTTGACCCGCCATCTCGACGCCAACGCCACGCTGGTTTCCCTGATTGAGGGGCTTACGCCCTGTGACGGTTTTTCCCCGACCCACCTGCCCGGTGTGAAGGTGCTGCGCGCCAGTTGTGACGTGGCACGTGGGCCGCAGATCTATGAGCCAAGCCTGATGTTCGTGGCCCAGGGCAGCAAACTCGCGTACCTGGGGCCGCGGACCCTGGAGTATGGCGCCGGGCATTACCTGATCCAGGCGATGCCGGTGCCGTTTGAGTGCGAGACATTCGCCATGGCGCCTGGCGCGCCGCTGTTGGGGGTGTCGGTGGGGATCGACCGTGTGGTGCTGGGGGAATTGGTGATGGCCATGGGCATGCAGGCCGGGCCGCCGCCGACCGCGCAAACCCTGGAGTCGATGAGTTCGGTGATACTCGATGACGCCATGCGCGGTTGCGTCGAGCGGCTGTTGCAGTGCCTGCACGATCCGCTGGAAAGCCGGATCATGGGCCCGGCGCGGGTGCGCGAGTTGTTGTTCACCGCGCTGCGCGGGCCGCAGGCGGATGTGCTGCGTGCGCTGGTGGAGCAGCAGGGGCAGTTCTCGCGGATCGCCACTTCACTGAATCACCTGCATGCCCATTTCGCCGAACCGCTGAATATCGAGACGTTGGCCGGGTATGCGCACATGAGTGCGTCGACCTTTCACGAGCACTTCAAGCGCTGCACCTTGCTGTCGCCGGTGCAGTACCTCAAGCGCCTGCGCCTGCTCAAGGCCCAGCAATTGCTGCTGGTCGAAGGCATGGGCGTGGCCCAGGCAGCGCACAATGTGGGCTATCAGAGCACGTCGCAGTTCAGCCGCGAGTACAAGCGCTACTTCGAGCGCAATCCAGGGGAGGAGCGCGCAGCCTAGTAGTAACGTCGCGGGTCGGAATCGATCAGGCTGGCCAATTTGGTCAGGGCGAAACGCAACTCGTCCTGGCTGGTGGGCGACATCAGTACCAGCCGCACACTGCGCGTCACCCCGGAACGTTCGGCCTGGAACTGTGTGCCACTGAGCACCAGCACCCCATTGGCCCGCGCCAGCATGGTGAATTCGTCAGCGGTCCAGGGCTCGGGCAGCGTCAACCACACATGGTAGGAATACGGCTGGGTCTTGAGTTCGTAATTGGCGAAGATCTCCTGGGCAATCGCCTGGCGTCCGGCGGCTTCGTTGCGCTGGATGCGGATCAGTTTTTTGTCCAGGCCTTCGGTGACGACATTGCTGGCCAGTTGCGCCGTCAGTGGCGATGGCATCCACACACTGCTGCGGACCATCGAGGTCAGGCGTGACAGCAGTTTTGGCGGGCTGTACAGGTAGCCGATACGCAGCGCCGGCATCACCGACTTCGACAGGCTGGTCAGGTACACCGAACGGTCCGGGGCAAACGCCGACAGCGGTTTGATGGACGGATCGGTGGCGAGAAAACCATAGATGTCGTCGTCGAGGATGATGAAGTCGAACTCTTCGGCCAGCGCCGCAATTTGCGCCCGGCGCTTTTGCGACATGATCGCCGCCGTCGGGTTCTGGCAGGTTGCCACGCACACCAGCATCGCGGGTTTTTCGCGCTGGCACAGCTCGCGCAATGCTTCGGGAATGATGCCTTCGTCATCCATCGGCACGCCCCGCAGGCGGCGCTCCAGGCCATGGGCCAGGGAGATGATGCCGGGGTAGCAAAGTGCTTCGCAGAGCACCAGGTCGCCGGCGTTGGTCAGGGCGCTCATTGCCACCATCAAACCGTGCTGGGCGCCGGCGGTGATGATCACCTGCTGCCACTGCGCGTCGGGCAATGAATGCCGCAACCACTGTGCACCCGCCTCGCGATGCGCCGGATGGCCGCCATCCGGGGCGTAGTCCAGGGCACGGGCGAAATCGGTGCTCTTGGCCATGCCCACCAGCGCGTCGCGCAGCCAGTATTCCAGGGTTTCGCTGTAGGGCTTGATGATCGACAGGTCGAGCAGTTCGGACTGCCCCAGGTTCAACGGCATCGACGCGCTGTTACTCGCCGGCAACTCCAGTTGCTTCTGATTGAGCACATACGTCCCGCGCCCCACTTCACCCTGCACCAGGCGACGGCGCTGGGCTTCGCTGTACGCGCGGCTGATGGTGCCCGGCGTGACATTCAGGGTCGTGGCCAGCTCCCGCAGGGTCGGCAGGCGATCGCCTTCGTTCAATACACCGTTGCCGATATCGCGTGCCAACGCATCGGCAATCGACAAATACATCGGCTGGCCGAATTCGCTTAGCTGGGGAACCCACATGAATGATCACTGCCCATCGTAGAAATGATGAATATCCGAGCATATCACAGGGAGGTTAGGCAACTAATAAATCGACACAATCGATAAATTGAGTCGATTGATGCCGTGATTGAATCGATGTTGATCGCCAGGTTCAGATATTTTTTGGTTTTTTAATCACCTTATAAATCAATCTATTACCTGCTTGATCGCAGAAAAACCGGCGTCAATGGCAAAAAAACATCTCGTAACAACCTTGTCGCCTATTGAATCAACTCAATTTCTTCAAATACACTCATCTCGAATCGAAGCAATCGACTCAATCTTCCCCCGTTCACCGCCGGCACCGCCGCGCCAAGTCGAGACATCATGGACACACTCAGAAAGGATCTATCCCTGTCAGCCGTCATCGCGGGCTTTATTGCCGTGATCATTTCTTATGCCGGCCCGTTGATCATCGTGTTCCAGGCGGCCAAGGAAGCGCACCTGCCCAATGACGTGGTGTCTTCGTGGATCTGGGCGATTTCCATCGGCAGCGGCATCACCGGCCTGTTTCTCAGTTGGCGCCTGCGGGTTCCGGTGATTACCGCGTGGTCCACACCCGGTGCGGCATTGCTGGTGTCGATGCTGCCGACGGTCACGCTGCCACAAGCCATCGGCGCGTATGTGGTCGCCTCGGTGATCATTGCCGTGGTGGGCTTGTCCGGCGCCTTCGACAAGTTGATGAGTCGTCTGCCCAAGGCCATCGCCGCCGCCATGCTTGCGGGCATCCTGTTCCGCTTCGGCGCCGAGCTGTTCACCTCGATCAAGCTGCAACCCGCGTTGGTGCTGGCGATGATTGCGGCGTACCTGATCTTCAAACGTCTCTCGCCGCGCTACGCGATTCTGTCGGTGCTGATTGTCGGCTGCGCCGTCGCCGCGTCGTTTGGTGAATTGAACAGCGGTGCAATCACCATTGCCGTGGCGCACCCGGTGTTTATCGCGCCAGAGTGGAGCTGGCACGCCATTATCAACATCGGCCTGCCGCTGGCGCTGGTGACGCTGACCGGGCAGTACGTGCCAGGCATGGCCGTGTTGCGCACCTCGGGCTACAACACCCCGGCGCGCTCGATCATTTCGGTGACAGCCATTGGTTCGGTGCTGATGGCGCCGTTCGGCTCCCACGGCTTCAACCTGGCCGCGATCACCGCCGCCATCTGCACCGGCCGTGAAGCCCACGAAGATCGCGACAAGCGCTACATCGCCGGGATCGCCTGCGGGGTGTTCTACATCCTCATGGGCACCTTCGGCGCAACCCTGGCCTCGGTGTTTTCCGCCTTGCCTAAAGAGCTGATTGCGTCCCTCGCCGGGCTGGCACTGTTCGGTGCTATCAGCGCCGGGCTGACCGGCGCGATGGCCGATGAGAAGCAACGGGAAGCCGCGTTGATCACCTTCCTGGTCACCGCCTCGGGCATGAGTTTCCTCGGCCTGGCTGCTGCGTTCTGGGGCTTGATCTTCGGTCTCGTCGCCCACTTCGTGCTGACCTACAGCCGCGAAAGCAAGGCCGTCGCGATGGCGCAGGGCAGCCGACCATGACCGCACGTTACGATTTCATTGTGGTGGGCGGCGGCATCGCTGGCGTTTCTGCGGCGTATGAGCTGGCGGCCCACGGCAGCGTTTGCCTGCTGGAGCAGGAGCAGCAACTGGCCTATCACACCACCGGCCGCTCGGCGGCGATCTCGATGGAAAGCTACGGCAACCAGCAGATCCGCTCGCTGACCTGCGCTTCCCGAGGCTTTTTCGAGAACCCGCCCGAAGGCCTGGCCGAACACCCGCTGTGGTCGCCACGGGGTGCGTTGATCGTGGCGCAAGCAGCGCGAGTGGACAAACTGGCCGCCCGGTTTACCGCCGTACTCGGGCAAGTGCCCACGGCGAGATTCCTCGACGACAAACAGGTGCTCGAACTGGTGCCCTACCTGGCCGAAGGCGCCTGGAGCGCCGGCATCTATGAGCCCAGCGCGTTCGATTTGGATGTGCACGGCATTCATGGCGCCTACCTCGGCGGCCTGCGGGCTCGCGGCGGTGTGGTCAAGCGCGAAGCCGAAGTGCTGCGCGGCGAACACCGCAACGGTCACTGGACCTTGCACACCGCGCACGGCCAACGGCTGGAGGCGGCGATCGTGGTCAATGCGGCCGGGGCCTGGGCTGATGAGTTCGCCCAGCGTTGCGGCGTGCCCAAGGTCGGTGTGCGGCCGCTGCGCCGCACGGTGCTGGCGGTGGACCCACAGTGCGACGTGCACCGCACGCCGTACCTGGGCACCGTGGACGAAGACATTTTCATCAAGCCGGAAGCCGGGCGCCTGATCGTCTCGCCCTGCGATGAAAACCCGTCGTTGCCCTGTGATGCGCTGCCCGTCGAGCTGGACCTGGCGATCACCATGGACCGTCTGCAAAGCACCACGCGCCTGCGGCCACGCTCGATTATCAACAAGTGGGCGGGCCTGCGCACTTTTGTCGCCGACCGCTCCCCGGTGCTCGGCCAGGACCCGCAGCACGAGAGCTTTATCTGGCTCGCTGCCCTCGGTGGCTATGGCATTCAAGCCGCGCCGGCCATCGCCCGGTTGTGCAGCCACGCGGCACTGGGGGTCGCCATGCCGGCGGACCTGGCGGCGCTGCAACTCAACTACCAGCATTTCTCCCCGGCGCGTTGCCGCGACGAGGCGTTTTCCAGCCTGGCCGTCAAACAGGTTGCTGATTTGCACTAACCCTTCACCCACTTCACAAGGAACGTCACCATGCAGACCAACGCTCAACTCCAGTCCGTCGCCAAGCCTTTCCTGGGCGAAGAAAACGTGATCTTCACCGACAAGGCGCCGCTGCCCCTGGGCACGTATTCCCAAGGGATCAAGGTCAGTCACGGGCAAACCATCTACCTGTCGGCACAGACCCCGGTCTCGGCGCTGAACAACGAGGTACTGGCCCATGACTTCGAAGGCCAATTGCGTCAGACCCTGGACAATCTGCAACAAATGGCCGAAGCCGCAGGCGGTACCCTGGCGAACGTGGTCAAGGTCACCGCATTCATCACGGACTTGAGCGAGTTCCCGACCCTCAACCGAGTGATGGAGGAGTACTTCACCCAGCCATACCCGGCGCGCACCACCGCCGGTGCCAGCGCCCTGGCGCGCAATACCCTGGTCGCCATCGACGCCATCATGGTGGTCTGAAGCCCACTCTCCGCGTGCAGTGCCCGTCGGTCCGCAGCAATGGGCCGACGTCGGCAGCAAAAGCACCCGCACCGCGTATTTTCAGGGGCTTGGCCATGAAGCATTCGTACAGCGAATATGTGTTGCAGTGCCTGGTCTGCGATCGCAGCTACCAGCCGCATGAGGTCAGTTACTACTGCCCCCATTGCAAAACCGAAGGTGCCCTCGATGCGCTTTACGATTACTCGACGCTCAAGCGCGAATGGTCCAAGGACAGCCTGGCCCAAGCCCACGCCCGTGGCATGTGGCGCTATGACCGGCTGATGCCGTTGCGTTCGACGCAGTTCATTCCGCCGCTGCTGGTGGGGAACACGCCGCTTTATTCGCGCCCGGAACTGCTCGGCAGGGGCGCGCAGATCAAGGTCTTTATCAAGGATGAATCCCGCCAACCCACCGGCTCGCTGAAAGACCGCGCCAGCGCCCTGGCGGTGGCCCATGCCTTGCAGTCCGGCGCGCGCACCGTGGCGGTGGCCAGTACCGGCAACGCCGCCTCGGCCCTGGCCGGGATGAGTGCGAGCCTGGGCCTGCATAACGTGATTTACCTGCCAAAAAGTGCACCCCGCGAAAAGCTCGCGCAGATGCAAGGCTATGGCGCCGAGATTGTGTTGGTGGACGGCCAATACGACGAAGCCTTCGACCAATGCCTCGACGCCTGCGAAACCCACGGCTGGTACAACCGCACCACCGGGATCAACTCCTACATGAGCGAAGGCAAGAAAACCGTCGCCTTCGAGATGTGCGAGCAACTCAATTGGCAGGTGCCGGACCTGGTGTTCGTGCCGGTCGGCAATGGCTGCATTCTCGGTTCGGTCTACAAGGGGTTCTTCGACCTGCTGCAACTGGGCTGGATCGAGCGCATCCCGCGCTTGATCGGCGTGCAGGCCGAGCACAGCAACTTTATGTACCGGGCCTGGCGCAGTGAGCGGCCGATGCAGCAGATAGAACGCATTGCGCCGACAAGCCTGGCCAGCAGCATCAATGTGGCCTTGCCGCGTGATCGTCTCAAAGCCATGCGCGCCGTCACGGCCAGCGGCGGCGAGTTCATGTGCGTCAGCGACCCGAGCATTGTCGCGGCGGCGTCCCGCTTGGCCGCCAGCACCGGTGTGTTTCCCGAAGCCGGCGCCGCCAGTGCCTTCGCCGGGCTGCTCAAGTACGCCGAAGCCCACCCTGATACCCCGCAGACCGCCGTGATCCTGATCACCGGCAGCGGTTTGAAAGACACCTCGATTTTTCTCTCCAACTCGACCAGGGGCCAGACACGCTTGCAATCCCAGCCCCTGGCCGACCTGCTGACCTAGGAACCTCATCATGAGCCTGCAAAATTTCGACCCCGCCGTTGCCCGCCTGATCGACCGTGAACGCAATCGCCAGGAAACCCACCTGGAGCTGATCGCTTCAGAAAACTATGTGAGCGACGAAGTGCTCCAGGCCCAGGGCTCGGTGCTCACCAACAAGTACGCCGAGGGCTATCCGGGCAAGCGCTATTACGGCGGTTGCAAGGTGGTCGACGAGATTGAAAACCTGGCCATCGAACGCGCCCGCAAGCTGTTCAATTGCGAATACGTCAACGTTCAGCCGCATTCCGGGTCTCAGGCCAACCAGGCGGTGTTCCTTGCGGTGCTGGAGCCTGGAGACACCATTCTGGGGATGTCCCTGGCCCACGGCGGTCACTTGACTCATGGCGCCTCGGTGAATTTTTCGGGCAAGTTCTACCAGGCGTTTTCCTACGGCCTGGACCCGGACACCGAGACCCTGGACTACGCCGAAATGGAAGCCCTGGCCCGGCAACACAAACCGAAGATGATCATCGCCGGGGCCTCCGCCTATTCACGCACCCTCGATTTCCAGCGCTTTCGCAAGATATGCGATGAAGTTGGCGCCTACCTGATGGTGGACATGGCGCACTACGCAGGCTTGATCGCGGCGGGGCTGTACCCATCGCCGGTGGGGATTGCCGACTTCATCACCTCGACCACCCACAAAACCCTGCGCGGCCCGCGGGGTGGGCTGATCCTGGCCAAGGCGCAATACGCGGCGCTGCTTGATAAGACCATCTTCCCGGTCTATCAGGGCGGGCCGCTGATGCATGTCATCGCGGCCAAGGCCGTGGCGTTCAACGAGGCGCTGAGCGAGGGGTTCAAGCATTACCAGCAACGGGTGATCGCTAACGCCCGCACCATGGCCGATATCCTCACCCGCCGTGGTTTGCGCGTGGTCTCCGGGGGCACCGATTGCCATATGTTCCTGCTCGACCTGCGTGCGATGGACATCACCGGCAAGGATGCCGAGGCGTTGCTGGAGAGTGCGCACATCACGCTGAACAAGAATGCGATCCCCAACGACCCACAAAAACCGGCGATCACCAGCGGCATCCGTATCGGCACCCCGGCGCTGACGACGCGGGGTTTTGGGGAGGCTGAGTGTGCGGAAGTCGCGAATTTGATCGCCGACCTGTTGGCGCAACCGAACAACCCGACGCTGCTTGAGAATACCCGGCGCCGGGTGATGCACCTGTGTGAATGCTTTCCGGTTTACCTGCTGAGCTGACGCAAACAAAAAAGCCAACGCGCTGGGGCGTTGGCTTTTTGTGTTTCTGGCAACCGTCTTACATGTTCGGGTAAGTCGGCCCACCTGCGCCTTCCGGCGTGACCCAGGTGATGTTCTGCGAAGGGTCCTTGATGTCACAGGTCTTGCAGTGCACGCAGTTCTGGGCGTTGATCTGGAAGCGTTTCTCGCCGTCTTCCTTGGTGATCACTTCATACACACCGGCCGGGCAGTAGCGCTGCGCCGGTTCATCGTAGAGCGGCAGGTTGGTGCCGATCGGGATGCTCGGGTCCTTGAGCTTCAAGTGGCACGGCTGTTCTTCTTCGTGGTTGGTACCGGAGATGAACACCGAGCTCAGCTTGTCGAAGCTCAGCTTGCCGTCGGGTTTCGGGTAGTCGATCTTCGTGCTGTCCTTGGCCAGCTTGAGGCAGGCGTAGTCCGGCTTGGTGTCGTGCAGGGTGAACGGCATTTTGCCGCCGAGGATGTTCTGGTCGAACCAGTTGAAGCCGGCGCCGATGATCGGGCCGAACTTGTGCATCGCCGGGCCGAAGTTACGGGTGGCGAACAGTTCTTCGTAGAGCCAGCTGGCTTTGAAACCGTCGACGTAGTTGGTCAGTTCGTCACCGCCTTCGGACTCGGCGAACAGGCGCTCGGCCACGGCGTCGGCGGCGAGCATGCCGGACTTCATGGCGGTGTGGCTGCCTTTGATCTTGGCCACGTTCATGGTGCCCAGGTCGCAGCCGATCAGCGCGCCGCCCTTGAAGACCATTTTCGGCAACGAGTTGATGCCGCCCTTGGCCAGCGCACGTGCGCCGTAGCTGATGCGCTTGCCGCCTTCCAGGTACTGGGCCAGCACCGGGTGATGCTTGAGGCGCTGGAACTCATCGAACGGCGACAGGAAGGTGTTGCTGTAGGACAGGTCGACGATCAGGCCCACGACCACCTGGTTGTTTTCCAGGTGATAAAGGAAGGAGCCGCCGGTGTTCTCGTTGCTCATGATGTCCAGCGGCCAACCGGCGGTGTGGACCACCAGGCCTGGCTGGTGCTTGGCCGGGTCGATTTCCCAGATTTCCTTGAGGCCGATGCCGTAGTGCTGTGCGTCGGCGTCGCTGTCCAGGTTGAAGCGCTGGATCAGTTGCTTGCCGATATGGCCACGGCAGCCTTCGGCGAACAGCGTGTACTTGCCACGCAGTTCCATACCGGGGGTGTAGACGCCTTCTTTGGGATTGCCTTCGCGGTCGACGCCGAGGTCACCGGTGATGATCCCGCGCACCACGCCGTTTTCGTCGAACAGCGCTTCCTGGGCGGCGAAGCCTGGGTAGACTTCCACGCCCAGGTTCTCGGCCTGCTGGGCAAGCCAGCGGCACAGGTTGCCGAGGGAGATGATGTAGTTGCCTTCGTTGTGCATGGTCTTGGGCACAAAGAAGTCAGGCACCTTGGTGGAGGCTTCGGGGCTGCGCAGTACATAGATGTCGTCGCGCACCACGGGAGTGTTGAGCGGGGCGCCGAGTGCTTTCCAGTCCGGGAACAGTTCGTTCAGGGCGCGCGGTTCAAACACGGCACCGGAGAGGATGTGTGCGCCGACTTCGGAGCCTTTCTCGACCACGCAGACGCTGATTTCCTTACCGGCTTCGGCGGCCTTCTGCTTCAGTCGGCAGGCGGCGGACAGGCCAGCCGGGCCAGCGCCGACGATGACCACGTCGAATTCCATGTATTCGCGTTCCACAGGCTATCTCCTACTCAAGGCTCAACAGGCTTTTTTTCTAATGGGTGGAGGTTCGGTGTCGTCTTGCGGCAACGGCAAGACTCGCCTTTCTCTCTAGGTGGCGCATTATATATAGACCACTGTCAGCGTCCAATACAAACGTTTGTTTGAATTGCCCGCAGGCTAGGTAAATCAAAGCAACGCGGCTTATGACTGACCATTTTGCCGTATTGACCAGAATAGGCGTTCCGGTCAATATACGGTCGGTTTTGCGCTTACCGTAGGCAGACAGCAGGTTTCAAGAGCACGTCCAAAAGCGAAACAGGTGACGCACGCCCGAGCACCGGCGCGCAGTTTACACGCCGCGATAAAGAATGACCTCTCAGTCACCACTGACGAACGGTCATCATTTCCCGTGAGCAAGGTCATTTGTCCAGGTTTTTGGAGGTGCCCTTGTGTGCCGATGAGCATCAACCGCCAGGTTCGCCTAGGCGACTTTCTTTTCACCGGAGAGTAACGAGGAATCCATGAAGGTTCTTGTAGCTGTCAAACGCGTTGTCGATTACAACGTGAAAGTTCGCGTCAAGGCGGACAATTCCGGCGTCGATCTTGCTAACGTCAAGATGTCGATGAACCCTTTCTGTGAAATCGCCGTGGAAGAAGCCGTACGCCTGAAAGAGAAAGGCGTGGCGACTGAAATCGTCGTGGTTTCCATCGGCCCGACCACTGCCCAGGAGCAACTGCGTACCGCTCTGGCACTGGGCGCCGACCGCGCCGTGCTGGTTGAGTCCGCTGAAGAGCTGACCTCCCTGGCCGTGGCCAAGTTGCTCAAGGCCGTTGTCGACAAGGAACAGCCTTCGCTGGTGATCCTCGGCAAACAAGCCATCGACAGCGACAACAACCAGACTGGCCAGATGCTGGCTGCACTGACCGGTTACGGCCAGGGCACCTTCGCTTCCAAAGTGGAAGTGAGCGGCGACAGCGTTGCCGTGACCCGCGAAATCGACGGCGGTGCACAGACGGTTTCCCTGAAACTGCCGGCCATCGTCACCACCGACCTGCGTTTGAACGAGCCGCGCTACGCGTCCCTGCCAAACATCATGAAAGCCAAGAAGAAGCCTCTTGAAGTGCTGACTCCGGACGCTTTGGGCGTTTCCACCGCCTCTACCAACAAGACCGTCAAAGTCGAAGCGCCGGCTGCACGCAGCGCGGGCATCAAGGTTAAGTCGGTGGCTGAACTGGTCGAGAAACTGAAAAACGAAGCGAAGGTAATCTGATCATGACTATCTTGGTAATCGCCGAACACGACAACAAAGTGCTGGCCCCGGCCACGCTGAACACCGTGGCTGCTGCTGCCAAAATCGGCGGCGACATCCACGTTCTGGTTGCAGGCCAAGGCGCTGGCGCCGTGGCTGAAGCCGCTGCGAAGATTGCTGGTGTGAGCAAAGTCCTGAACGCTGACAACGCCGCTTACGCGCATCAGCTGCCGGAGAATGTTGCGCCATTGGTTGCAGAGCTCGGCGCTGGCTACAGCCACATCCTGGCCGCCGCCACCTCCAACGGCAAAAACATCCTGCCACGCGTTGCCGCGCAGCTGGACGTTGACCAGATCTCCGAGATCGTTTCGGTTGAAAGCGCCGACACCTTCAAGCGCCCGATCTATGCCGGTAACGCCATTGCCACCGTGCAATCGACCGCTGCCATCAAAGTCATCACCGTGCGCGCCACCGGTTTCGATCCGGTTGCCGCTGAAGGTGGTTCGGCTGCCGTTGAAGCCGTCGCTGCTGCACACGACGCTGGCACCTCCAGCTTTGTTGGCGAAGAGCTGGCCAAGTCGGATCGTCCTGAGCTGACCGCTGCCAAGATCGTCGTTTCCGGCGGACGTGGCATGCAGAACGGTGACAACTTCAAGCACCTGTACGCCCTGGCCGACAAGCTGGGCGCTGCGGTCGGCGCTTCCCGCGCTGCCGTCGACGCAGGTTTCGTACCCAACGACATGCAGGTCGGCCAGACCGGCAAAATCGTTGCGCCACAGCTGTACATCGCCGTCGGTATCTCCGGCGCGATCCAGCACTTGGCCGGTATGAAAGATTCCAAAGTGATCGTTGCGATCAACAAGGACGAAGAAGCACCGATCTTCCAGGTGGCTGATTATGGCCTGGTGGCGGACTTGTTCGAAGCCGTACCTGAGTTGGAGAAGCTGGTCTAATCCAGCCGCTTCACTTATAAAGAGCCCGGTCGTGTGACCGGGTTTTTTTTTGCCCGGCTTTTTGTGAATATCGGAGAAATCGCCATGGAACTGCGCCCTTGGGCCGTGCTGCTGGGCCTGTCGTTGCTGCCGAGCCTGACCCTGGCCGCCGGCAAATGTGAGCGCCTGGTCATCACCGGCAGCCCTGACGCACCGCCGTTGCTATGGCGTGACCCCCAAGACCCCACGCACCTGATCGGCGCCACCGCTGACGTGCTGCAATATGTGGCCAAGGACCTCGGGTTGAAAATCGACCTGCTCTATGGCGGCAAACGCTCCCTGGCCCTGGACGAGGTGCGCAGCGGTCGCATGGATATCCTCGCGGATACGCCGCTGAACCTTGGCGAGCTGGACAACCTTGACTACATCCACCCGGCGTTGGTGCAGACCGATTATCTGGTCTGGACGCGCAAGGATTCGGCACTGGTCTACACCACGGCTGCCGACCTGCACGGGCACAAGGGTGCAGTGTCTGAACGTTCACGTTTGAGTGCCGGATTTGAAACCTTTGCCAGCGAGCAACTGACCTTGCAGCGTCTGCCAACGTTGACTCCGGCGTTCCAGAAACTGCTGTTGGGGGAAGTGGACTACGTGCTGGCCGGACGTTACTCCGGCATGGCCATGGCCCAGACACTGGGCATGAGCAACGACCTGATCGCCCGTGATATGCCTGTCGACCAGCCGGGCCTGTACCTGGCGATTTCCCACAACTCGGCCTGCAATGATCCTTGGTTACGCGGACAGCTCACCAAAAAGATGACAGAATTGCCCGGGTCTGGTGTGACGGAAGCCGCGCTGCAGCGCAATCTGGAGCGTTGGAAAGCGCAATTGCAACAACCCGTCGGCACCCCAACAAAGTAGGGATTTTCAGTGACTCTTCGACCTTTTTTAGCGGCCCTCGCCGTTGTCGCTCTGGCGGGATGTGCGGCCGATCCTGCGCCGAATGAACAGATTCGCCTTACCCAGCAAGCCCTGGAGCAAGCCAATGCAGTGGGCGCCAGCGCCGATGAATCCGCCGAACTGAAACTGGCCGAAGACAAATTCGCCCAGGCCAAGGCCGACATGGCCGACGAGTCCTACAAGGACGCGCGCATGCAGGCCGAGCAGGCCGAGTTGGACGCGCGCCTGGCCGAAGCCC
The DNA here is from genome assembly GCF_009764655.1 of Pseudomonas sp. PB105. NCBI lineage: Bacteria > Pseudomonadati > Pseudomonadota > Gammaproteobacteria > Pseudomonadales > Pseudomonadaceae > Pseudomonas > Pseudomonas sp. PB105. The sequence goes on from NZ_RWIO01000043.1 coordinate 16,121, forward strand.
AGGTGCTGACCCGCAAAAGCCAGGAGCAACTTAACGTGCTTAACACCCGCATCACGCGCCTGCGCAAGCAATTGCAGTTGGGAGAAGCCCAATGAGCCGGATGATCCGTGGGTTGGGCTGTGCTGTGTTGCTGGGCAGTGCAGTCTTGGGCGGTTGCGCCAGTCATCCGAATGGCGAGCACGCCTTGCAACAGGCCGGCAGCGATTTCCAGAAGGTCAAGGAAGACGCCAACGTGCTGCGCATCGCGCCCAAGGACGTGATTCGTGCCGGTGAGTCCCTGGCTCGCGCCGACCGTTTGTCCAGCTACTGGGGCAGCGGTGCAGACGTGGTGCATTACGCTTACCTGAGCCAGCGCTACAGTGCCATCGCCCGTGAGCACACTGAGCAGACACTCAACGAAGAACGCGCCGCCAAGCTCGAACTGGAACGCCAGCGCCTGCAATTGGCCCTGCGAGAAAGCAAGCTGATCAGCGTGCAGCAACAGGGCAAATGGCTTGAAGAGCAAATCGCCAGCCTGACCACCACTCAGACCGATCGCGGTTTGGTGATGACCTTGGGCGACGTGCTGTTCGATACCGGCGAGGCAGAGCTGAAAAACTCGGCCAACCGCACTGTGCTGAAGATCGTCCAGTTCTTGCAACTGAACCCCAAGCGCGTAGTGCGCATCGAGGGTTATGCGGACAATACCGGCGGCCAGCAGGAAAACCTCAAACTGTCCCGCGACCGTGCGCAATCGGTAGCCGATGTGCTGGTGGACCTGGGGATCGATGAAAAACGCATCCAGGTAGAAGGCTATGGCGACCAGTACCCGGTGGAAGCCAATGCTTCCGAGCGGGGCAGGGCGCAGAATCGTCGCGTTGAAATAGTCTTCTCTGACGAGAAAGGCCAACTGGGCGCCGCGCGCTAAAGCGCTGCACACCCCTGAAAACTCTATCCGCCACCCTTACAGTTTTTACTGTCACTCCCACGCGCGCTCGACTATTGTGGCAACTGTCCCCGTACACTTCTAAACTGTGCCGGTATGTTTCACACAAAAATAAAATACCCGTGAAATCGAGTGCTGCGTCATGACCAATCTGTTGCTTTACCAACGTATCGCCCAGCAACTGGCTGAGGACATCCGACGCGGTGTCTATCAGCCGGGTGAGCGTGTGCCTTCGGTGCGCAAGATGAGCTCCCAGCTCAATGTGAGCCACGCCACGGTCTTGCAGGCTTACGCCAACCTGGAAGACCAGGGGCTGATCCGGGCGCGGCCGCAGTCCGGTTACTACGTGCACCAGACGCCGGCCCTCACGGCGCCGACGCCGGATATTGCACGGGTCGAGCGCCCGGGGTTGGTTACGCGCAGCAGCATCATCCAGCAGGTATTGGGCGAGTCGCGCCGCGAAGGTGTGTTCCCGCTGGGTGCCGCCGTGCCGAGTGTCGACTACTTGCCGGTGCGCGCGCTGCACCAGCAACTGGCCAAGGTCACGCGGTTCCAGAGCCCTCGCGCGTTCAGTTATATGTTCAGCCCCGGGTTTGAACCGCTGCGCCGCCAAGTGGCGATCCGCATGCGTGATGCAGGCGTTGTGGTGGACCCGTCCGAGGTGGTCATCACCCACGGTTGCGTCGATGCTTTGCAGATGTCTTTGCGCGTGCTGACGCGCCCTGGCGATTTGATTGCAGCGGAATCACCGACGTATTACGGCTTGTTGCAACTGACCGACTTGCTGGGTCTCAAAGTCATTGAGATCCCCAGCGATCCGTCCACCGGCATGAGCCTGGAAGCCCTGCAACTCGCAGCCAACCAATGGTCAATCAAGGCGCTGGTGCTGACCACGCGCCTGAGCAACCCATTGGGTGGCACCATGCCCGAGGAGCGGCAGAAACAGTTGCTGCGCCTGGCCTCGGATTTCGACATTCAGATTGTCGAGGACGATATCTACGGCGAGCTGATGTTCGAAATCGGTCGCACCAAGGCCCTCAAGGCCTACGACCGCCTGGACCGGGTCATCTATTGCTCCAGCTTCTCCAAGACGTTGTCGCCGGGTGTGCGCATCGGCTGGATGATCGCCGGCAAGTACCAGCAGGAAATCCAGCGCCTGCAAATGTTCAGCACCCATTCGGCGTGTAGCGTCACCCAGATGGGCGTGGCGGCGTACCTGGAGAACGGCGGTTACGACCGGCACCTGCGCTATATCCGCCAGGAATACCGCAAGAACCTCAGCGCCTTCCAACTGGCGGTGCAGCAGTATTTCCCCGAAGGCACCCAGATGACCCGTCCGACCGGCGGTTTTATCCTGTGGGTCAGTTTGCCCGGCCGGGTCAATACCCAGGAACTGCACGTGCGCGCCCTGCAGCAGGGCATCAGCATTGCGCCGGGGTTGATCTTCAGTAATACCGAACAGTTCAACCACTGTATTCGCCTTAACTGCGGCACGCCGTGGAACCGCGAGGCAGAGCGGGCGCTGATGACGCTGGGGATGTTGGCCAGCCAGTTGTGTCAGGAAACCGCAGCAGGACTTTGAGGCGCAGAAAGGGGACAACTCCGATAGCGGGCTAATCACCGGGCTTGTCATGCCGCGCACAACAAGCGAGCATATGGCCCTCTGCCGTTAATGCTGTAGGCACTATGACCTCGATTGTTCGCGCTGCTTTGGTGATTGGCCTGTTGAGCCTGTGCAACGTCAGCACAGTGCTGGCGGCGGCACCTGTGACTGAAAACAAGCCTTCTGCCACGACCGAGCAGAACACTCCCGCGAAAAAGCCAAGCGCTGCCAAGCCAGCCGCCGCTACCAAGAAGCAAACCGCCACGGCGAAAAAACGTGCCGCGAAGGCGAAGAAATCCAAGTCGGCCCAAGAGGTCGCGCAAACCAAATTGCCACCGGCACAGTTGGACCTGACACTGCCATCGGACATGGTCAGGCACCTGCAACCCCTCGGTACGATGCCCAAGCCCCAGAGCGTGCCGTTGCTGCCGCCGATGTTTGGCGAAAAGCCCACCGACAACAGTGCGTTCCAGATCAACGGCCGTTTGCTCAGTAACGAGATGAAACTGCAACTGCGCAACGAAGAACGCCGTGACGTGGAAGGTGCTGCGCTGGAATTCGAGTTCAAGCAGTAAACTTTTCCCACAGACGTGACGCAGGCCACCGACCATCTGTCGCAGACTGGTCAGTCATGTTTGTTTTGTGCGAAAAACCCCTGTTAGACCATTTTAAAACGGCTGTTTAAGGGCGTAGTCTAGCCCGGCCATCCCCATTGAGTCGTCGAGGACCTGCTGGTCATGAATTGCCGTGAAGGCTGTGGCGCATGCTGCATCGCCCCCTCCATCAGTTCGCCGTTACCCGGAATGCCCCATGGCAAACCGGCGGGCGAACGCTGCCTGCACCTATCGGTCGAACAGCTGTGCCAACTGTTCGGCCAACCGGAGCGTCCGGCGGTGTGCAGTGATTTCAAGGCGGATATCGATGTCTGCGGCACCGACCAGGCCGATGCGATCCGGTTGATCGGCTGGTGGGAGCAGATGACGGCGGCTTGATGGGCTTTACTATCGCAACGTCAACAATAAGGAATACAACAATGGGTTCGCTGAAACGAATGGCTGTGCTGTGCGGGTTTACGGTGTTGTTCGCGGCTACTGCGCAGGCTGAGGATTGGCAAGTCGCCAAGGATGAAGACGGTATCAAGGTGTCGTTAAGCGAAGTCGCTGGCTCCAAGTACAAGGCCTATCGCGGTGTGACGGTGATCAAGGCACCCGTGGCCAAAATCCAGGCCCTGCAGGAAGATGTGGCCGGTGCCTGTTCGTGGATTCACGAGTGCAAATCCCAGAAGCTGGTGGACAAGAAAGGCGATGAGGCTTGGACCTATACTCAATTCAAGGCGCCGTTCCCGGTGACCGATCGCGATTCGTATATCCATGTCACCACCACCAAGAATGCAGATGGCAGCGTAACGCGCACCTTGCAGGGCGTACCGACGTACAAACCGGAAGAAAAAGGCTACGTGCGTGTAGCCCAGGTTGAAGGCTTATGGAAACTGGTGCCCAAAGGCGACAACCAGACCGAAGTTACGTATCAGGTCCACACCGAGCCAGGCGGCAGCGTGCCATCGTGGCTGGCCAACAAGTTCGTGGTGGATGCGCCGTTCAACACCTTGAAAGCCCTCAAGGATCACGCCGAGAAGTAAGCGCAGTTGATCCGGTGCCTGTGACCTTGAGTGGAACGTTTGGCGATCCCTCAAGGTCCAGATAGATGTGAGCCCACACACGGGCTTTATCGAGGAGGCACCGATGCAAACGTGGCAAATTACCTTCGTTGATGATCACGGTGAAACGTCCGTGGAGCAGTTCACCTGCGAACAAAAGCCCAGCCTCGAAGATGCTGCGCACATGATCCGCAGCAAGCTGGTGCCCGTCGCCGCCGAACTCGACCTCAATGACCTTGAGGGCCGCCAGCCCGAGCCTACGGTCAAGATCCTGAAAGACCAGAACAGCATCCAGATCCTCGACATTTCCCCCGCCGCCTGAATATTCCTTGTATGCCATCCAACCGCCTCTGGTGGAGGTGGTAGCTTCGCGCTACTCTGCAAGAGAGATCAGCGAATGAATCGCTAAGGTCTGGTCTTGTCAGCTACATGCTTGTTTTCCCTCAGTGACTTGTTTCATTGCCATAGATTCCGCGCCAGCCAGGCGCGGATTGGGGAAGCACGGAAAGTCTATCCATCGGTTTGAGGAGGACGTTTCATGAGCACAGCCTATCAAGAAGACATCAGCACCAACGTTCTGCGCCGCATGAAAGAAGGCGGCTTCGACTTTTCACGTTTCCACCCCATCGAGTTCTACGCCATTTTCCCGGATGAGGAACGGGCGCGCAGGGCTGCGGGTGAGTTTCGTGGAGAATCCCTGAATGCCCAGGTCAGTGCGCGCGATGATGGCGCCTGGTACCTGGAACTGAGCAAAATCATGTTCGCCACCTACGACGGCATAGGAGACTTCGAGCAAGACTTTGAGGCGGTGGTCGAGCCGTTGGGCGGGATTATCGAAGGATGGGGCGTCAAGCAGGAGGTGCGTGGGTTACCCATGTAGCGAGATTGTATGAGTAACGCAGCGTATCGGCTGACCTTAGGGTCGGCCGATTTTGTGTGCGCTGTATGAAAACTCCCGGAACTTGAGCTGCCTTTTCGTGCACAAAAAAAAAGCCACCCAAAGTGGGTGGCTGAAAGGGAAGACCGAGGAGCCGGTCGGTACACGAGCTGTCACGGTACCGAGTGCGTAAGGGTTAAAGCTGTAGGACACATCCTGTTCAGCTGATGGAGGCGATTATCCGCAGGCTTGGCCGGGCAGTGAAATCAACTCTGACTATGCTGTTGATAGGCAAAGCCTGCATTGCGATGAAGCGTGCAGCAATGCGACGGGCATTCCGCGCACCAGGACGGTGCGGTCAGCTGTTCGCTTATATTTAACTCACTGTTTTTTAAGTGTTTATGCCGCTGGCACGGGCCTTGCGATGGTTCTTGCGTCCGGGTGACAAGGAGTACGGCATGATCCGCACTTATTACGACGAAATGTACGACGGGGCAGGGCAGGTCCGCCCCCATTACCGCGAGTTCGCCCGCTGGTTGGCCGAAACCCCCGCAGAACTGCTGGCCCAGCGCCGGCGTGAAGCCGATTTGCTGTTTCACCGCGCCGGGATCACGTTCACGCTCTATGGGGACGAGCAGGGCACCGAACGCCTGATTCCCTTCGATACCATTCCCCGCAGTATCCCCGCCAGTGAATGGCAAATTGTCGAGCGCGGCTGCATTCAACGGGTCAAGGCGCTGAACATGTTCCTTGCCGACCTGTACCACGAACAACGCATCATCGAGGCCGGCATCATCCCGGCCGAACAGGTATTGGCCAACGAGCAATATCAGTTGGCGATGCAGGGCTTGGACCTGCACCGCGATCTTTATTCCCACGTCTCCGGAGTCGACCTCGTACGCGATGGTGACGGCACCTACTACGTGCTGGAGGACAACCTACGCACACCGAGCGGCGTCAGCTACATGCTCGAAGACCGCAAGATGATGATGCGCCTGTTCCCCGAACTGTTCGCCGCCCAGCGCATTGCGCCCATCGACCATTACCCCAACCTGTTGCTCGACACCCTGAAAAGCTCCAGCCCACTGGATAACCCCAGCGTGGTGGTGCTGACGCCGGGGCGCTTCAACAGTGCGTTCTTTGAACATGCGTTTCTCGCCCGGGAAATGGGCGTAGAGCTGGTAGAAGGTGCCGACCTGTTCGTGCGCGATGACCGCGTCTTCATGCGCACCACCGACGGCCCCAAGGCGGTAGACGTGATCTATCGCCGTCTTGATGACGCGTTCCTCGACCCGCTGGCCTTCAACCCGGACTCCATGCTCGGTGTGCCCGGCCTGCTGGCGGCCTATCGCTGCGGCAACGTGGTGCTGGCCAACGCCATCGGCACTGGGGTGGCGGATGACAAGTCGGTGTACCCCTTCGTCACCGAGATGATCCGTTTTTACCTGGATGAAGAACCCATCCTGAAGAACGTTCCTACGTTCCAGTGCCGCAAGCCTGACGAATTGTCCCACGTGCTGGCTAACCTGCCGGACCTGGTGGTCAAGGAAACCCAAGGCTCGGGCGGCTACGGCATGCTGGTCGGCCCTGCGTCGACGGCGGCGGAAATCGAAGCATTTCGTGCGCGCATCAAGGCCAAGCCCCATGCCTATATCGCCCAGCCGACCCTGTGTTTATCCACCTGCCCGACCTTTGTCGAAAACGGCATCGCCCCGCGCCATATCGACCTGCGCCCGTTTGTATTGTCCGGCAAAGAAACCCGCGTGGTACCCGGCGGCTTGACCCGCGTGGCGCTGCGCGAAGGTTCGCTGGTGGTCAACTCGTCCCAGGGCGGCGGCACCAAAGACACCTGGGTGGTTGAGGACTGAATGCCATGTTGAGTAGAACTGCCTCGGATTTGTATTGGATGTCGCGCTATCTGGAGCGCGCCGAAAACCTCGCGCGCATGCTCGATGTCAGCTATTCGCTGTCGCTGATGCCTCAGGATGGGCGCGGCGATGGCTTGCACGAACTGGCCATGCCGCTGCTGATCACCGGCACCCTGGAGGATTACCGCGAGCGCCACGGTGAATTGCACGCTGAGCACTTGCTGCACTTCTTTGCCCTGGACGCGGCCAACCCGGCGAGCATCTATAGCTGCCTCGGCGCGGCGCGAGCCAGTGCCCACGCGGTGCGTGGGCGAATCACCGCCGACATGTGGGAAAACATCAACGCCACCTGGCTGGATATCCGCGATATCGCCCAGCAAGGCCTGAGTCGCTATGGCATGAGTCGCTTCTGTGAGTGGGTCAAGGAACGCTCCCATCTGTTTCGGGGCGCGACCTACGGCACCATCATGCGTAACGATGCTTTCCGTTTCATTCGGCTGGGCACCTTTATCGAGCGCGCCGACAACACATTGCGGTTACTCGATGCGCGCTATGAAATGGCCGGCGACCGTGCCGAAGCCGTCACCGATGGCACGGCCCACGCTTACTATCAATGGAGCGCCTTGCTGCGGGCGTTGTCGTCGTTCGAGGCCTATACCGAGATTTATCGCGATGCTCCCGGCGCCCGGCAAGTGGCGGAGTTGCTGCTGTTGCGCGCCGATGTGCCGCGCTCACTGCGGGCGTGCAGCGAGGAAATCGACCAGATCCTCGCCAGCCTGCCTGGCCTCAACGGTCGACCGGCCCAGCGCTTGGCCGCCGAGATGGATGCCCGCCTGCGCTTTACGGCCATCGATGAAATCCTTGAGGAAGGCCTGCACGCCTGGCTGACCGACTTTATCCCCTTGGTCCGCCAGTTGGGCGACGCCATCTACAGTTCCTACCTGGAGGCTGCATGAGACTCTCCATCAGTCACGAAACCACCTACCACTATGACGACCAGGTGCGCGCCAGCATCCAGTATCTGCGCCTGACGCCCCATGACAGCGAGCGTCAGCATGTACTCAGTTGGCAACTCGACCTGCCGCGCCCGGTGCGTGCCCAGGTCGACCCCTTCGGCAACATCCTGCATGTGCTGACCCTGGACGAACCCCACGACGCCATCATCATCGGCGCCCGTGGCCAGGTGGATATCGACGAATTACGCGAGGCCGAGCACGAGAGTCAGTCGGCGTTCCCGTTCCTGCGTTGCACCCGCCTGACCGAGCCGGATGAAGCCTTGCGTGGCTTTGCCGCGCAGCATTGTCACCAGCGTCGCGACCGCACGGCGTTGATCGACCTGATGCACGCGCTCCACCAGGCGATGGTCTACACGCCGGGTGTCACCGAAGTCGACACCTGCGCCGCCGAGGCCTTTGCTGGTGCTGCGGGCGTGTGCCAGGACCATACCCACGCGTTCCTGGCCTGCGCGCGCAGCCTGGGGATTCCTGCGCGGTATGTGTCGGGGTATTTGTACACCGAAGACAGCACGCACCTGGCCAGCCACGCCTGGGCCGAAGCCTGGCTGGATGACGCCTGGTACAGCTTCGACGTGACCAACCAACTGGCGCGCCCGGAGCGGCATCTCAAACTGGCGGTCGGCCTGGATTACCTGGATGCGTGCCCGGTTCGAGGCATGCGCCGTGGCGGCGGGCATGAGCAAATGCATGCCAAAGTGTTTGTGGCGCCGACGCCGCTGGTGTCCGTACAGCAGCAGTAAGCGACAAGTTGATAGCGGTTTCGGTGGTGACCAGGCTTTTGTGGTGAACGGGCTTTTGTGGTGAGCGGGCTTGCCCCGCGCTGGGGTGCGAAGCAGCCCCAAAACCATCCGCCGCCTAATGTCTGGCACACCGCATTCTGCTTTTATTGGGGCTGCTTCGCAGCCCAGCGCGGGGCAAGCCCGCTCACCACAGAAGCTCGCTCACCATCAACCTAACCAGCCAATTCACTTGGTTCAGGGCTGCTGCTTACGGCTCGCCATATGCTTCAAATAGCCCACCAATAAATCCAGCTCGCTGTCAGGCAACACGCTGGCAGCGAAAGCTGGCATCTTCGCCTGTGGCCAATGCCTCAAGCTCTGTGGGTCACGGATATAGCGCTTGAGGAAATCTGCGCTGAAATATTCCGTAGGGCTGTAGGGAATATTCAGATCCGGACCCACCTGCGCATCGCCCGCGCCATTGAGGCGGTGACAGGCCAGGCAGTTTTTCTGGAACAGTGCAAAGCCCTGGTTGATGGGATCATTCGCTGCCAGTTTCGGGTCGGGCAACAGCGCCGGAAACCGCTCCGCCACGGTCTTTAATTGTTTGATCGCCGAGACTTGGAACGGCCACTGCTCAGGGCTGATAGGCCCGGCTTGCGGGTCGGTCCACACCAGGTAAAACGGCCCGGCGCTGTGTTTGCCTTCGCCCAGGGCGGGCCACGGTTGGGCGGGGTCTTCCACCGCAAGCCAGGCGCGGGCGCCGTGCTGTTCCAGCAGCGGTGCGGCGCTGAGTTCGGCAGCGAAGCCATCCAGGGCAACCGCTTGCAGATGGCTCTGCGGTGTAAGGCCTGGTAGGAGCACCGCCAGCGGCACTGCACTATAGGTCATGCTGCGTTTGTAGGACACGTCATCGATGATTTGCACCATCTGCGCATCCGGGTGTTTGAGCAAGTCGGCGGTCTGCCAGGTCTTGCGGCTGTGGTCCAACTCGATGGTCAATTGCGCCGCAGCAGCGGGGAGGGCGAGCAGCAAGGCCAGGAGTGCGATGATCGGTTTCAAGACAGAGGCCCCGTGTTAAGTGGCGATAGGGCTCACGATACCGGAAAAACGCCCGTAAAAAGGCAGCCCCTGCAACGGGGTCGCTATGCACGAAGTCCCGGCAGGTGCTGCCAAAAGCTGCAATCCTGATGCAAAAAATGCGGAGGATAAGGAGGTTACCCAATGACCTTGGTCAAGTTGGGCAAGATCAGAATCAGTGTGGTGGCGAAAAGAATAAGTCCCGCCTGACGTACTTTCGAGTGCTTGAACATGGCTGACTGCCTTTTGTTGTTATTCCTGAGCGTCAAATACGTGCCGTTTTATTTCAGTATGGCGCTTTGACGTGTCACTTTTCTTACAGCTGCTCCAGCAAAACCCGGCAGCAACCTCTTACTGATTGAACCTTAGAGCCCTCGTTCTTCGCGGCTTAGATCCATTTCATATCAGCTAATCAGTATTTCTGCTTAAAAGCGCATGAGGCAGAACGCCATCTTGGCGCCAATGCCTTGGCTAGACAGCTAAAACGATTAATCGGCTTCGGCGCTTAGGGACCTACCGTTCGTCCGAGCGTGGGGGTCAAAAGCAATGAGCGCATCCGTCATTGAAACCGTGTCAATCGGGCCTAAGGTAAGGGCACTACTGCGTAATGGTTCGAGGATGTCATGACCCAAGCTTTGATCTTTGATGCGATCCGCACGCCCCGAGGCAAGGGCAAGGCCGACGGCGCCCTGCACAGCGTCAAGCCGGTAAACCTGGTGGCGGGTTTGCTCACGGCGTTGGCGCAACGCAGCGACCTCGATACCCAGCAAGTCGATGACATCGTGCTCGGCTGCGTAACCCCGGTGGGCGACCAAGGCGCGGACATCGCCAAGACGGCCGCTCTGGTGGCGGACTGGGCCGTCAGCGTCGCGGGCGTACAGGTCAACCGTTTCTGCGCCTCGGGCCTGGAAGCAGTCAACCTGGGCGCGATGAAAGTGCGCTCCGGCTTTGAGGATCTGGTCGTGGTCGGCGGTGTGGAGTCCATGTCCCGCGTGCCCATGGGCAGTGATGGCGGTGCCTGGGTGCTGGACCCGCAGACCAATCTGCACAGTCACTTCACGCCCCAAGGCATCGGCGCGGACCTGATCGCCACCTTGGAGGGATTCAGTCGCGAAGACGTCGATACCTTTGCCCTACAGTCCCAGCAGAAAGCGGCCAGGGCCAGTGCCGACGGTTCCTTCAGCAAGTCGCTGATTGCAGTGCAGGACCAGAATGGGATTGTGCTGCTGGGCCATGACGAATTTATCCGTGGCGACTCGACGCTTGAAGGTCTGGGCAAGCTCAAGCCCAGCTTCGAGATGATGGGGCAGATGGGCTTCGACGCTACTGCACTGCGGGTCTACAGCCAGGTAGAGCGCATCAACCACGTACATACTCCAGGTAACAGCTCCGGCATCGTCGATGGCGCCGCACTGATGTTGATCGGCTCCGAAGCGAAGGGCCGCGAGTTGGGCCTGCAACCCCGGGCGCGCATTGTCGCCACGGCGGTCACCGGCACTGACCCCACCATCATGCTCACCGGCCCCGCGCCAGCCACCCGAAAAGCCCTGGCCAAGGCCGGTTTGCGCGTGGAAGACATCGATCTGTTCGAGGTCAACGAAGCCTTTGCCTCAGTGGTGCTCAAGTTCATCAAGGACATGGGCATTGATGCCGCACGGGTCAACGTCAACGGCGGTTCCATCGCCATGGGCCATCCGTTGGGGGCAACGGGCTGCACGATCCTTGGCACCTTGCTCGACGAGCTTGAAGTGCGCCAGCAGCGCTACGGCCTGGCCACCCTGTGTGTTGGCGGTGGCATGGGCATCACCACGATTATCGAACGCCTCTGAGCCTAAGGAATTTCTGATGACCGATGCCATTCGTTACGAAAAAGGCCAGGACCGGATCGTGGTGCTGACCCTCGACATGCCAGGCCAGAGCGCCAACACCATGAACAGTGTTTACCGCGAGGCCATGGCCGCCACGGTCCTGCGCCTGGAGTCGGAAAAGGACCACATTGCCGGTGTAATTATCACCTCGGCCAAGAAGACCTTTTTCGCCGGCGGTGACCTCAATGAACTGATCAAGGTCGACAAGGCCCACGCCAAGGATTTCTACGACAACGTGCAGCTGCTCAAAGCACAACTGCGCCGCCTGGAAACCCTCGGCAAGCCGGTGGTGGCTGCAATCAATGGTGCAGCCCTGGGCGGCGGCTGGGAGATTTGCCTGGCGTGTCATTACCGCGTCGCGCTGGACGACACATCGGTGCAGCTTGGCTTGCCGGAAGTCACCCTGGGCTTGCTGCCGGGCGGCGGTGGCGTGGTGCGTATGGTGCGCATGCTGGGATTGGAAAAAGCCCTGCCGTATTTGCTGGAAGGTAAAAAAGTACGGCCGCAACAGGCGCTGCTGGCCGGGTTGATCAACGAGTTGGCGGTGGGCCGCGATGAGCTGCTGGCCAAGTCCCGCGCCTGGATTCTCGGCAATCCAGAGGCTAAACAACCCTGGGACAATAAGGCGTACCAGATTCCCGGCGGCACACCCTCGAACCCAAAAGTCGCGCAGATGCTGGCGATTGCGCCGTCGATCCTGCGCAGTAAAACCAACGGCTGTTTCCCGGCCCCGGAGAAAATCCTCTGTGCCGCCGTTGAAGGCGCCCAGGTGGACTTCGACACCGCACACCTGATCGAAACCCGTTACTTCACCGAGCTGGTCACCGGGCAAGTGGCGAAAAACATGATCGGCACCTTCTGGTTCCAGCTCAATGACATCAACGCCGGCCGCTCGCGGCCCCAGGGCTTTGCACCTTATGTGACTCGTAAAGTGGGTGTGCTGGGCGCCGGGATGATGGGGGCGGGAATCGCCTATGTCAGCGCCTGCGCAGGGATCGAGGTGGTGCTCAAGGACATCCACCTTGCTGCCGCCGAGAAGGGCAAGGCTCACTCGGCCGCGCTGCTGGACAAGCAGGTTGGCCGTGGGCAATTGACCGCCGAGCAGCGGGAAACCACTTTGGCGCGGATTTATCCTACGGATTCGGATGCTGATTTGGCAGGCTGCGACCTGATCATCGAGGCCGTCTTTGAAGACCGCGAACTCAAGGCCAACGTGTCAGCCGCCGCCCAGAGCGTGGTCGGCGCCGATGCGGTAATCGCCTCCAATACCTCCACCTTGCCCATCAGCGGCCTGGCCAAGGCCGTGCCGGATCAAGGCAGATTTATCGGCCTGCATTTCTTCAGCCCGGTGGACAAGATGCCCCTGGTAGAAATCATCAAGGGCGCGCAGACCTCGGACGAAACCCTGGCCCGAGGGTTCGATTTCGTCATGCAAATCAAGAAGACTCCGATTGTGGTCAACGACAGTCGCGGCTTTTTCACGTCGCGGGTGTTTGGCACGTTCACCAACGAGGGCATCGCCATGCTGGGTGAAGGTGTGGCTGCGCCGATGATTGAGACCGAGGCGCGCAAGGCCGGTATGCCGGTGGGGCCGCTGGCGGTTTCCGATGAAGTATCCCTCAGCCTGATGAGCCATATCCGACAGCAGGCGGCGAAGGATCTGCAAGCCGAAGGTAAGTCGGTGCCTGGGCATCCGGCAACGGCGGTTATCGATCTGTTGGTGAATGAGTACAAGCGCACAGGCAAGGCGGCGGGAGGCGGTTTTTACGAATACCCCGCAGGAGGGCAGAAGTACTTATGGCCTGAGTTGAAACACCGCTTTGAACGGCCCGGCCAGCGGATTTCAGCGCAGGATGTGCGCGACCGATTGCTGTTTATCCAGGCCATCGAAACCGTGCGCTGCGTGGAGGAGGGCGTGTTGATGTCCACGGCTGATGCCAACGTCGGTTCTATCTTTGGGATTGGTTTCGCGGCGTGGAGCGGCGGCGCGTTGCAGTTTATCAATCAGTACGGTTTGAATGATTTCATTGCCAGGGCGCGCTACTTGGCTGAACAGTACGGTGAGCGGTTTGCGCCGCCGGTGTTGTTGCTGGAGAAAGCGGCGAGGGGTGAAGTGTTTCGGTGATCAAGGGAGGGGCTTGCCTTGAAGGGGTGTTTCAAGGCAGGCTCTGGGTGTTCAATATTCCCATCGCCGTGTCAGGTATTTTTTATGTCGCTACGCGTCTGCATCCTGGAAACCGATATCCTGCGTCCAGGTTTGATCGATCAGTACCAAGGTTACGGGCAGATGTTCAAGCGCCTGTTCTCCAAGCAGCCGATTGCCGCCGAGTTTGTGGTCTACAACGTGGTGCAGGGCGAATACCCGTCGGACGACGAGGTGTTTGACGCCTACCTCGTGACGGGCAGCAAGGCCGACTCCTTCGGCGCCGACCCTTGGATCCAGACCCTCAGGACCTACCTGCTGAAGCGCTATGAACGTGGCGACAAATTACTCGGCATCTGCTTCGGCCATCAATTGTTGGCATTGCTGCTGGGCGGCAAGACCGAGCGCGCCAGCAAAGGCTGGGGCATGGGCATTCATGACTACAAACTCGACGCCAAGGCCCCGTGGATGAGCCCTGAAGTGCCCGAGTTGACGCTGCTGATCAGTCATCAGGATCAGGTCACCACCTTGCCGGACAATGCCACGGTGATCGCTTCCAGCGATTTTTGCCCGTTCGCCGCTTACCACATCGGCGACCAGGTGCTGTGCTTCCAGGGCCACCCGGAGTTTATCCACGATTATTCCCGCGAACTGCTGGAGATTCTTCAGACAACCCTGGGTGAAACGGTCTACACGAACGGCGTCGCCAGCCTGGAGCGCGACCACCACGGCGCCACCGTGGCGGAATGGATGATGCGCTTTGTCGCGCACAAAGCCTAAAGCCAGCCCGAGCGTTTGAAACTGGCCCACAGGCTGGTGCACCCCACCGCGATAAACCCGAGTACCGCAAAATAGCCGTAGTGCCATTGCAGCTCGGGCATGTTCTGGAAGTTCATCCCATAAATCCCTGCCACCGCGGTGGGGAATGCCAGGATCGCCGCCCATGCCGCGAACTTGCGCTGTACCACGCTCTGGCGCGACGCCTCCAGCAATACACCGATCTCGATGGTCTGGCTGGCGATGTCGCGCAGGGTGGTGAGGTCCTCCATCTGCCGGGTCACGTGGATCTGCACATCACGGAAGTACGGGCGCATGTTCTTGTCGATAAACGGGAAACTCAGCTTCTGCAACTCCTGGCTGATCTCCACCATCGGCGCCACATGGCGCTTGAGCCGCAGCACATCGCGGCGCAGGCCATGGATCTTCTGGATATCGCGCTCGCTCAATGAGCTGCACAGCACGTTGCGCTCCAGTTCATCGATCTCGGCGTGGATCGCCTCGCTGACCGGCTGGTAGTTTTCGGTGACGAAATCCAGCAACGCATACAGTACGAAATCTTCCCCGTGCTCCAACAACAGTGGCCGTGCCTCACAGCGTTGGCGCACAAAGCCGTAGGACGCCGAATGCCCATTGCGTGCGGTAATGATGTAGCCATTGCCGGCAAAGATATGGGTCTCGATAAACTCCAGCTTGCCGTTCTCGCGCACCGGTGAGTAGGTGACGATAAACAGCGCATCGCCGAAAGTTTCGAGCTTGGGGCGGCTGTGTTTTTCCAGCGCGTCTTCGATGGCCAGTTCATGCAGGTTGAACTGGCGTTGCAGGTTGGCCAGCTCCTGCGCGTCGGGCTCTTCCAGGCCGATCCACACAAAGTGCCCGGGCTTGGCGGCCCAGGCGGCGCCTTCATCAAGGGTGATATCAGTGACTTTCTTACCGGCGCTGTAGACGGCGGCCGCAACAACTCTACCCATGGTGCTGATCACTTCTTGTTAGGAGGACAGATGTTGGGCAGCTTAGCCTGAATGACGTTCCGTTGTAGCCGCCGTTGCGGTGCGCTTTGTGTGGCGAGCGAGCTGGCCCGTGCTGGGGTGCGAAGCGCGCCTCAACGGTGTTCAGGCGGATTGCACTTCGCGATCCATCTGCGAAATACATTCATCCATCTGCGCCTGACACGCCTGCATCAACGCCGGGACGTCATCCACCGTCAGCCCGGCTGTAGGAACTGGCGGCAACGAACGTATGAGCACATCACCACTGTTCCAGCGATTGAGCTTCATATGGACAACATAATTGCTGACGCACACCTGCACGATGGGTACGCCCGCCGCAATCGCCATGTGAAACGCGCCTTTCTTGAAGGGCAGCAGGCCCTTGCCCAGATTGCGCGTGCCTTCCGGGAACACCCAGATCGACGTGTCTTTGTGTTGCAGCGTATGGGTGGTGGTCAACATCGCACGACGCGCCTTGTGCGCATTGCCGCGGTCAATCAACACATTGCCCGCCAGCCAAAACAACTGGCCGAACAACGGCACCCATTTCAGGCTCTTTTTCGCGATACACACCGTGCGGTAGGGCACCACATTGCCGACCACGAACAGGTCATAGTTGGACTGGTGGTTGGCGATCACCACACAGGTGCCGGGCTTGTTGCGCAACGAGTCGACATCGGCCTTCACGTTCAGCCCCAAGATGCGCATTGCGGGCAGTGCATATAAACGCGCGCACAGGCGACTGTTGTCCGGGTTGAACGGCCGGCAGATACCCAGCAGCACCCCCAGCACGCCCGCCACCATAAAGTGCAGGCTCATCAACAACATACGCAGCAGAAAAAGCATCGACACGGCCTATCGGGACAAAAGGTGGCGCAGTGTACGGATGTGCACTGTCTTCGGCAATTAGCCGGGTAGAGGTCGGAGATAGGCGATGTTTAAGTGCATGTTTCAACATGTGCCAACACTGGCTGGCTAGAGCGGTTGAGGGCGTTTCGGATTTACGTGTAAGAAAAAGCCCGACACAAGGTTGGGCTCTGGCACGGCAGGTGTAGGATTTAGCTCAGGTTGTGCCCCTGATCCTGAATAATCGCATCGTCCAAGGCTTCAAGCAGAGCCTTACGCACCTTCAGCTTAGTGTGCTTGTGGGCGTTCATATTGATCTTCTTCAACTGGCGCGCCGCTTCCAGTGCGGCCGCGTGCAACTCTTCAGGCGCCACCACCTTATCGAGGAAACCAGCCTGCAACGCGCCCTGCGGGTCAAACATCTCGGCATTGATCACCGAGCGGTGGAACGCCGATTTGCGCAGGCGATCACGCGCCAGCTCGATCCCGGCGTGGTGCATGGTCATACCGATCGCCACTTCATTCAGGCCGATGCTGAACGGGCCCTCCACACCAATCCGGTAATCCGCCGACAGCAACAGGAACGCGCCCTTGGCCACCGCATGCCCAGGGCACGCCACAATCACCGGGAAGGGGTGCGACAACAGGCGGCGCGCCAACGTCGAGCCCGACGTCACCAGGCCGATGGCCTCTTTAGGACCTGCCGTCATCACCTTCAAATCATAACCACCCGACAAAATCCCCGGCGTCCCGGTGATCACCACCACTGCCCGATCTTTCTCGGCCTGATCCAGCGCCGTATTAAACGCACTGACCACATCCGGAGAAATGGCATTCACCTTGCCGTTGCTCAGGGTCAGGGTCGCAATACCGTCTTCGAGGTGGTAGGCAATCAACTCACTCATGACGCGGTTCCTTGTAGGACTTGTTATAGAAGAATGCAGCAGACGTTACCCACCACGCCCGCCCCGGTAAAGCGCCGTGACTGACTGGCCAGTCAGCCTTTTCCCGCATCCTCGGTCGCAAATGGCCTGCAACAGGGCACAGCACCCAGCCTAGACCATCAAAACCCTGCCCGAGATTGGCACAATCACCGCCCTGTACCGGGACCATTCCTGCATAACTGCCTAACCGCATGAAAATTCTGAAAAAAACCTTTGCCATCAGAAAGGCTTTCGACTACATTAGCGCGCCTCGACAGACTGAACTTGTTTGACGAGATACGGTGAAGTGTCCGAGTGGCTTAAGGAGCACGCCTGGAAAGTGTGTATACAAGAAATTGTATCGAGAGTTCGAATCTCTCCTTCACCGCCAAATTGACAAAACGCAAGCCCCTGATTTTCCTAGAGAAAGTCGGGGGTTTGTGGTTTTTGGCGTCCAAAAAATGCCCCCATGGGACCGCCATGGGACTGGTGCGCTATGTTGGTGCGAAAAGCTGCAGCTTGGGGACCGTGCCTGCATAATTGATTTCACGTCGAATTCGAAAGTCTGAAAGTAAATGGGAAACCCCGCCCAAAGCCTCGCTCAACCCCGCAGTAGAGTGGGCGCTTCGACATCGCTCGCCCAAGGGGGGCACGACCATGGCACTTCCTAAGTTTGACTACAAACCCCAGCTCACGCCCGACGTGGAGAAAGTCCCGGCGCCGGCAGTTCCTCAAGCTCCACCCCAGCCTAAGCCGCACCCGCCGTTTTTGGTGGCGGGACCGATGGGCACTCAGGAATGGGTGTACCCCCAGCACTAAATAGCTAGGCGTGACTCATAACGAACTGAACAGGAAAGGAACCCCCACCGCCTCTGCCGCTGTGCTTACAATAAGCCATCATCCAAGGAGAGGTACGCAGCATGAAATTGCATTACTACTGCTTCACGTTCTATGAGTCATCCGGTGCACAGACGGCGCATGCGTCGGCTTATTATGGCTTTGAGCATCAGCGCGTGACGTTGGTTGATATCGCCGCGGCCAAGCAGGGCGCCCAGGTCAGCCAGCAATCGACGTTGTTGGCCTGTTCGTACCTGGGGCATATGACTACCAAGGAATTCGCAGGGTAGGGCGCGTTACCAATAACACCGCTTATGTTCAATGGCACCCCACAACAAGGCCCGCTCCGGCGGGCTTTTTTGCGCTTGGCGGAAACCAGACCCCGGGAGTCTGGTCTACCATTACCGCTGATAATGGCTGGGCATCACCGCTAAGGACGAGATACGTGTCGCTACCCATCACCGCACGGCAGATGAATGCGCTAAGGGCGCTGCAACGCAAGGACCCAGACCTGGGTGAGCTGGCCACCGCCATCGCGCTGGCCTTCGATGCCACGATGATTGAGAACCCGCAGATGGCGCGGTTGATCCTGGAGAAGACCTGCCGGCGCATGGTCTCTCAGGAACCCGGTAGTCAAGAAGCGATGATCCAGCACCTGGTGACATTCGGTAAGTTGAATTGCCTGACGCCCGCGCAGGTCAGTGACTTTACCGATCGAGTCAGAAAGCACGGTTAATTATGCACAACGGAATTCAAGAAGAAGCGCTGCGCGCCGTGGTCGAGGGCGGCGCGGTACGCGATGCGCTTGTCAGCCGACAAGAGGAGAAGTGGACGCTGGCTATCCGTCTAGGCGGATCCGGCAGCCGTTGGTTGGCTGTACGCTCGCGCCGTGAGGCGCTGCGCACCTGGGCCAGCCTGACGGCTGTAGGACGCTTTGCCGATGCGGTGGGATTACGTGGGTTTAATGTGGAGCTCTGAGAGGGGAAAGCTTCAAGGCCAGCTGCAGCATGCCTACTACGTCCGGCCCGTCTTCGTTGATCCACGTGCCATAGTGCTGACGGATCATATTCCCATTGGTGTGCCCCATCTGTTCGGCGATCCAATCGATTGAGGCAATACCCGTGGTCAGCAACTGACTGGCGTAGGTATGCCGGCACTGACCAGGCCCACGGTATCGAACCCCCGCCGCAAGCAAGTGCGCCTT
The DNA here is from genome assembly GCF_009764655.1 of Pseudomonas sp. PB105. Taxonomy (NCBI): domain Bacteria; kingdom Pseudomonadati; phylum Pseudomonadota; class Gammaproteobacteria; order Pseudomonadales; family Pseudomonadaceae; genus Pseudomonas; species Pseudomonas sp. PB105. The sequence goes on from NZ_RWIO01000043.1 coordinate 35,453, forward strand.
GAAGAACCGGTCACGTACCACGAAGTCGTTCGCATGCGGCAAGCCGCTTTTCGTGTTCAGGAATACGAAGTGCAGCGTGTGCTTGCGGACCGTCTTGTTGTCGCGCTCAACGATCTCCACGGTTTCCGCTTTTCGCTTTCGCGACAGCGCATCGATCTTGCGTAGCGCGTCCCAGGCGGGAGCTAGTAGACGAACCTTGCGCATCGAACGTCGGGTTTTCGTGACGCGATAGGCGCCGCGTACCTTGGATCGGCGAAAGGTCACCGTGCCTTGTTCCAGGTCGACGTCTTCCCACGCCAACGCGATGGTTTCAGACACACGCGGCCCAGCCCACAACATGAACTGCACCATCAGCAACTCGTGGGTGCGGTTGGTCGGGGTTTCCAGGATCTGCTTGATTTCCGCGCGGGTAAAGGGGTCCGGTGCTTCTGGATCGGGCAGCCGCACCATCAAGCCCTCGGTGGGATCATGGGCGACCTTCATCCGGGTGCGGTAAAGCCGGAATACCTGGCGCACGTTGCTGATGATGTCGCGGATGGTCTTGTTTTTTAGGGTTTTGGACAGCGTGCCCTGAATCCATTCCTGCAGGTCCAGGTGATCGATCGCGTTGATCTGCACCTTGCCCCAGCGCGGCCGCACATGCACCTCGGCCTTGTTGGCGTAGCCGCGATAGCTTGAAGCCGCCACACTGTTGGCCTTGATTCGCAACCACAGGTCCAGGTAGTGACCAAAGGTGTTTTCCACCAGCCTGGCCGAGTTGGGAAAGTGACGGGCGTAGTCAAAGGTGCCGGAATCGATCTCGTATTCGATGATGGCGAGCAAGCGCTTTGCCTGGGCCACCGTGGCCGGTTTGTTGCCTCCTGGTATGGATTCGCGGCATTTTTCGCCGTCGTACTGAAAATAGATTCTCACGGAATTACCGCGAGCTTCGACCCCACTCATGTAAACCCCTAACACTGTGCTCGTGTAACGACAGTTTGACGATCGGAAACAAAAAGGCCCGTTTCCGGGCCAAGTATCTGGTAGCGCATCTTCTGGTGGACGTGGCTTACCGTTTAGGCTTTTGGTTGCGTAGGTGAGCGTTCTGCAGCTGGCGCTGCCGGCTGCATTTCAGGTGGTTGCCCTGGGCTCGCCATCGGCCGCATTGGTCACAAAGGCTGGTGTAGTCGATGTTCCAGGGAAAGCGCCGCGCCGGCGTCCTATCGAAGCGGTTGGACATGATGCGTGCCCCCCCGGGTTTGTGGGTTGGCGAGCAGGCGGGCAACCACGGCCGCATCGGTTGCACTCAGTTCGCCCAGGGTGCTGGCCATCTGGCTGAGGCTTTCGAGGCGGGTGCGTGCCTCAGGGGTTTTGTGCACCAGGTAGCCGATGACGGCCGCGCCGATAATCGCGGTGGCCACCAGGTGTCGCGCCGGTGTGGTAGCCTTCGTGCCGCTGCTGCTTTGGGTCTGTGCTTGCATGCTTTAGTCCTCAGTAGTGGTCGGGTGTCGGGGAGCTGCAACTCCTCGACACTGCTTTTTAAAAGGTCAGTCCTTACGCGCCAGGTGGATCACCAGGCCTTCAAAATTCGGCTCATGTTCACTGCATGACTGCCATTCCAAAACCCTCAAAATCTGTTGCCGGCTGCAGTCGTCCACCAGGATTTCACGCTGGCCACCGGCGGCCCGAACTTCCAGAATTTCCAGCAAGCCATCTTCCCCATAGGCACCTGCCTGAATGATCGGTGCGCTCACGCCTACGAAGTCCAGGCGGTCCTGCACGGCCTGCAGCTTGCTGGTACTGCCGTCGCCGGCACTGCCCATAAACACTTGGATTTGCATTGGTCTTGCTCTCCTTTACGCCTTGAATGTCCAGCACTTCACTGTGGTCGGCCGGGGTTGTGAACACGGGTTGCGGTTGTTGAATGCGGCACGTACAGCGCTGTGAACGGCCTTGTTGCTGTCGAGAAACTTGTGGGAACGCGACTCTTTGAGCAGGTCGCGCAAGGTGGCCACGTCGGCCAACTTCTGCTTGTGTTCGGCGGCACGCTCGCAAAACTCATTGAGGTTGATGGCGATCACTGCAGGGTCGGTGCTGTGGTCAACCACTGGGTCTTCGCTCAAGGATTCGAGGTAGTCGTAGACTTCCCAAAACTCGGCCACGGCGGCATGGTCAGAGCTGATCGACGCCTGGCGCTCGATGGCCATCCGCACGATTTGGCGCTGGGTGGCAGCGACCTGGGGGTCACTCAATTTCAGCACCAGGCGAATAGCGTCCAGGAGCGAGAGCATTTGCGCGTGGTTCTTGCTGATGCGCTCCACGCGGATGTAGCCGCGCAGGTCATAGCCGCAGCTGGCGCAGTTGCCCTGATCGCTGGTATAGGCCGTGCCGCAGGCGAAGCAATGGGTGTGCAAACGTCGCAGCTTCGATTCGTGTTCGGGCATACGCTGGGCGAACAGCTCAAGCACCGCGGATTCTTTGCTCACGGCCCGCAACAGGAAGTGGCTGAGGGTGCCGCCGTCCAGGGCGTTGAGTTGATCAGCCGCTGCGCGGCTCTCCGGTGTGACGATAGGGCGTACAAAGTGCAGCTTCACGATGCGCGTCATGATTGCTTCGTGGGCCACCACGGCCGCGTTCTGGCTGATTGCGATCGTTCCCCGGAAGGGTGGCTCGTACGTCTCGTTACCTGCCGTCTTGACCCCTTTCGTGGCCAGGGTGCCGCCGCCGAAGAAGTCTTTTAGCTCGTCCCATTCGAAGGTTTTGGCGTGGGCCCGATCATCGCCGTGGCGATCGGCTTCCAGGAACACCACAGGCATGCCGGAAACCTGCCCCATCAGTCGAGAGCGCCCAGCCTTTGTGGATTTCATCGGGTCGAAGCCTTCATAGCCTTCGCGGCCGAGTAGTTTCCAAAGGAGGTTCAAAAGGGTAGTTTTGCCGGCGCCGGCCTCGCCTGTGGCTTCTAGAAAAGGGAAGGACTGATAGCGGGCGCGGATCTGTTCGCAGAACAGCGAACCAAAAAAGAACACCAGCGCGACGAAGCCCTGGGCGCCGAAGCATGTCCACAGCAACTGCACCCACTTCTCGTCAAAGCCTTTCGCTTCGCGCTGTAGTTTGATCGGGACGCCTTTCTGCAAGGTCTTCAGGCGCAGCTTGCCGAACTCGAAATAGTCTTCGCTATTGACCTTGTAGGTGGTGCCGTCCTTGATCGCGATGTCACCGTAGACGTAGCAGGCGTATTCCTTGCTGTATCCCACGTAGTCGATCGTTGAGACTGTTTTGATGCCGTACAGCTGGTCTTTCATGAGTTTGTCGAGCTGCTGGCCACTGCCTGTGAACATGGCGCCTGCCGCCATTCCGAGCAGTCGCTTTTTGAACTCGCTCGCGGCCGACAACTGGCCGCTGGTGAAGGTGTTTTTCACGCTTTCGGAGTCGTGGGGGAAGTCCACTCGTATGTAGTACCAGGACTCGTCTGTGACTTCGTTACGTTGGAAGTACAGCGCCTGGGGATAGCAGTTGGCGATCTCCACGACGCTGCCGGATTGCTGCAGCGCTTTTTCTCGCTGTTGGGCCTGGTTCAGCAACTGATCGTCGTGGTTCTCGCTGTCCTCGATGTCAGACATGGCTCGGTTGAATTTCTCCATGTCCAACTTGAACCAGTACAGGCGGCTGCCGAAGCCCAGGTGGAATTCCCCGCGCTTGTTCCAGTCGTACATGAGCAAGGCCTTTTCCGCCGCGCTTTCGGCCAGCAGCAGCGCCCCCTGGTGGCGGGCCTGCTTTAGGTCGGTGGCGATCTGGTCGGCGCGTTTGGTTTCGTCCTGGATGAAGCTCCAGCGCTGATGAAGGTCGTTCCAATCTGACTTGCGACCGTCGCGTTGCGGGATCTGCGCTGACTCGCAGACGAAGCCCAGGGCACGTGCTTCGCGAACCCAACGCCTGGTGTAGGCGTTTGCGCTTGGCTCGTTATCCAAAGCCCAAACCAGCTTGGGCAGCTTCCCGCCTTCCCGGGTTTTAATCAGTGCCTTGAGCGAGTCCCCAGGGAATGCGTTGGAGGACATTGCAGACACGGCTGCGATGTCGTGGTGCACCAGGGCGATGGCGTCGAAGATCCCTTCGACAATCCAGATCTCCTTGGCTTCAAGCAGATCGATGCAAGGCGGACACCACCAGACGCCGCGATAGCTGTCCTTCGATTTGAAGCGGGCCTTCATCTTGCCAAAGCGGTGCGGCTGATCGATCAGACGTTCCCACCAGCCACCTTTCTCCAGGGCGAACCGCACGGTGGCGCTGCCGGCGTTGTGCTCAACGGAATAGAACGTCTCCTGGGTGAACCATCCCTGAATCAGCTCAAACCGAAAGCCTCGGGCGAACTCCAGGTAAGCGCGTGCAGTGGCGTTGGGATGTTGGTCTGTTGCCGGCGCACGTTTGCTCCAATCTTCAAACAGATCGTCGTACAGCTCTTTCACGTGCAGGGTGTGGCCACACTTTTCAGGGCGACCACAAATAACCATCCATGGCGTGTCAAAACGGGAATACAGCTCTTTCTTTTTGCACTTGGGGCAGGTGCCGCCGCGCATGTAGTCGGTGCCCGTGCGGTGCTTGAGCCCGAAGTCGGACTGGAGGCGTTGCAACACGTCGTGGCGAAGATCTTCTTTCATGGGGTTACTTCACTGCTTTGAGGCTGTAGGACAGGGCTGCCATGAGGCGTTTTTGCGCAGCCATTACCGGGACATGGGCGAGAATTGCGCCGTGGCGCAGACCGTCCGCAACAAAGCGGAATTGGTCGTCATACCAGTGCTCGTTGAGGCTTAAGCGATACTGTTCGCGCAGGTTGGCCAGCAACGCTTCGGCCTCGGCCGGGGGCAGTTGGGTGGTGACAATTACGGCGTTTGTCATCGTTAAACCTCGATTTCGGGCGCAGCTCACCCAAACCCACGGGACGTGGGGCCGGCGATTGGTTGGGTTGGGTGTTACGAGTTGGCGGAGCGCAAACGCATGTTGTCAGGGGCGTTCAGGATGCGTTCATAGATGAGGCTGACGGGGACGGACCAGCAAAATCCTTTGATTGGATCCTTGATCACCACAACGGTATCGCTGCTGTAGTCCAGATCGAGGCGCTGGCGAAGGGCGATTTCCACCAACTCGATATGGGCAAGGGAGACCAGTTTGATTGCAACCGATTCCGTCACGTCGAGGCTGGTAACCAGGTGTTGAATGGTTCTGTTGAGAAGCGTCGACAGGTCGCCCAGGTGTTCGGCTTGATGGCGCTCAAGGAAAGCCAGCGCGGCGTTCTGCATGCATTCCTGATAGTCCAGGGTGTTGGTTTGAGCATTCATTTTGCTTTCCCTGATTTGGCGCGGTAGAGATCAATGGCTGCATAGACTTCAGCGGTCCGTGCCGCCAAGTGCAGTGTGTGAGCGCTCTGTATCAGCTCGGCTTCGGCGTCGGTGATCACACCGTCCTCGAGCGCCTGCGCAATGGCCTGATCGACCGTTCCCTGTTTGGCCGAACTCTGCATAGCCCGTGCATACATCTCCACGTTGTCCAGGTTCTCAGGATGAGCCATCGGCACGAACATGCCGCCGTACATTGCCGCTACGTAGTTGGCGAAGTGCTGGGTGCCGGTGACTTGCTCAAGCTGGCAGATCTGCACATCGGTCAATGGACGGCAGTTGTTGTTCTCATAGGCGTGGTTATCAAACTTCTTGAGCGGCAGACCGATCCTGGCGGCGGCGCGTTCGCGGCCACCTTCGAAGGTGCAGATAATTGCACTGACAACTTCGCGACGTGTTTTTAGAACCTGGCTTTCCATTTTCTGCTGTTCCCTCAGTGTGCCGGCCATTACTGTGCAATCACGCCGTCTTTGATGCCGAGCAGAACGGCGGCGCGATGTGCCTCCCCACGTCGACATTGGCTTTGGCCGCTCAGCACCGCGTACACGGTACTGGGGTTCAGATCGTGTTCCGTCGCAAAGTCTTTTGCTGACTGGCCACGTTTTTCTAATGCTTCCCGCGCCTGTATGCGTGCTTGCTCGGTGATGCGTGTGTTCGGCATAGTGCAGATCCGTGCAGTTTCATGTGGTGTGAGATGCACAATGATGCACTTAAGTGCACTTGTAAAGAGTAGGGATGAAAATAAGTGCATCTTTCTGAAGAGATAGGTTCTCGGCTGCAAGAAGAACGGAAGCGGTGCGGCATGACACAAAATCAACTTGCGGAAGCGTTGGGTATTTCTAAGCGGACGCAGGCGAACTATGAATCTGGATCGAGTGACGCTACGGCTTCGTATCTGAGCAATGTTGCTGTTCAGTTCAATTTCGACGTGCCATACATCCTCACGGGTCAGCGCACTACATTGGCGCTGGATTCGCTGGATGAAGTGGAGGACAGGATCCTTCAGCAGTACCGCAGCATCCCGGCGGATGATCAGCGAGCCATTCGACGCTTTGTAAAAGCCATGGCGGATGAGGCGGTGAAAGGGTCGTCTTGAGCACGTTGTTTCAGTCATGCCTTTGGCTTGCCCCCATATCAATGCGTCAGCAATGCATTTTATGGAGTGGTAAGCATGTTGGATCGCACAAACGCCGAAGCCGGTTACGTTGAAATTGCAGCTTCGGCGTGCCATGAGCTTTCGCATATCGAACGTCGCCTGATCGGCTTCTATCGCCAGTTGAGCCCCCGTGACCAGGAACAATTGCGCCGGCTGACCGAAGCGCTGATAAGCAACCCGGACCAGTCCGACGACGATTGATTTCTGGGCCGCCGGCATAGTGTTGTCGGCGGTTTGCATCATGCGACTGCCTGCGATCCAAGTTTTTCAAACAGCTCCCGCTGTTGTGCCCTGGGCATGTCTCGAAGCCGATCAATCAGCAGCCTGTCGAACGTCTGTGCTGACGGGCTGAGCGTGTGTGAGAACGTGAGATTTGCCACCCAACTGTGCCCACACTTTGCGTCGAGGCACTGGCAATACAGTTTCGCGAAATCGGCAGATAGCACCTCACGTGATGCAATTCGGCCTTTGTGTCCGCATTTACAAGTAACTCTCATATTCCCTCCCCAGGGTGCAGCAAACTGCCACTATGTTCGCATGTGGTGCAGGATTTTTCTCTATCTTTGAAATATCAGTTAGCGCTTTCCGCTGCTAAGGTCGGCTCTCTCCAGTTGATTTGCCTGTCTCTCCGAAGGGCGTCATTCACCTGGTTGAACAACTGGCAAATCGGCCTGATCTCGTTGCTGGTGTACACGCGATCGATCTTCTCGATGTCGCCAAACCCCCCGTTGTTTTCCGGGATGATTCCGGCCAGGGCAGGGTTCATTCGCCAAGCGGCGATCACGTCGTTTCGGGTGATGTTCTTCACCTTCTCCAGCTCGTCCTTGGCCTGGAAGTCCCCCACGGGAATGATCTGGATCGCGTTTTCCTTACCGTTGGGAATGTTGACGAACATCGAACGGAAGTTGCCCACGCCCTTGCTGGCACTGATCTGTGCGCGCAAGTTGTCCTCGTCTTCCTCGGTCAAGTCCGGGTCGTTGGTGTAGAAGATGTATCCCGCGTGCGCGCCGTTGCTGTAGTAGCGACGGCGGAACAGGGTCGCGGCTTCGTTGAGCAATAGCGCCTGCAGGCCGCCCAGGTAGTCGGGTACGCCGTAGATGTTCTGTTCTACGTCGTAGTCCAGGACGTGTTCGATTTCGTCCTGGTTGAAGTCCATGAACTTGCTGTCCGGCAGCAGCATCCGAAACCCGCCGTCGACCTTCACCCGCATGTTGATGGCCGGCAGGTGCTGCATCTCCAGCACTTCACCGAAGGCATTGGTGTCGCGGTAAAAATACGCCTCTCCAAACACCATGTAGTCGAGGCTGGCCCGGCCCATTGTCTGGGTGCTGCAGCCCTCGGACGGGATGAATTCACGCAGCAGCAGGTTGCGTTTGAACTTGGGAATGGCGCCGTGGTGCGCGTTGGCGCGCAGCAGCTTGGCCAGGCCTGCCCGCGACACCGGCGGCTTGTAGATTTCGCCGTCGTCGCTGAGGAACACCCCCAGGTACTCGCCGATGTTGCCGGACAGCACCTGTTCGGGTTCCCCGAAGGTGAACGCCCGCATGGGCTGCGGCTGTCGCGCTTGTTGGCTGGCTTGGGGCTTTTTGTGTCGAGGCTTGGGCATTGGTTCCGCTCGTGACGTAGCGGCTACGGCGCCGCTTGTTGGTGTTGAGGGGTTCATTGAACAGGGCGTGCATGATCGACCAGGCAATATCGGCGTGACCGGTGGCGTCGGTGCGCGAAGCGCTATAGGTCACTTGGCCGCTGGTGGTGGTGCCGCGCTTGATGGTCAGGAACGCCTGGGCGATGTCGGTCCAACCGGCGTCCCATTCGATGCGGCTTCCCTGGATCGTGTCCTGGGCCTTGAGGACCAGCAGGTTTTTGGTCTCAAGGCTGTAATGGATCGGCGTGGCTTTCGGGTAAAAGTCGCGCACCAGGTCGAACACGCCATAGCCCACGCCGGTGATGTCGATACCGATGTGCTGGACGTTGAAACGCTCGGTGAGCTTTTTGACCTGGGCGGCCTGGTAGTTGAACGAATGCCCCCGCCAGCTGTGCTTCTCCAGGATGCGGAATTTCGCCCCAGGTTCCAGTGGCGGGGCGACCACCACGCACGTGGCGTCGTCGCGGGTGCGGCTCGGATCGTAGCCAAGCCACACCGGACTGTTGCCGAAAGGCCGGTCCAGTTCGGGGTTGTAGTCCTCCCACAACGACAGGTCGGAGTAGCAGCGCTCCAGGTCCTTGAGGCCGAACGCGCTCTGGCTGCTGTCGATGAACTTGCAGTAGAACAGCTGCTGGAATTTGTCTTCGTCGTACTCCAGCTGCAGCTGCTCGATGTCGAACAGATCGCAGCCGCCATCGATCGCGTCCTGGATGGTAATGGTCTTGCGCCATTGGCCATCGGGGCACAGCGCGCCCTGGGTGTAGGACGCCTCGGTGGGCCAGGTGCCGCCGGCTTTCTTGCCGCGCTTGCTGTTGCGGAATTCCTCGCCCGACCAGAATGGGTACGCCTGGTGCGACACCGCGCTGGGCGTCGAGAAGTAGGTTTTGCGCCACTTCTTGTGGGTGCCCATGGCGCTGGCCACGGTGCTGAGTTTTTCGAAGTCGCGGATCCAGAAGTACTCATCCACGTACACATGGCCATGGT
>NZ_RWIO01000044.1:0-188025 GCF_009764655.1 Pseudomonas sp. PB105
TGGTTTTTACAACCCGACACGGCTGCACTCGGCGCTGGGATACAGCTCACCTAATGACTACGCAAAGCAACTGAAGCAAACTGCTTAACGCTCGCTTTATGGCGTACGTTTTGAGGGAGCAAGTCCATGCTTACTTTTGGGTCTTTCCAAAAGTGAGCCGCCGTAAGGGCGGAACCATAGGCGGCCGTTACCTAACCAACGGATATGTACTCAGTCAACCACCCCCGCCATATGCTCCGCAATCCTCATCCTCAACCACCGCTCCGCCGGATCATTGTCATGCACCCCACTCCACACCATCGACAACTCCGCCGCATCAATCGCAAACGGCGGATCCTCCGCCCGTAACGTGGTGCCCTCAGTCAGCGCACACGCCGCATAATCCGGCACGGTCGCAATGATCTGCGTCCCCGCCAACAACGCGCGCAACCCGCTGAATTGCGGCACCGCCAGCACCACCCGCCGTGCGCGGCCGATGCGGGCCAGGTCCAGGTCGATGTTGCCGCTCAGGTCCCCGGAGAACGACACCATCGCATGGGGCCGCTCGCAGTAATCATCCAGTGTCAGCGGTGCCACCCCATCATCCCCACGCAATACCTTGCACGGAATATCCCGCAGTTTCTTGCGCTTGGCATTCGCCGGCAGTTCGGTGGTGTAGCTCACTCCCACGGAAATCTCGCCGCTGGCCAGCAACGCAGACATCAGCAGGTAATTGGCACGGCGTACCACCACGATGATGCCGGGGGCTTCTTCGCGGAGCTGGCTGAGCAACGGCGGAAACAGGCCAAATTCGGCGTCGTCGGACAAACCGATGCGGAACACCGCACAGCTGGTGGAAGGGTCGAAATCCTTGGCGCGGCTGACCGCGCCGGAGATGGTGTCCATAGCCGGTTGCAGCTCCTTGAGGATCGCCAGGGCGCGTGGCGTGGGTTCCATGCCTCGTCCGTTGCGCAGCAGCAAGGGGTCGTCGAACAGGTCGCGCAACCGGCCCAACGCCGCACTCACCGCCGGTTGGCCCATGAAGAGTTTTTCGGCGACCCGGGTCAGGTTCTTCTCGAACATCAGCGCCTCGAAAATCACCAGCAGGTTCATGTCGACGCGGCGCAGGTCGTTGCGGTTCATGGCGATATCCAAACGGTTGGCAGACTGCCAGCTAAGCACGCAAAACACTGGCTTGATTGCATGCCTGTGCTGTCTTTTCGGTGACTGCACCTGACGAAATTAACAACGATTAACTCGTCAGCCAGACGGTCCGGCAACAAGATTGACGCCATCTACACTGCACCCATTCACCGGGAACGCTCCCATCGACTGCGGATATTCGTCATGGCCCGAACTGAGCACTGCGCTCCTCGCTTATCCGCTACCGGCGGCCTATGCCCCCGGCGCGAGCGTATCGCCAAACAATTGATCCTCGCCAACCTCGGCGAAAGCCTGGCGATTGCCGACCTGGCCCAGGCCTGCGCGTTGTCGCGCAGCCATTTTTCCCGTGCATTCAAGTGCACCACCGGGCTGTCGCCCCAGGAATGGATACGCCTGCAACGCATCCAGCGGGCCAAGGAATTAATCACGCAATCGTCCCTGAGCCTGACTCAGATCAGCCTGGAATGCGGGTTCTGCGATCAGGCGCATTTCTGCCACATGTTTACTCGCAGCGTAGGCGTCAACCCGATGACCTGGCGAAACCACCAACTGCGTCACAAGCCTCAAGAGATCGCTGCCTAGTGGTCTGCACGCACCTGGAATATGCTGGCCGCTTACTTTCTCCAGAGCATGGCCACCCATGAGTGACCCACGCGATCAGGCCGTGCACTTCGGGCCCTACCGTATCCACCCGCGCCAGCGCCTGGTGCTGGAGGCCGGTCGCCCGTTGCGCCTGGGACGGCGGGCCGTGGATATCCTGCTGATCCTGTTGGAGCAGGCCGGCAATGTGGTGAGCAAACAGGAACTGATTGCCCGGGTCTGGCCCAAAAGCGTGGTGGAAGACGGCAACCTGCGGGTGCATATGGCGGCGTTGCGCAAGGCGCTGGGTGATGGCCAGGCCGGGCAGCGCTATATCGTCACGGTGGCCCAGCGTGGCTACAGTTTTGTCGCGCCACTGAGCATCGAGCCAATGAGCCTACCCACCGAAGGCGCGCCCCAACGCCCCTGCCATAACCTGCCGCTGCGCCGCACCCGCATGCTCGGCCGCCAGGCGCTGATCGACACGTTGGTGCAGCATTTGCCCGAGCAACGTTTTATCACCCTGACCGGCGCTGGCGGCATCGGCAAGACCACCGTGGCGTTGCGCGTGGCGGAATTGTTGATCGGGCATTACCGCGACGGTATCCGGCTGCTGGACCTGGCGCCCCTCAGCGCGCCGTCGATGATCCTGCCCAACCTCGCCGCCCTGCTCGATCTGACCCATACCGAGCACGAACCGTTGGCCACCTTCGCGCGCCGCCTGCAAGAGCACCAAGTGCTGCTGGTGATCGACAACTGCGAGCACCTGCTGGACGACATCGCGCCGATCAGCGAAACCCTGCTGCGCCACGCGCCCAAACTGCACATCCTGGCCACCAGCCGCGAAGCCTTGCGCGCCGAAGGCGAGTCGGTGCAACGCCTGCAACCCCTGGCCTGCCCGCCCGCCACTGGCAACCGCGCCCAGGCATTGGGCTATCCGGCCCTGCAACTGCTGATCGAGCGCGCCATGTCCCATCAGGACAGCTTCGCACTCAGCGAAGCCGAACTGCCTCTGGCGATTGATATCTGCCAGCGCCTGGACGGCATTCCCCTGGCGATTGAATTAGTGGCGGCGCAGATCGAGCGCTTCGGCCTGCCGGGGTTGCTGGTGCAGATGGAGGACAATTTTCGCCTGCTCACCCGTGGCCGGCGCAGCGCCCTGCCCCGGCATCAAACCTTGCGCGCGACCCTGGATTGGAGCTTCGACCTGCTCACGGCGTGCGAGCAAATCTGCCTGCGCCGTCTCGCGGTGTTCCGGGGCGGTTTCAGCCTGGCCAGCGCGGCGGCGGTGATTGCCGGGGAGCAGATCGCACCGGCCGAAGTGCTCGGTTCGATCACTCAACTGGTCGCAAAATCCTTGCTCAATGTGGAGCCCGGCGATGAAGAGATGGTCTACCGCCTGCTGGATATCACCCGCACCTACGCCCTGGAAAAACTCAGTGTCGCCAACGAGCTCGACGCCACCCGTGAACGCCACGCCAACCGCTGCCTGGCGTTGATGGACCAGGCGCAGGACGATTGGGAGCTGATCGCGACCCAGTCGTGGATCGACCGCTATGCCCCGCTGCGCGAAGACATCCGTGCCGCCCTCGACTGGGGCCTGGGCGACCAGGGCGTGCACTTGCTGGGCATTCGTCTCACGGTCAGCGCCATGCCGTTATGGCAGGAGCTGTCGCTGCTGCGTGAGCATGGCCTTTACGTGGGCAAAGCCCTGGCGCGGCTGGCGCAATCGAGTGCGCCGAGCCAGCGCTTGCACATGGCGTTGCAGCTGGCTTTCGGCAGTTTTTCCTATCATGCCCAAGGGGGGACGTCGCAGACGATCGAAGCCTTTGCCTGTGCACGGCGCCTGGCTGAAGCGGACAAAAACCTGACTGGCCAATTGCGTGCGGTGTCAGGGCAAATGGCGGTCAGCCTGTGCGGCGGCAATTACCGCGAGGCCTTGAAGCAAAGCCTGCATTTCGATCAATTGGGGCCACACGCCGCACCGCTGCTGGACCTCAGCGCCCAGCGCCTGAGAGTGCTGGCGCAGCACTTCGCCGGCCACCAGGCACTGGCGCAGCACAATGCCGAGCAGGTGATCCAGCGCATGGCCCAGAGCGGCCATCTCAATCGGTTTACCCATGGTTTTGGCGTGCAGTACGACCAGAGCGTGGCGTCGCTGACCATCCTCGCGCGTATCCTGTGGCTGCGTGGTTTTCCCGAACAGGCATGGCGCACCGCAAGCCAGGCACTGGCGCTGGCGTTGCAGATCAACCACGGCACGTCGATCTGCTACACCCTGGCCCTGGCCGGAGTGGTGATCGCCCAGTACAACGGCGACACCGTTGTGGCCCGCGATCAGCTGGACCTGCTGTTGCAGCAGGCGCAAAAACACTCGGTGCCGTTGTTCCACGCCTGGGCGCAGTGCTACGAGGGCACGATGCAAATTGCCGAAGTGCAGGGGCTGGGGTTGGTCGAGGACATCCTGGTGACCTTCAATGCCATCGCGGTGAATGACACTCTGTTCGAGCGCGCCAGAAGCGGTGCGGCCGGCTGGTGCACTCCGGAGATTCTGCGCGTGCGCGCCCAGCACATGGCCGATGCACAGGCAGCCGAAACCTTGCTGCTTGAAGCCCTGGGCCTGGCGCACCAGCAAGGCGCGCTGGCTTGGGAATTGCGGTGCGCGGACAGCCTGGCGCGGCTGTGGCGCACCCAAGGCCGTGTGCAGGCCGCCCGCGACCTGCTGGGTGGCGTCTATGCGCGGTTTACCGAGGGCTTCGCCACCCAGGATCTAATCCGCGTACGCCGCCTGCTCGACGAGTTGCAAGACAAACGGCTGGCCTGAAAACGGCCCCAGGTAATGCCCATAACCCTGTTGCAAACGCGCCACCTGCTGCGGGTCGCGCAGGAGTGCCAAGGCATAACTGCGCACACTGTTGATCAGGCGATAGCGCGGGTATCCGGGGCCGGGTTCAAGGTTCAGCAGCGAGGTGTCGACCAGCCGCGTCAGCAAGTAAGTCAGGTCGGCATGCTCCAGTTCTGTGCCGGCCACCAGCTCACTCAAGGTGGGTAAGGTCACCGCCATCTTGAACAGGCTCATTTGCAGAAACAGCCAGCGTTCCGGCAGGCAGAGGCGCTGGTAGGTCCAGTCCAGCGCGGCGCTCAGGGATTGGTGGCGCTCCACCGCCGTGCGACGGCCCCGCGTGAGGACCTGCAAGCCCCGGCACACTTGCATCTGCACACCGCGCACACCGAGGGCATCCACTTGGGCAGCGGCCAGTTCGAGGGCCAGGGGAATACCGTCGAGGCGCCGGCAGATATCCCGCAACGGAGCCAGGTCAGGGTCTCGCAATACAAAGCCCTGTTGACCGGCGCACGCCCGCGCGACGAACAGTTGCACAGCGGGAAACGCCATTGCCTGCTCGACACTGCCCAGTGCCGACGGGGCCGGCGCACCCAGTTGGGGCACACGCTGCACCCATTCGCCGGGGGCCTTCAAAACTTCACGACTGCTGACCAGCACGCTGACCTGGGGCGCGTTTTCGTGCAGCACACGCAGCAGATGTCGACAGGCGCCAAGCAGCAGGTCGGCGCCATCGAGTACCAGCAGCAATTGCCGGGAAACCAGTTGGCGGCACAGCTCAGTGGCGCTGCCGCTGGGTTCCAGGTGCAATGCCGTGGCCAGGTGGCGCAGCATCATCAACGGCGACTCGACGGTGGCCAGGTCGACCCACCACACCCCGTCGCGGTAGCGCGGCAATACACGCTCGGCCAGGGCCAGGGCCAAGGTACTTTTGCCCACGCCGGCGCACCCGGTGAGGGTCATCAGGCGCTGTCCGGACAAACGCCGCACCAGCACCCCCAGCAGTTCATCCCGCCCCATCACCGGGCTGAGCCGCGCAGCCAGGTTATGCCGGGGCAGCACCCCCGCAGCCACACCCTGCACGGGCGCGGCAAAGCAATAGCCGCGCTGGGGGTCATTGAGGATGAAGCGTTGCCCGTCGAGGGCACGGCGCAGCGCGGCGATGTGTACCCGCAGGTTGTTCTCTTCCACCACGCTGTGCGGCCAGACCCGTTCGATCAGAATGGCCTTGCTGACAAACTGCCCAGGCGCCTCCAGCAGCACCGCGAGGATATCCAGCGCACGCCCGCCCAACGGCACCGGCCAACCCGCCTTGCTCACCAGCCGCTGCTGCCGGTGAAAGGCATAGGCACCGAAGCGCACCGTGCTATCCGCGTCCATCGCCTGAGGGTCGTTCATGTCTGCAATCGCGCTGAAACACCCGGCCTTGGGCGTTCGCGCATCCTTTTCCGTGGGCTCGACGCTATTCTTGCCAGCTACCCATGACAGGACAATGCTGGCACAGGGAGCGATACGGACAATCGGGTGTGCGAGACGGACATCCTGTCGTTAACTGAACTGCTGTCGGTATTGGGTAGGGTTAAGGCCGAGTTTTTCACTGAATAAAAAGCGCATGTGCCGCACGCTGCCGAAGCCTGCGTGAAACGCCACAGTCTTGAGCGGCAGGTCGGTGGTTTCCAGCAATTGCCGGGCACGGTCGATGCGCGCCCCTTGCAGGAAGGCCATGGGCGTCATCTGCACGTCCTTGGCAAACAGCCGGGCAAAGTGGCGCGCACTCATGCCGGCCAACGCGGCCATGGACTCGATGGTGAACGGCTGTTCCAAGTGTGCAAGCACGTGGTTCTGCACGCGGGTGATCGCAGTTTCCTGAGGCGCCACGGCGGCCGTCATCGGGCTGAACTGCGCCTGGCCGCCCTGACGTTTCATCACCACCAGTAGCACCTTGGCCACCTCCACGGCCACCTGCTTGCCATGGTCCTGGGCAACGATGGACAGCGCCAGGTCGATACCGGCGGTGACCCCGCCCGAGGTAATCAACCGCCCGTCCTGCAGGTAGATGCGGTCGGTCTCGACGATGGCCTTGGGGAACGCTTTGATCAGTCGCTCGGTGTAGTGCCAGTGGGTGGTCACGCGGTGCTCGTCCAGCAACCCGGCGTGGCCCAGCACAAAGGCGCCAGTGCAGATCGAGCCGAAGCGCCGCGCCCGGGGCGCCGCCGCCTTGAGCCAAGGCAGCAGCGCCGGATGGCATTCGTTATAGGCACCGGGGCCGCCGGGCACCAGCAAGAGGTCATAGGCGCCGTTTGCGTGCTCCAGCAACAGGTCGGTCTGCACCACCACGCCATTGGATGCACGCAACGGGCCGGGTTCGGTGCCGATGGTAAGGATCTGATAATGCGCCGCCGCCGGCAGGTAGCGGTTGGCGATGGAAAACACTTCGAGCGGCCCGGCCATGTCGAGCAGGAGGAAGTCCGGGAACAGCGCCATGGCCACGGTTTTCATACAAGAAGGATCCATCGAGGGGAAGAAAGCGGGAGGCATTATGGCATGCCTTTGACTGTCAATCTAAGAGAGACAGTTATTCAGATTTCAGCTTCTTAATGAATATTTCAGTAACCAGTAACCTTCTTCTCAACGCAAGCGCCCTGCATCTCGCAGCCAGCGCCCACTTGAGGACATCACCATGCTGACCCTACGCAAAGCTTCCGAACGCGGCGCCGCCAATCACGGTTGGTTGAAGTCGTTCCACACCTTCTCGTTCGCCAACTACTGGAACCCCAACGAGCAGGGTTTTTCCGACCTGTTGGTGATCAACGATGACCGCGTCGCCGCAGGCAAAGGTTTCGGCCAGCACCCACACCGCGACATGGAAATTTTCTCTTATGTGCTCGAAGGCGCCCTGGAACACAAGGACACCCTGGGCACCGGCTCGGTGATCCGCCCTGGCGACGTGCAACTGATGAGTGCCGGCAGCGGCGTGGCCCACAGCGAGTTCAACCACAGCCAAAGCCGTGGTGTGCACTTCCTGCAAATCTGGATCGTGCCCGCCGTGGCCGGCGCCGAACCGCGCTATCAACAAGAGCACTTCAGCGAGGCACAGAAACGCGGGCGCCTGCAGTTGATCATCTCGCCGGACGGCAGCGACGGTTCGCTGACCGTGCGCCAGGACGCCAGGGTTTACGCAGGTCTGTTCAACGGTACCGAAGCCGCAACCCTCGACCTGCCGCCGGATCGCCACGTGTACATCCACGTGGCCCGGGGCAGCGTGGAGATCAACGGCCAGCGCTTGCAGGAAGGCGACGGTGCCCGAGTGCGTGACGAGCAGCATATTCACGTCAGCCAAGGCCAGGATGCCGAAGTGCTGGTATTCGACCTGCGCCCCCAGGAACTGCCGCAGATGCCTTGACGGGCCTGGCGATGGCCCTTCGAAACGGACCATCGCTGGCATCGATAGTCACCATCAGCGCAATGAAGTTCTCTAAAAAAATGCAACGCGTAACATCAAACCCATACCAGGCAACACCCAAACTTAAACACTCGGAGCACACCCTCATGAAACGCCAAATCTTGCTTAGCCTCGCTTTCTCGGTACTCGCTGCAAACGCATTTGCCCACCCTGTTGTTGCTGAAGGCGGTTCGGATCGCTTGATGGAAAACCGTGTCGCTGAAGGCGGTTCGGACCGTCTGTTGGAACGCCGTGTTGCCGAAGGCGGTTCGGATCGCCTGATGGAAAACCGTGTGGCTGAAGGCGGTTCGGATCGTCTGATGGAAAACCGTGTCGCTGAAGGTGGTTCGGATCGCCTGATGGAAAACCGTGTTGCCGAAGGCGGTTCGGATCGCCTGATGGAAAACCGTGTGGCTGAAGGTGGTTCGGATCGCCTGATGGAAAACCGTGTTGCTGAAGGCGGTTCGGATCGCCTGATGGAAAACCGTGTGGCTGAAGGTGGTTCGGATCGCCTGATGGAAAACCGTGTTGCCGAAGGCGGTTCGGATCGCCTGATGGAAAACCACGTATAACCCTCTCTGTTCGAGGGGCACCCCAAACCGGCCTGATCAGCCGGTTTTTTTTCGTCTGTTCAATTGTGCACTCAACCAGCAAACGCTTGGACGCGCCTGGCTGCGGACCTGAATAATGTTATTTGCTGATATATAACGTATAGATAATTCATAATTTTAATAATTAGGATAGAACCAAACGGCATTTTACAGCGGCTGTCGCGCCCCCTACCTTGGACGAGCATGACCGACCCCCTGCCCGGCGGAGGTACACACTCCCTACTCGACAAGGACAGACCATGAGCATCGAATTCATCGGCTATATCGGCGGCCACCATGCATCCGAAATCCACCCACGCAGCGGTCCGACCCTGCAACCGGACTACGTGGAAACCGTGGCCCGCGCCCACGAAGAGGCCGGTTTCGACCGCGCTCTGGTGGCCTTCCATTCCAACAGCCCGGACAGCACGCTGATCGCCTCCCATGCGGCCAGCGTCACTGAAAAGCTGCAATTCCTGATCGCCCACCGCCCCGGTTTCGCCCAGCCCACCCTCGCAGCGCGCCAGTTCGCCACCCTGGATGTGTTCAACGGCGGGCGCACCGCCGTGCATATCATCACCGGTGGCGACGACCGCGAACTGCGCGCCGATGGCAGCCACATTGGCAAGGACGAACGCTACGCACGCACCGACGAGTACCTGAGCGTGGTGCGCCAGGAATGGACCCGCGAACAGCCCTTCGATTTCGCCGGCACCTACTATCAGGTCGAAGGCGCGC
This sequence comes from Pseudomonas sp. PB105, assembly GCF_009764655.1. Classification (NCBI taxonomy): domain Bacteria; kingdom Pseudomonadati; phylum Pseudomonadota; class Gammaproteobacteria; order Pseudomonadales; family Pseudomonadaceae; genus Pseudomonas; species Pseudomonas sp. PB105. The sequence continues at coordinate 9,335 of NZ_RWIO01000044.1, forward strand.
ACTCCAGCGTGAAGTCGCCACAGCAGCCGCATATTCCGCTGTACTTTGGGGGTTCTTCCAAGGCCGCGATTGAAGTGGCCGGCAAGCATGCCGACGTGTACGCACTGTGGGGCGAAACCTACGAGCAAGTGCGCGAGACCGTGACCCAGGTTCGGGCCGAAGCGGCCAAACATGGCCGCACGATTCGCTTCAGCCTGTCGCTGCGACCGATCCTCGCCGAGACCGAAGAACTGGCGTGGGCGCGTGCTGACAGTATCTTGCAGCAAGCCACGGCACTGGCCGAACAGAACGGTTTTGTACGCCGCGAACCGCCGAATGAAGGCTCGCGCCGGTTGCTCGCGGCAGCGGCGCAAGGCTCAAGGTTGGATAAGCGTTTGTGGACAGGCATTGCGGGGTTGCTGGGCGCGCAGGGTAATTCCACGTCGTTGGTGGGCACCGCAGAGCAGGTGGCGGAAGCCTTGGTAGATTATTACGACCTGGGTATCACCACGTTCCTGATCCGTGGGTTTGATCCGCTCAATGATGCGATTGAGTACGGCAAGCAATTGATCCCCCTCACCCGCCAACTGATTGCTGAACGCGAACAGGCCAAACAGGTCGCGTAAGCAGGAACACTACAAAACCAATGTGGGAGGAGGCTTGCCCCCTCCCACATTCTTCATTTGGCTCGGGATCAGTTTTTGTAGTCGGTATCCGTACGCTCCAACTGCCGAATCAATGCATTCCAATGCCGCGCCACGCCCGGCCCTTCACCGCTGCTATGCGCCTTGGCCTGCTCTTCCACCTTCGCCACCACCTCCTGTGGCGGAAAGACCAACTCCGCATTCCCCGCCGCCTGCGCCGCAATCTGGATATTGCACGCGCGCTCCAACCCTTGCAGTTGCTGGAAGGCATGTTCGACGCTGATGCCCGCAGTCAACAGCCCATGGTTACGCAGGATCATCACACTCTTGTCGCCCAAATCCGCCACCAGCCGCTCGCGCTCGTCCAGGTCGAGGGCGATGCCTTCGTAGCCGTGGTACGCCACACGCCCGGAAAAGGCGATGGAGTGCTGGGAAATCGGCAACAAGCCGTCCTTCTGCGCCGACACCGCAATACCGTCGCGGGTATGAGTGTGCAGCACCGCTTGCAGATCATGGCGTGCGCCGTGGATGGCGCTGTGGATCACGTAACCGGCGTAGTTGATACCGAGGCCGGTAGGATCGTCGACGATGGTGCCGTCAAGGTCGACCTTGACCAGGTTGGAAGCGTTGATTTCATCGAACAACAGGCCAAAGGCATTGATCAGGAAATGCTCCTCCGGGCCCGGTACACGGGCGGAGAAGTGGGTGTAGATATGGTCAGTCCACTTGTACAAGGCCGCCAGGCGGTAGGCGGCGGCCAGTTTGACGCGCACGTCCCACTCTTCTGGCGTGACGCGTTGACGAACGTTGTTGGAAACGCTGGAAATCGAGGTGACGCTGCTCATGGCAAAACTTCCTGGATGGCCTTAAAGACTTCCAGGCAAGCCTAGGGGATGCTCAAAAATAATAAAAAGCACATTTTAATCTAAGCTAATTATTATTTTTTTTCATATCAAGCGGCGTCTCGAATCTTGTGCAACGACGCAGCCACCCACTTGCCAAACGCATCCACCGGCCCCTGCAGGTTGCCCAGGAAGTGCGGATAGATCAGCCACAAATCCATCACCGGCTTGAAGTCCTTGAGCGGCATCACCGCCAGTTGCTCACGGTGCGCACTGCGTTCCAGCAGCGGGCGCGGCACCAGGCCCAAGCCCAACCCATCGGCGACCAATCCCAATTGCAACTCGGTGCCGAACGTCTCCAGGTTGACCCGCAGCGCCAAGCCCTGGTCAGACAAGGTGCGCTGCAGGCCAGCGCGGAACCCGCAGCCGTCCGGATTGAGGATCCAACCATTCTGGTACACATCCGCCAGCTTGCACGGCTTCTTCGGCAACTGCGCCTTGGCGCACACCACCACCAGTTCCATCTTGCCGATGGACTCGCCAACGATGTTGTCCGGGAATATCTTGCCCGCCGGGAACAACGCCGCCGCCGCATCCAGCTCGCCGCGTTCGATCTTGCCAACCAACTGGCTACCCCAGCCGGTCGCGACCTGGGCGCGCAGCTCGGGGTACTCGCTGCGCAGCAGCTTCAGCGCGTCCAGCAGCACTACATCGCCGATGGTCTGCGGTACGCCCAGGCGCAGTACGCCAGTGGGGGGAGCGTCGGTGGCGACCAGTTCACGCAACGCATCCATCTCGCGCAGGATCAACCGGCATTGTTCATACACGCGGGTGCCGATCAGCGTCGGCTTGAGGGGTTTGGTGTTGCGGTCGAACAGCTCCACCCCCAGCGCCTGCTCGAAGTTCTGCACGCGGCGGGTAATGGCCGGCTGGGTCAGTTGCAACGACTCGGCGGCATGGCTGATGGACTGGCAACGAATCACTTCGACAAAGGCATCGATATCGTCAATTTTCATTTGGGCCGCACATAGAGAACAGTCATTAAGATGTGCGCGAAGCATAGTTGCAGGAACGTTATCTGAATAGCCCAGGCTGTGATCGATAACGTCTAACGCTATTCAGACCGGTTCTAAATTACCTTCAGCTATAAGCTAATCATTAAAAAATAGCATATTAACTATAAACATTATGCTTAGATAAACCCATCAACACCGACTGATGGAATTGTCATGACCCAGGCCCGACACCCCGAGAGACTCAGAGCCTTTATTGGCGCCCTGGCGGAACTGATCGACGGCAATCCACGCGAAGGTGACCTGCTGCACCGTGGCGGCAAGCTGCTCGCGCAACTGGTCAGCCATGATGACTGGCTCCCCGATGAATTCGCCCAACCCAACCCCGAGCGCTACCAGCAATTCTTGCTGCATGCCGATTCGCGCCAGCGCTTCAGCATTGTCAGTTTTGTATGGGGGCCGGGGCAAACCACGCCGATTCATGACCACCGGGTATGGGGGCTGATCGGCATGTTGCGCGGCGCGGAATTTTCCCAAGGTTTTGAACGCGCCCCCGACGGCAGCCTGGTCGCCGAAGGCAAGCCCATTGAGCTGGTGCCAGGCCAGGTCGAGGCGGTGTCGCCCAACGTCGGCGATATCCATCAGGTGAGCAACGCCCACAGTGACAAAGTGTCCATCAGCATTCACGTGTACGGCGCCAATATCGGCGCGGTACGCCGCGCGGTGTACCAGCCTGACGGCAGCGAGAAACTGTTTATCTCCGGTTATTCCAACGCCTACCTCCCGAACATCTGGGATTTGTCCAAAGAAAAGAGCCCTGCCCTATGAGCACCGTACCGACCCGCAGTTTCGCGCAGATTCGCCAGGCCCTGTTGGACCTTGCAGAAGTCGCCCTGATCGACGTGCGCGAAGAAGCGCCGTTTGCTGAATCCCACCCGTTGTTCGCCGCGAATATCCCTCTGTCCAAACTGGAACTGGAGGTGTTTGCGCGCATCCCACGGCGCAATACCCAGGTCACCGTCTACGACAACGGTGAAGGGCTGGCCGTGCGCGCCGCCGAGCGCCTGGCTGCATTGGGCTACACCCAGGTCAGCCTGCTCGACGGCGGCCTCGACGGTTGGCGCAGCGCCGGCGGCGAGTTGTTTATCGACGTGAACGTGCCGAGCAAGGCCTTTGGCGAGTTGGTAGAGAGTGAGCGGCACACGCCGTCCCTGGCCGCCGAAGAAGTGCAGGCCCTGCTCGACAGCCACGCCGACGTGGTGGTGCTCGACGCCCGCCGTTTCGACGAATACCAGACCATGAGCATCCCCACCAGCATCAGCGTGCCCGGTGCCGAACTGGTGCTGCGCGCCCGTGAACTGGCGCCGGACCCGGCCACGCGCATCATCGTCAACTGCGCCGGGCGCACCCGCAGCATCATCGGCACCCAGTCGCTGATCAACGCGGGCGTGGCCAACCCGGTGTCGGCGCTGCGCAACGGCACCATCGGCTGGACCCTGGCCGGTCAGAAGCTCGCCCATGACCAGTCGCGCCGCTTTGCGCCGACGCCGGAAGAACACCGCCACATCGCTGCCCAGGACGCCCGCCGCGTCGCCGACAAGGCCCGCGTCGGCCGCGCCACCCTCGGCGACCTGCAACGCTGGCAGCAGGAGCCGAGCCGCACCACCTACCTGTTCGATGTGCGCACCCCGGAAGAATTCGACGCCGGCCACCTGCCCGGCGCCCGCTCCACGCCGGGCGGCCAATTGGTCCAGGAAACCGATCACGTGGCCAGCGTGCGTGGCGCACGGCTGGTGCTGGCCGATGACGACGGCGTGCGCGCCAATATGTCCGCGTCCTGGCTTGCCCAACTGGGCTGGGAGGTGCACGTACTGGACGACCTGCAGACGGCGCACTTCAGCGAAAAAGGCGCCTGGGTCGCCCCGGTGCCCACGCCGCCCCAGGCCGAACTGATCAGCCCCCACACCCTCGCCGACTGGCTGGCCCACGGCGACACCCTGGTGCTGGACTTCACCGCCAGCGCCAACTACGTCAAACGCCACATCCCCGGCGCCTGGTGGGCCCTGCGTGCACAACTGCCCGACGCCCTCGCAAAAGTACCGACCGCCGAGCGCTATGTGCTGACCTGCGGCAGCAGCCAACTGGCGCGCCTGGCGGTGGCCGAAGTCGAAGCCATTACCGGCAGGCAAGTGTTCCTGCTGCAAGACGGCACCGCGGGCTGGATCAACGCGCAACTGCCCCTGGAAGAAGGCGAAACCCACCTGGCCTCCCCGCGCATCGACCGCTACCGCCGCCCCTATGAAGGCACCGACACCCCCAAGGAAGCCATGCAGGCGTATCTGGATTGGGAGTTCGGCTTGGTCGAGCAATTGGCGCGCGACGGTACGCATGGGTTCTATGTGATTTGACCCCTCCCGGCCGCGACGCTTCGCAAGATGAGTTGCGGCACGCGTTACAAAAATGCAATGCACTCGTACGGAGCGCGGTGTATGTCACATATTATAATTCGTCCGCGCATCTTTCTAACCTATACGGCAGCCTGCCCCTAAACTAAAAAGGCAATGTGCTGCTTATCACTGAAAACTTCTCTATAAGAGCTCCTTTAACGGCCAAATACTCCAGTGCAGCGTCCAAGCTTATAAATATTTTTACCTCTTCATTCTCGTCATCCTCAATCAGATCCATGCGCGATACCTCAACCGCAAAAAAGTACGTACAGTAAACATCATCTTGTTTTTTTATAGCGTATTGAAAAAAAAGCTCCTCACCACAGATCGTGCGACGTTCTTCGTAGCCTCTGCGCTTACCCGCATTTAGCGCCTCAATGAGCTTGTTCATTTTTTAACCCGCGATATCAATACGAACCATTGTTCCGTCAGCGCGCTTAATGTTGACGTGTGGTAGTTCACCATGGCCAGTGCCTTTCGGGTCGTCATGACCGTAAACACGCCCGGTATCCTTATTAATTGGATAATCTTTTCTATAACGAGCTTTTCCATCTCTTTTCTTAAACTGGTCCATCTTATGTTTCTTTCTTATACCACCAGCATCTTGCGAGCCTATACCCCTGACTTTCTGGATATCAGGAAATGCTGCGTCCAACAACTCGTTAGCCTCGCTTTTGTCCTTAACCCTCACGACTGTTTTTTGAGGCCCGTTACGTAAGGCGTCCACTTTCTTTGGACAGGCTGCCAGACCCAAGGGATCCAACCACGTAAAGGGATTAGGCGAGTAGGCGTAAGTATTCACGCCCCCCATCAACCCAATCGGATCCGGCGTCGTAAACCGCCCCACATCCGGATCATAAAACCTAAACGTGTTGTAGTGCAGCCCGGTCTCCCGGTCCAGGTACTGCCCCTGAAAGCGCAGGTTCTGTTCTTCGATAAAGTACGGCTTGCGCACCTCTTCGAGCGTGTTTCCCCACACACGGTATCGCGCATGCCACACGGTTTCCCCTTCGGTTTCGGTCAGTTGCTCAGGCAAACCGTTCAGGTCGTTGTGGTAGTAACGGATTTTTTGCTGGGGGCCGATCCCATCGACTCGCGCCAAGGGTTCGTAGCCTTCATCTTCATAGATGTAGAGGCTTGTCTGGGTATGTTTGTGCTCCTGCAACAAGCGCAAGCCGTCCCAATCAAAGCGGGTCTCTGCCAGCGTAAATCCGTGGCTGTCATGCTCGGTCTTGGCTATTCGCCGGCCGAGCGGGTCGTAGGTCATTTTCACGACCTGCTCCCGCCCATTTATCTGTCTGCAGACTTCGATCAGCCGGTGTTGAGCGTCGTACGCGAAGCGTTGCAGACCTCGCACGGTACTGCGCTTTTCGATCATTCGACCAAAACCGTCGTAACGGTAACGCTTATCCTGATAGGTCAGGAGCTTGTCGTGCCTGACCAGCCCACCCTGCCCTTGCGGGCCGTCCAGCAGGTTGGCGGCCGCGTCGTAGGCGAAGGTTTGCTGCTGACCTTGAACGTTGTCCTGGCTGGCGATAATCCGGCCGGTCGCGTCGTAATGCAGCAATTGGCGTCGGTGCCCGTCCAGGCGGCCGATCAGGTTGTCCGCCGGGTCGTACTCAAACGTTTTCTGTTGGGTTGGCGGCAACTGCCGGGGCTGGCCTGTAGGGCTGCATTTACGTGAACGCAATCGGCCGCAACGGTCGTACTCGCTACGGGTGATGAGCTGGCCTTGGGTGCGCAGGACTTCACGGTGCAGGCGGTCGCGTTCGAAGTCGCTGATAACGTGGCCGTCAAGGTTAAGCTGGTGCAGGTGGCCGCTGCCGTAGTGCAGGCGATTGAGCCAGCGGCCGTCGGGCAGTTGCGTCTGGATCAGGTTGCCAAGTTCGTCGTAGCGGTGGCTCAGGCTGCCGGCGGCACTGTGTTCGGTGAGCAGTTGGCCCAGTGGGTCGTAGGTGAAGGCTAGAGCCTGAGTGGTCTTATCGTTCGCGGTGAAAGTGACGGCGGTGAGTTGGTCGACTAAATCGTAGGCGTATTCGGTTCGCCCATCCTCCGTCTCTTTGGCCAACAGACGACCGACAGCGTTGCGTTCCAGGTAATGGACGATAGAAGCGTCGGCATTCGATGGCACATATTCGACGGCGGCAAGGTTATGCAGCGCGTCGTACGTATAACGCCGCGAGCTACCGCCGAGGTCTTGTTGCTGGGTAATACGGTCGCCCTGGTCCCAGGTAAAACGGTATTTTTCGCCGTTTTCGTTGGTCAGGGTTTGGAGTCGGCCGTAGGCGTCGTAGCAGAACTCGATCTGTCGGCCATGAGCATCGACCCGCTGGCGCATCTGCCCGCGCCGATCGTATTGATAGCGGGTGATATGGCCCGCTGCATCGGTATAGCCGATCAACTGGCCGCTGGGGTCGCGAAGATACTGTTCGATGTGCCCGTAGGGCCTTTCGGTTTGCAGCATTCGCCCTTGGTGGTCATGTTGATAGCGCTGCCGTTCCCCCCACGCATCGATCACGACTTGCAGGTGGCCACGCCGATCGTACTCGAATCGCGTGGGGTAACCCGAGCAGTCGATCTGCTCGATCAACTGTCCGATTCCATTCCAGCGTAAGGTGCTGCCTTTGCCCGTGGCGTCGATGATTTCTATCACCTGGCCAAACGCATCATGACGGTACCGCGTGACGTGGCCGAGTGGATCGGTTTCGCTGGTGCAGTTGCCGCGCTGATCGTAGCAATACTGCCAGTGGTGTCCGGTGGCATCGGTCTCTACCAACGGTAGCGACCAGTGCTCCAGCCACGCGGTGGAATCGATACGGCCCAAAGGATCTCGGATGTTGGACAGGTTGCCGGAGGCGTCGTAGCCGAACGCCCACTGCCCGCCCTGAGGATCGGTGGCACCGAGCAACTGACGCTCGTCATTCCATTCAAATTGCCAGGTTTGGCCGAGATTATCGGTATACACGGTGATCTGGTACTGGGCATTCCAACGGCGCGTGCTGACGCGTTTCAGGCCGTCGCTGATCCGCGTGACGCCTCGTGACAGGTCGTAATCGAAGTGGTACGCGTCGCCTTCATCGGTCCAGTGCCTGATCACCTTCCATTCGTAATCATCCACGCAGGCCCATTGATAAAAACACCGCAGACCAGTGGGGAGTTGGTGTTCGACCATGCGCTGGCCACTGTCGTACGCAAAGCGGCGCTGCACATGCCCATCAACATCGCGCACTTCGGCCAGGTCGCCATGTGCGTCGTAGCCGTAGCTGGCGAGGGTTTCTCGGCTGTGATCCAGGTACAGGCGCTCAATACGCTCCACGCGGCCGGGCCATTGCAGGCTGTAGCCCAGTTCGATTCGCACATCGCTTAGGGGGTCGCGCAACTGACTCAGGCGGCCTTGATCGTCATAGTCGAGGACGACGCGATTGTCATTGCGATCTCCCAACTGGTTCAGCCGCAAGTGCAAGGGATTACCAGGCGTGGGCTCGAATAGCCGATAACGGCCGTCGACACTTTCAATCAGCAGGTGGCCGTCACGATGGCGTCTTACACTCAAGCCTTCGCCCGCGCTGAACACCGCGCCGCCCAATGCAATCGCGCCCATGTCGATCCGACGCGCTTGCTCATCGGTGTAGATCAGTTGCTCGCCGCCTTCGGGATGCGCGCCAATCTCGACGCTAACCTCGTAGCTCACACTCCAACCGCAGCCAAATAAGCCCTCGCGGCGTTCGTCCTGGCTGCTGTAGTAGCGTTGCCACACAATCGGCAACAGGCCTGGCAACGCGAAATCCAGATCATCGTTTCCATCAAGGATCTTCGCACCCGTGGCGCTGTGCACTGGGTTGGGCGACCCCGCGACCGCAGCGGTCAGCGCTCGGTCCACCTGGCTGCTACCCCACGACACCAGCCCACCCACCGCCATGCACGGCAACTGGCTGAAGAACTTCGCGCCACCGCCTCGCAATGCCAGCAGCGCCGTCACGGCCAAGCCGACGCCCGGCGTCTTGCCGCTGTGAATCTCGCGGACCACCACCGGCGCGCCGCCGACGATCACATTCGATGAAACCTGGACGTTTCCGACCTTGGCTTCGCAGCTGCTTCTGTCCCCGCTGCGCACAGCGGGCTGGCCGTTGATGAATACTTTGCTGGAACCTTCGGCCAGGTACTGCTCCGGCATGGGCGGGTGTTTATTGCAGTCGACCGTATCGGCAGGACAAGGCACCGCACCCGTGGCCGGAGCAGCCACGGTCGGACGCCACAATTGAGTAAAGAAGCCTGCGGCGATATCCAGATAGGTCGGCTCAACGCCAGCCTCGGCCACCACAGGCAAAACTTTTCCGGCCGCACGCGCAGCTGGTTTGCCATTGATGAACACATCGGGCGAGCCACTGCGGATAAAGGCATCGACTACCGGCGGGAACAGAGCATCGGCGACCGATTCACATAATCGCGAAAGCCCCTTATCCGCCCCGGCCTTGCTCATCCCGACGCCGACGACCACCCCCACGACCGCGCCCAATATGACGCAACCGAGGCCGCCCGTCGCCACGGTTATCCCCGTCGCCACCACCACGGCCGCTGTTGCCAGGGCGGTCACGGCCACGTTGGCCGCAATCTCAAGCACCCCACCCAGCACGTCGGCGAGCATTGAGCTGTGCAACAGCGCATCACCCTCGCGGGCCGCCCACGGCGTATCAGTCATGTGCAACGATCCCTGTCCGAAAAGACCGAGATCAAATCACGCAGTGGCGTTATTGCTCAGGTGAGACTTTCCGAGTCGCTCGTAGGAAAGCTCTGGGGCACGGCACCTGATAAATGCAATAACCGAATAATAACAATAAATATAATTAATATATTTGATAATTAACTTATAACCAAAAAGAACTTCACAGCAAGTTCTTATGGGAATAACGTGAAGTCCTCACCGACCCCTTCTCCAGGCGGAGGTAACCGAACCCTTTCACGATCTGCCTGGAGCCTGCATCCCATGGTCTTTCCCACCCCCTTCAAACACCTGCTCCTGAGCACCGCCCTGGCCCTTGGCCTCGCCACCACCGCCCACGCCGCCGACCTGCAACCACTGCGGGTGGCCAATCAAAAATCGACGATCAAGGCCCTGCTCGAAGCCTCCGGCGAAACCAAAGACGTGCCCTACACCATCCAGTGGTCGGAGTTCCCGTCCGCCTCGCCCCTCGGCGAAGCCCTGAATGCCGGCGCGGTGGATATCGGGGCCTTGGGCGACGCGCCCTATGTGTTCGCGCTGGGTGCCGGGGCGTCGCTCAAAGTGGTCAGCATCATCCACGCCGAAGGGCGCAATACCACCGCACTGCTGGTGCCCAAGGACTCGCCAATCAAGACGGCAGCCGACCTCAAGGGCAAGAAAATCGTCACCGGCCGCGGTTCCATCGGGCATTACCTGGCGATCAAGGCATTGGCGACTGCCGGTCTGACCAGCCAGGATGTGCAGTTCATCTTCCTGCTGCCTGCCGAATCGCGCCTGGTGCTGGACAACGGCACCGCTGACGCCTGGGCGACCTGGGACCCTTACACCACGGTGGTCACCTCCCAAAGCCAGGCGCGAATCATCGCCAGCGGCAACACGCTGCTGAGCAACCACCTGTATCTCGCGGCGACCAGCCAGGCCATCGCCGACAAACGCACACAACTCGACGACTTTGTCGCCCGTGTCGACCGCGCCTACGCCTGGGCCAATACGCACCCCGACGAATACGCCGCCGCCCAGACCAGAATCACCGGCCTGCCACTGGCGGTGCATGTGGCCGTGGCCAAGGAAACCCGCCTGAGCCCGGTGTTGATCGATGACAGCGTGATCAGTGGCCTGCAAGCCACCGCCGACACCTATCAAAAAGAAGGCCTGCTGACCAAACACATCGACGTGTCCCAGGGCTTCGACAAGAGCTTTAACGCCAAGCGTGCCCCCAACAACCAAGCCTCGCGCTGAAGGAGCAGAACATGAGCAAGCCACGTCATTTGAAATTGGGAGCAATGGTCCACGGTGTCGGTCACGGCTGGGGCGAATGGCGCCACCCGCAGGCCCTACCGAATGCCAGTACCGATTTCGGCTTCTACAAGCAGCAGACTGAACTGGCCGAAGCCGCCAGATTCGACTTCGTGTTCATCGCCGACAGCCTGCATATCCACGCCAAATCCAGCCCCCATTACCTCAACCGTTTCGAGCCGCTGACGATCCTTTCAGCCCTCGCGGCCCTGACCACCCATATCGGCCTGGTCGCCACCGTGACCGTCAGCTACACCGAGCCCTACCAAGTGGCGCGTCAGTTCGCGTCCCTGGACCATATCAGCGGCGGTCGCGCCGGCTGGAACGTGGTCACCTCGTGGCTGAGCGGCACCGCCGACAACTTCGGCAAGGCCGAGCATCCGCCGCATGCCGTGCGTTACCGCATCGCCAAGGAACACCTGAACGTGGTCAAGGGCCTGTGGGATTCCTGGGAGGACGATGCCTTTGCCTACAACAAGCAAAGCGGCGAGTTTTTCACCCCGGACAAGCTGCATGCGCTGAACCACAAGGGTGAGTTTTTCTCGGTCAAGGGGCCGCTCAACATTGCACGTTCACGCCAGGGCCAGCCGGCGATTTTCCAGGCCGGCACCTCGGAAGACGGGCGTAACTTCGCCGCCGAACATTCCGATGCGATCTTTGTGCATGTGGAAAGCATCGAAGAAGGCCTGGCCTACTCCCAGGACCTCAAGCGCCGGGCCAAAGGCTTTGGCCGCGATACCGACAGCCTGTCGATCCTGCCGGGCATCCGCCCGATTGTCGGGCGCGATGCCGCCGAAGTGGAAAGCCGCTACCAGCAAGCCGTGGACCTGGTCACCGTGGAAGACGCCATCGTCGCCCTCGGTCGTCCGTTCAACGACCACGATTTCAGTCAATACCCGCTGGACGAGCCCTTCCCGGAACTCGGCGACCTGGGCTCCAACAGCCAAAAAGGCGGGTCCGACCGCATCAAGCAACTGGCCCGCGACGAGGGCTTGACCCTGCGCGAAGTGGCCCTGCGCTTCTCGCGGCCCAAGCGGGATTTTGTCGGCACCCCGGAGCAGGTCGCCGATGCGATCCAGACCTGGTTCGAGACCGGCGCCAGCGATGGTTTCATCGTCAACTCGGTGCTGCCGGATGGCTTGCAGTTCTTCACCGAGCTGGTGGTACCGGTGCTGCAACAGCGCGGGCTGTTCCGCACCGAGTACAGCGGCCACACCCTGCGCGATAACCTGGGCCTGGGCGTGCCGGCCAACCGTTACAGCGTCGAGGTGGAAGAACCGCAAGAGGCGCTGGCATGAGCGAATCCCTCAACGGTCGCCTACGCTCCGTGGAAGTCGCCAACTTCGAAGCCCTGCTCGAACGCCTCACCACCGAGCTGGCCAGTACTGCGCCGCAGTACGACGACAGCGGCGCCTTCCCCCACGCCAACTTCCAACGATTGCAGGAACACGGCCTGGTCGCCCTCACCGTGCCCAAGGCGCTGGGCGGCGGCGGTGCCAGCCTGGCCCAGGCGCGCAAGGCGATCAGTGCGATTGCCAAGGGCGAGCCGTCCACTGCGCTGATCCTGGTGATGCACTACCTGCAACACACACGCCTGCAAGACAGCAAAACCTGGCCCCCGCATCTGCGTGTGAAAGTCGCCGAAGACGCGGTGCGCAACGGCGCGCTGATCAACGCCCTGCGCGTCGAGCCCGACCTCGGTACCCCGGCCCGTGGCGGCCTGCCGGCGACCACCGCCGTGCGCACCGCCGAAGGCTGGCGCATCAGCGGGCGCAAGCTCTACTCCACCGGCAGCCACGGCCTGAGCTGGTTCAGCGTGTGGGCGCGCAGTGATGACGCCGACCCGCTGGTGGGCGCGTGGCTGGTGCCCAAGGACAGCCCCGGCGTGACCATTATCGACACCTGGGATCACCTGGGCATGCGTGCCACCTGCAGTCACGAAGTGGTACTCGACAACGTGCTGGTGCCGCTGGACCACGCCGTCAGTGTCAGCCCCTGGAGCGCACCGCAGCCGGAGCTGGACGCCGACGGATTCCTGTGGATGGCGGTGTTGCTGTCGTCGGTGTACGACGCCGTGGCCCAGGCCGCGCGGGACTGGCTGGTGAACTGGCTGCAAGCGCGCCAGCCCTCCAACCTCGGCGCCGCGTTGTCGACCTTGCCGCGCTTCCAGGAAACCGTCGGGCATATCGACACCCTGCTGTTTGCCAACCGCAGCCTGCTCGACGCCGCCGCCGACGGCCACACCCCGGCGGCCAATGCCGCACAGTTGAAGTACCTGGTCACCAACAACGCCATCCGTGCGGTAGAGCTGGCCATCGAAGCCTCGGGCAACCCCGGCCTGTCACGCCACAGCCCCCTGCAACGGCACTACCGCGACGTGCTGTGCAGCCGCGTCCACACCCCGCAGAACGACGCCGTGCTGCAAGGTGTCGGCAAGGCCGTGTTCGCCCAACGCCAGAAGGAACGCACATGACTCAGGTGATTATCGCCAGCCAACTGGGCGAAGATTTCAATCAAGTGATCCGCGAACGCCTGGCGCCGCTGCACCCCGACGCCCAGGTGATCGACGTCCCCATCGGCGTCCCCAGCGACCTGCCGCCCCACGCGAACATCCTGCTGCTGCGCCCGATCAATGTGCGCGGCTACACCGCCCCGGACATCCCGCCCCCAGGCTGGCCGTACGCCGCGAAATGGGTGCACCTGGTGTCGTCGGGGATCGATTTCTACCCGCAGTGGCTGTTCAATGGCCCGCCGGTGACGACCTCCCGTGGCAGCGCCGCCGACAACCTCGCCGAGTTCGCCCTGGCGGCGATCTTTGCCGCGTCCAAGCACTTGCCGGACATCTGGGTGAAAGACTCACAGTGGAATTTCACCGCGCTGCGTCCACTCAAGGGCACCACTTTGGGCATCCTCGGCTTTGGTGCGATTGGTGAAAGCCTGGCGCAGAAGGCCCACGCGTTGGGGATCAACGTGGTGGCGCTGCGCCAGAGCCCGACGCCGTTCGGGGTCGACGGGGTTGAAGCGGCAAGGGACATCCACGACCTGTTCGCCCGCGCCGACCACCTGGTGCTGGCGGCGCCGCTGACCGATGCGACGCGCAACATCGTCGACCGCGACGTGTTGGGCAGCGCCAAGCCGGGGCTGCATTTAATCAACATTGCGCGGGGTGGCCTGCTTGATCAGGAGGCGCTGCTGGAAGCACTGGACAACGGGCAGATCGGCCTGGCATCGCTGGACGTGACCGAGCCGGAACCGTTGCCGGATGGGCACCCGTTGTACAGCCATCCAAGGGTGAGGTTGTCGCCGCATACGTCGGCGATTTCGACCAATAGCCGCAATGAAATTGCCGATACGTTTTTGGCGAATCTGGAGCGCTACATTTCGGGTACCGAACTGGCAAATCTCGTTAACGCCTGACGCAGTTTAAAAATGTTGGTGTTATTTGATGCGGTAGTGGAACGTGTTGCGCACCGCCGGCACCGCAACAGCCTTGCCATCAACGATTCTTGGCTGATAGCGGAAGGTGTTCGCCGCCGTCAGTGACGGCCGCATGAACAACGGATGGCAGCCGTCCAGCACCCTGGGATTTTCCACGCGGCCCTCGGTGTTGACGCTGTACTCCAGGGTGCAATCGCCTTCGATGTTCTTGTCCAGGGCGCGCTCGGGGTAGTCCGGTGCTTCCTTGCTCAGAGGCTGGTATTGGCGGCTGTCAAAAGCCGGTGCCGCTGCTGGGGTGGGTGTTGCGACGCGGGCTTTTTCGGCGGCCTGGCGCTCCTGGGCCACGCGTTGCTGTTCCAGCTCGCGGTTGCGTTGCTCGCTCGCCAGGCGTTCCTGTTGTTGCTCGACCTTCTTTTCTTCGACACGTTTACGCGCCAAGGCGGCTTTCTCCAGCTTTTTTGCCTGGATTTGTGGGTCCACCGCAGGCTTGACCGGCGCCGGGACCACTACCGGCTCTGGCGGCGCGGGTGCAACGGCCACCGGTTCTGGCTCCGGCGCAGGCGGCAGCATGACCAACTGGGTGTGCATCACCCGAGGCGCCTCCACCAGCGGCTTTTGCGTCGACCAACCCACCATCAACGCCGCCAGCACGCCCGCGTGCAGCGCCACCGCCAGGCTGGCGGCGAAGCTGTTGCGCCACACGCCGGACGTATCCCTGGGTTCCATCGCAAGCTGTGGACTGTGCATGATCATCGCCGTCATTGCGGGGCCTCGGTCACCAGCCCCAGGTTGCTCACACCGCCTTTTTGCAACACCGCCATGGCAGCGACCACACTGCCGTAGCCGGCATTGTCGTCGGCGCGGATATACACCTGGGTGTCACTGCGCGCCGCTACCACCTGCATGACCTTGGCGCCCATTTCGTCCAGGCTCACGGCGCTGTCGGTCTGGTGGCGGGTGTCGAGCTCGCCGCCGAGGTTCCAGTAGTAGCCGCCGTCGGCTTTTACCGACAGCGTCAGGATCTGCTGGCGGGTATCGGTGGTCAGCGCCTCGGCGGCGACCTTGGGCAGGTCGATCTTCACGCCCTGGGTCAGCATCGGCGCGGTCACCATGAAGATCACCAGCAGCACCAGCATCACGTCGATGTACGGCACCACGTTCATTTCGGCCTTGGGCCCGTGTTTGCGCTGCGGCCTGACTAACATGGGGATGCTCCTGTTCAGGCCGCTACGGCCAGGTTGATCGGCGCGCCGCGCAGGGTACGGTGCAGGCGCACTTGCAGTTCGTTGCCGAAGGCGTAGTAGCGAGTAAGCAAGGTCTGGCCGCGTGCGGCGAAGCGGTTGTAGGCGATCACCGCCGGGATGGCTGCAAACAGGCCGATGGCCGTGGCGATCAGCGCTTCGGCAATACCCGGCGCCACCGTCGACAGCGTGGCCTGTTGCACCTGGGACAAGCCGATAAAGGAATTCATGATCCCCCACACTGTGCCAAACAAACCGATATACGGGCTGACCGAACCCACGGTCGCGAGAAACTGCAGGCCCTTTTCCAACTCGATTTCCTGCTCGGTGATCGCCACCTGCAAGGCACGCTCAACCCCTTCGAGCACCGCCGGGTCATGGCTGTGCAGGTGCTGGTATTCCTGGACGCCGGCGATAAAGATCGGCGCAATCCCGCCCTCGCCTGCCTGCACGGTTTCGCGGTACAGCGGTTGTAAGTCGGGGGCCGCGCGAAAGCGCTGCACAAAGCCGTTCAACTGGCGCTCCAGGCGGCGCAGGACGCTGCCGCGCTGGATGATCAGGTACCAACTGAGCAGCGACGCCAGCAGTAAAGTGATCATGACCGCCTTGACCAACAGGCTGGCGTCACTGATAAGGCCCCAGATCGTCATATGTTCCATCGTCGCGTGCATGGTGATGTCCTATTCGATTAAAAAGTGATGACCGGGTGATGACGGTTCACGGCAACTTCAGCGCGCGGGTCACGTCGGCCCACGGCACGAATTTGAAGTTCTGGGTTTGCTCGGGCATGCGCTTGCGCCCGTCCTGCACCACCAGCATGCCTTGGCTCCACGGCCCGCCAAGGTTGATCGCGGTGACTTCCAGGCCATCGGTTTCCGAGGCGCCGTCAATACCGGCGGCGGCATTCAGACCGACACGAAACCCGCCGTGAATGGCGAATGGCGGCTCGGCATCCACCACTAGGTAGCTGTCGTTGCCTTGGCTGGAGATCACCAAATAGTCGCGTTTATCGCTCTGGTACAGCGCGAGGCCTTCGACATCCGCATGCAGTTGCGGGCCGACCTTGATCACGCTGGTGAGCATGGCCGGTTGATCAGCGCGGGCGTCCACCGCCCAGACGCCCACGTCCTCCTCACCAATAAACAGGCGCTGGCGCTGATCGTCGGCCACACAGCCTTCGGGTTGGCTGTCGACCTTGAACTGGCGCACCAACTCACCCTGCACGCGGCCGTCCGGGGCGCTGAGAAGGTATTGCAGAAAGGTGCCGTCCTTTCCGTTGGCGATGGCATAGATCTCGCCGCTGGCGGGCTGGTACAGGCAGATGCCGTAGATGTCCTTGAGCGGCGTGGGCACTTCACCGGCCTCGCGCAACTCGCCGCTCTGGCGGTCGATGCTGAACAGGCTGAGGCTGTTGTGATCACGATTGCTGGCGACGGCGAGGTCCACAGTCTGCGCACCCAGCTTGAAGTTGGGGCGTACATCGACGTTGTTCAGGCGCCCGACTGCCAGTTCCTGCAGCAGCTTGCCATCGAGGTCGTAGGCCAGCAGGCCCTGCTTTTTGTTGGTACCCAGTACGCGGCTTTTGGCCGGGGTCTGGGGGTGAATCCAGATCGCCGGGTCATCCGCCGCATCGCCCTGGCGGCCGACCGGGTCGGTTTGACGCACGGCGGCCACTTGCGGCAGCGCCGGCTCGGCTGCTACCGGTTTGGCCTGCCAGTTGAGTTTGCCCTGGTAGAGCTTGCCGCTGTCGTCGTCGCGTACCAGCAGTTGCTGGCCGTTGACGCTCAATTGCTCCGGTTCTTTCAAACCTGGCAGGCGCAGGCTCGATTGCTCGACCCAATGTTCGCCGGTCTGTTGGAACAGATGCAGCTGTGCGGTTTTCGGGTCCAACGCAACCAGGCCGCCCGGTACTAGTGCGATGGCGCCGGCTTCACGCTTCGGATCGTCGAACACGGCCACCGGCATGCGTTTCACGTCTGCTTCCGGGTGCGCGGGGTAGGCCCACCAGCCGACATTTTCTTCATTCACCACCAACTGATTGGAAGCGTCATCGACCTGGCAGAACTGCGCCGACGGCGGCAACGGGATCCCGCGCACGCGCTGGGGTTCGGTCAGCAGTGTCGAGCCATTGCCCACCAGCCATTGCTCGCCCTTGCCCTCTTCGCCGACCAGAAACACAAACAGGTTGGCCGCCGAATCGCGGTACAGGCACAGGCCGTTCACCGGGTAATCGCGGGGCGGCAGGTACAGCGGCTTGCCCCAGGTCTTGCTGGCGGGATCGAGGTTGATCAGCAGCGCTTGTTGCCGATCATTGTCGAGACTGGCGACCAGGATTTGGGCACCGCCAGCGCGGGTATCGAGGCTGCTGAAGTTGCCTGTGACGCGGGTCAGTTCAGCGCCTTTGGCGTCGAGCAGTTGCAGGCCGTCGCGGGTGCTGGCGGCCAGGCGTTCGGCGCCAGTGGGCAGGAAGGCCACGGCTTCGGCGTTCAAGAACGGCGCCCACGGACTCAAGGCCAGATCGGTGGCGAATGCAGTGCCGCTGGTGATCAGGGCGATCAGCAAGTACAGCTTGGAAATTCTCATGAACAAGCAAATCCTTCGAAAACAGTGGAGATCCAATGTGGGAGGGGCGGTGCGACGATTCGACTTGCCCCCGATGAGGGTGTGTCAGTTGATCAATCTTTCACTGATCCACCGCTATCGGGGGCAAGCCCCCTCCCACATTTGGAAAGTGGTTGGATTCAAAAGTGGGTAAAGGTCAGGCCCACTTTGTAGGTCGGGCCGTACTCTTCGTACTGGCCGTTGTAGCTGCGGTGGCCGGTGTAGACGAAGTACGACTCGTCCGTGAGGTTCTGGGCCTCGAAGCTGACTTGCAGGTTCTTGGTCAGCGAGTAACGCGCACTGAAATCGACGAAGGTCTGCGCATCCACATGCAGGTCGTGGGCTTTGTCGTTGATCGAGGCCAATTCATAGAGGTAGGCCGACTTGTAGTTGGCCGACAGGCGCAGGCTGAGTTTGTCGTCTTCCCAGCCGAGCATCAGGTTGCCGACGGTGTCCGACTGATTGGGCAGGCTGATGTTGCGTTTGCGATTCGTGCCGCTGGCGGCGTCGAAGCCTTCGATATCCGCACTGGAACGGCTGAAGGTGCTGTTGGCACCGATCAGCAGACCGTTCCACGGCGCGGGCAGCCAGTCGAATTTCTGCGAATAGGCCAGTTCCAGGCCGTAGAGCTTGGCGCTGTCGCCGTTGGCATAGGTGTGGGCCTCGGAGAAGTTGGCCCAGGCGCCGGTGCCGGCCACGTCGGTGTTGTAGACGAAGTTCTTGATGTCTTTGTAGAACACGAACGCCGACACGGTGCCGGCGCGGCCCATGAAGTGCTCGATGCCCAGGTCCAGGTTGCTCGACTCCAGGGGCTTGAGGTCCGGGTTGCCGAAGGTGGCTTCGTCATCGTCGATCACAAAGCCCGGCGCCAGCTGGCCGAAGGTCGGGCGCACCACGGATTTGGTCCACGCCGCACGCACCTGGGTGTTCTTGTCGATCTGGTAGCGCGCATGCAGGCCCGGCAACCAGTGGTGGTACTGGCGCTTGGTCTCGGTGGCAGTGAACACGCCATCGGTGGCGCCGGTGCCCTTGGCTTCGAACTCGGTACCCTCGTAGCGCAGCCCGGCGATAAAGCGCCAGTCGTCGATATCGATGGTGTTCATCAGGTAGCCGGCGTTGATGTCTTCACGAATGGTGAAGTCGTTGACCCTGGATTCGGTCTCGTCATAGAAGTCCGCCGCGTTGAGGCTGCCGATCAACTGCTTGATGCTCCTGGCGCTGATGCCGGGGCCGTAGTTACCGAGGCGATAGTCGACGCTGCCCTTCTGGAACTGGGTCAGGTTGAGCTGGTCGGCGGTGTAGCCGAGGGTGTCGAAGTCCTTGTAGACCCAGGCCTCCAGGTCGTTGTCCTTGTTACGGCGGCTGACCTTGCCGCCGAATTTGACCTGGGAGGCGTAGCCGCTCAGGTCGTAGTCGCGGGCCAGGTCCAGGCGCAGGTTTTTCTCGGTGTCCTTGGTGTTCTGTTTTTCCCAGTCGACCTTGTCGAGAGTGAAGTTGCTGGGGTCATAGAAGCCCGCACCGATGATCGGGCGTGGCTTGTCCTTGTCGTAGAACCCGCTGTTGGCAAAGTCGCCGCCGTCGAACGTGGCCCCGGCGATATGCGCTGGGCTGTCCTCGCTGGACTGGCTGTAGCCGGTCTGGCCGCTGAGGGTCCACAGGCCGAGCATGCGCTCGCCGCCGAACACATAGGACTGGATTTCCTGGGTTTCCTCGCGGTTCTTGAGCTTGCGCTTGGCTTCGGCATCACCCAGTTCACCGGCGGCCTGGGGGTCGGCAAATTCGAGGCTGGTGGAGTTGCGGGTCTCGGTGTCCTTGTAGCGGCTGTAGAGGGTGCGCAGGTAGTAGCTGCTCAGATCATCGGGCTTGTAGTCAAAGTTCAGGCCACCGCCGGCGCGTTCGCGACTGATGTCGTAGTCGCGCTGTTCAAACTCGTTGAGTTTGGCGCCGTCGGTGAAGTCCCAGGCGCCGCCGGTTTCGACGTTGTCCGAGCCGAAGTCGCGCTTCTGCCAGCTCAGGGCCGCAGCGACGCCGAAGTTGTCGATGCCGTCGCCGAGGCTGAAGCGATTGCTCGCGGCACCGGAAAATTTGGGGCTGGTCTGGCTCGTATTCTTGTCGTAGCTGGCTTCGGTACTGCCGGTGTAGAACAGGCCTTTGTGGTCGAAGGCCGACAGGCTTTGCACATCGACGGTGCCGCCGAGGGAGTTGGCGTCCATGTCCGGGGTGAGGGTCTTGATCACCGACAGCGATTGCACCAGTTCCGACGGCAATACATCGAGGGCCACGGCGCGGCGTGCGCTTTCCGGGGCGGGCACCAGGGTGCCGTTGATGGTTACGCTGTTGAGGTCCGGGCCAAGGCCACGCACGCTGACAAAACGGCCTTCGCCCTGGTCGCGCTCGACGCTGATACCGGGCAAACGCTGTACCGCTTCGGCGACGTTTTCATCCGGCAACTGGGCCACGCCATCGGCATGCACCACGCTCTTGATGCTGTCAGAGCTGCGCTGCTCTTTGAGCGCCTGATCAATGGCGGCGGCCTGGCCGACCACTTCAACGTGCTCGGTGGTGGTGGCCTCGGCCGCATTCAACCGTTCGCTGGCAATCGCCAGGGCCAAGGCGGTGAGCGTGAAGCTGACGAGCCCGGTGCGCTTGTACATGAAATCCTCCCCAAGAATCCGTTGGCGCCAGGCAAGTGGCCCGGCAACTGGGAGGGCAAGCTAGGGGTGGGGGATGACGGTTCTGTGACAGGGGTTGGCGGCGGGGCCCGTAAACCGGGGGTTTCACCGGGCTCTCGACTTGGAATGAGCTGAAATGACCTGTGGAGTTCAAATGTGGGAGGGGGCTTGCTGTGGTGAGCGGGCTTGCCCCGCGCTGGTCTGCGAAGCAGACCCAGAGGATCCTCAGTGAACCCGTCGGGGGGCAAGCCCCCTCATCACAGCAAGCCCCCTCCCACATTTTTCAATTTGCGGCGTAGGTGAGATGAGCTGATTCGACCCTCCTCCACCGTCATCCAACGGTCACATCCATCTGCTGTGCTGGCGCCCATCGCTTATTTCCCCAAGGACTCGCGGCCATGTTTTCCGTGCTCAAACCCCACCGCTGGAAACTCGCCTTGCTGCTGATCGCCGCCAACCTCGGGCTGATCCTGCACCTGGCCTGTGGCGAATTGAAAAGCGTCAGCGAGTGGGTTTGGCTGGACATCATCGGCGAAGGCGGTTCCGCCCTGCTCGCCCTGGTGTGGCTGGGCCTGGTGCTCAAAAGCCGGCCCGCCGGGCGCGTCACCAATTACCTGGCGTTGGGGCTGTCGTGCATCTTTTTCTCGTGGTGGATCGACAGCCTTGACGAGTTCATCCGCCTGCCCGACAGCATCACCTGGGACCACTGGCTCGAATCCGGGCCGATGCCGGTGGGCATGATCCTGCTGACCATCGGCATCTACCATTGGCACCGCGAACAACTGGCAATCAGCGCGCAGATGGAAAAACGCGAACGGCTGTTCCGCGAACATCGCCTGTTCGACAAGCTCACGCCCCTGGCCGGTGCCGATTACCTCAAGCGCCAACTCGCCGACAGCCTGCAGGACAGCCGCGAACAGCAGCAACCGCTGTCGTTGCTGGCGTTGGACCTGGATCACTTCGCCGCCATCAACCAGGCCTATGGGCATGCCGAGGGCGACGCGGTGCTCCAGGCCCTCAGCCATCTGTTGTTGCTCAACCTGCGTCGTCAGGATTTGCTGTGTCGACTGGCCGGCGACCGCTTTGTGGTGCTGCTGCCCAATACCGGCGAACGCCAGGCCAAGGAACTTGCCCTGGAGTTGCAGCACGCCGTGCGTGGCCTCGCCCACAAGACCCGGCAACAGGGCGAACGCCTGCAATTGTGCGCGACGACGGCGGTGGTGATGGCCCTCGACGAGCCGCCCCAGGACCTGCTCAAGCGCCTGAACCTGGCGCTGGCCAGGGCCAAGCAGCCTCTCGCGAAAAGCGCCTGAGATGGCGGTAAAAACCAACTGGTATGAGGCCGACAGCCGCTTCATCCCAGGACACAACCAACCCGCCACGCTGATCGACCTGGCCCTGTCCCGTGACATCGACAGCCACCGATTGCTGCGCGGCACCGGGCTGTTCCACGAGGATATCCTCGCCGGCACGGCGCGCTTGAGCCCGCAACAATTCCTGGCGCTGATCGGTAACAGTCGCAAGCTACTGGATGCCGATGACAGCAGCTTTCTGTTCGGCCAACGCTTGCTGCCCGGCTATTACGGTGCGGCCAGCCATGCCTTGGGCCATGCCCAGAATCTGCATCAGGCGCTGGAGATCCTGATTCAGCAACAGGTGCTGCTCAGCCCCTTGGTCACCCTGCAACTGGAGCTGGATGAGCACCACGCCTACCTGTATTGGCTGGACAGTTGCGGGGCCGGCGAGCAGTGGCGGTTTTTGCTGGAGGCGAGCATGACGTCGCTGGTTGCCATGAGCCAATGGCTCAGCGGCGAGCGCTTGCCGTGGGTGTGCAGCTTCAGCCATGCCGAACCGCGGTACGTCGAACAGTATTGGGTGCACCTGGGCGAAGACACGCGCTTCGAGCGCCCACTGGACATGATGTGCATCCCCCGCGAGCACCTCACACGCGCCTGGCCGGGGGCTTCGGCCACCGCCGGCCAGGTTGCGCGCCGACAGGCCCGGGAACAGATCGAACAACTGGGATTTGCCGGCAGTTTTCTCGATTGCCTCTACGACTACCTGCGCGAGCAGGTGCGTCAGCCGCCGAGCCTGGAACAGGCGGCCCAGGCCTTTGCCATGAGCCCGGCGACCCTCAAGCGCAAGCTGCACAAACACGACACTGGCTTTCAGCAGCAAGTGGACCGGGTGCGCAAGCAGGTGGCGCTGCACCTGTACCAGGTCAAGGGCTACAGCAATGATGAAGTGGCGGCGTACCTGAACTTCAATGATGCGGCGAACTTTCGGCGCTCATTCAAGCGCTGGACCGGCAGTACGCCGAGCCTGATCCGCCAATTGTTCAACAGCCGCTAGCCAGGCGCTCGCGCAGGAACTCCACCAGCGCCTGCACCGGCCGTGAGCTTTGTCGATGCTGGGGATACACCGCCGACAGGGTCAGGGCTTCGGGGGCAAAGTCGTCGAGAATCGTGACCAGGCTACCGTCCTTCAAGGCGCCGCCGACGATAAAAGTCGGCAAGTAGGTGACGCCCAGGCCGGCAATGGCCGTGTCGCGTAACAGTTCACCGTTGTTGACCCGCATGCGGCCGCTGACGTTCAGCGCCTGCACTTTGCCCTTGAAACGCCATTGCACCTGGCGGCCGTGGCCGTAAGGCAGGCAGTCGTGTTGAGCCAGGTCGTCGGGTTGCACGGGAGTGCCGCGCAGGGCCAGGTAGTCGGGGCTGGCGCAATACACCCGCTGGATGCTGGCGATACGGCGGGCGATCAGAGTGGAATCTTCCAGGGTGCCGATCCGCAGCACCAGGTCGTAGCCTTCACCGATCAGGTCCACGGGGCGGTCGCTGAGGTCGACTTCCACCGACACTTGGGGATGGCGCTGCAAGAACAACGGCAACAGGCAACCCAGGTGAGCCATGGCAAATGACAACGGCGCGCTGAGGCGAATGGTGCCCCGCGGCTCGCTGTTCTGGCCGGCGATGCCCTGCTCCACTTGCTCGACTTCACCGAGCAGGCGCAAAGCGGATTCGTAGTAGCTCTGGCCGAGCGGCGTGACATCCAGCCGGCGCGTGGAGCGGTTGAGCAGACGCACGCCGAGGCGATCTTCCAGCTGGATCAGGCGGCGGCTGACGAACTGCTTGGACAGGCCCAGTTGTTCGGCGGCGGCGGTGAAGCTGCCGGATTCCATGACCTGACAGAACAGGCGCATGTCTTCGAAGGGGTTCATTGTCGCTTCTCGGTGGACGATGAGCTGATTTATAACTGGATGGTCGCAACACCACAAATCAAATGTGGGAGGGGGCTTGCCCCCGATAGCAGTGGATCAGTCAAAAATATTCAGACTGACACACCGCAATCGGGGGCAAGCCCCCTCCCACAAGGGATTATCTACAGGCTTGAGAGCAGGTTACTTGGTAGTGAATGCCGAGTAGCTGTTCATCAGGTTGCGATAGTTGGGGATACGCGGCGACAGCAGGTTGGCCAGGCCTTCCATGTCGTTGCGCCAGTCCACTTGCAGCTCGCAGGCCACGGAGAACCAGTTCACCAGCTGCGCACCGGCGGCAGTCATGCGTGCCCAAGCGGCCTGTTGCACGGTTTCGTTGAAGGTGCCGGAAGCATCGGTGACCACGAATACCTCGAAGCCTTCATCAAGGGCGCACAAGGTCGGGAACGCTACGCACACGTCCGTCACCACACCGGCAATGATGATCTGCTTGCGGCCGGTGGCCTTGACGGCTTTGACGAAGTCTTCGTTGTCCCAGGCGTTGATCTGGCCTGGACGCGGGATGTACGGCGCGTCCGGGAACAGTTCTTTCAACTCAGGTACCAGCGGACCGTTGGGGCCGCTTTCAAAGCTGGTGGTGAGGATGGTCGGCAGGTTGAAGAACTTGGCCACGTCGGCCAGGGCCAGCACGTTGTTCTTGAATTCGTTGGGGGAGAAATCCTGGACCAGGGAGATCAGGCCCGTCTGGTGATCGACCAACAGGACAACGGCATCATCTTTGTTCAAGCGTTTGTAAGTCATGGGTTAACTCCTTCGGGGGTTTTAAAAGGCAAAACACGAGCAGCCAAACGCACCCCAGAAACCCTGGAAGTCGCTGACCGGCACACTGGAAAGACGGGCTTTTTCATGGCTGTGGGAATGCACGCCGCAAGGACCGCTGCATTGGTGAACCTGGGCCTGGAGCGGTGAAGTCGGACGCCAGTGACCCGGCACCTTGACCACCGGCGACCAGTCCGGCAGCACCGGCACACGCGGCGGGGCGAAATCTTCGAAGTCGCCGGCGCCGTACACCACCTTGCCGCCGACTACGGTGAGCACCGACTCGATCCACTTGATGGCTTCTTCATCGACACTGAAAAAATCCGCCGACAGCGCGGCGACGTCCGCCAATTGGCCGATCTTGATCTGGCCTTTCTTGCCCTGCTCGGACGAGAACCAGGCGCTGCCGTGGGTGAACAGTTCCAGGGCAGTGAGACGCGGCAGGCCTTCGGCGTGCAGCTCCAGACCACCGACGGTGCGGCCGCTGACCATCCAGTACAACGAAGTCCACGGGTTATAGCTGGACACCCGCGTGGCGTCAGTGCCCGCCCCTACCGGCACGCCTTCGGCAAGCATGCGCTTGATCGGTGGCGTGGCTTCGGCGGCCTTGGCGCCGTAGCGCTCGACAAAATACTCACCCTGGAACGCCATGCGGTCCTGGATCGCAATGCCGCCGCCCAGGGCGCGCACACGCTCGATGTTTTTCGGGGTGATGGTTTCGGCGTGGTCGAAGAACCACGGCAGGCCATTGAATGGGATGTCGCGGTTGACCTTTTCGAACACGTCGAGCATGCGCGAGATCGACTCGTCGTAGGTGGCATGCAGGCGGAACGGCCAGCGCTGCTCCACCAAGTGGCGCACCACCGGCTCAAGCTCCTGCTCCATGGTCAGCGGCAGGTCCGGACGCGGCTCCAGGAAGTCTTCGAAATCCGCCGCCGAGAACACCAGCATCTCGCCCGCGCCGTTGTGGCGCAGGTAGTCGTCGCCCTGGTGCAGGGTGACGCTGCCGGTCCAATGCTTGAAGTCGCTGAGTTCTTCCTTGGGCTTTTGGGTGAACAGGTTGTAGGCGATGCGCACCGTCAGCTGTTCATCCTTGGCCAGTTGCTCGATCACCGCATAGTCATCGGGATAGTTCTGGAAGCCACCGCCGGCGTCGATCGCGCTGGTGAGACCGAGGCGATTGAGTTCACGCATGAACTGGCGCGTGGAGTTGACCTGGTATTCCAACGGCAGTTTCGGGCCTTTGGCCAGGGTCGAATACAGAATCATCGCGTTGGGCCGCGCCACCAGCATGCCGGTGGGGTTGCCGTGGCTGTCGCGTACGATCTCGCCGCCCGGCGGGTTCGGCGTGTCCTTGGTGTAGCCGGCCACGCGCAGGGCGGCGCGGTTAAGCAAGGCGCGGTCGTACAGGTGCAGTACAAACACCGGGGTGTCCGGCGCAGCCTGGTTGAGCTCTTCCAGGGTTGGCATGCGTTTTTCGGCGAACTGGAATTCGTTCCAGCCACCCACCACGCGCACCCATTGCGGCGTCGGCGTGCGGTCGGCCTGGTCCTTGAGCATGCGCAGGGCATCGGCCAGGGACGGCACGCCTTCCCAGCGCAGTTCGAGGTTGTAGTTCAGCCCGCCACGGATCAGGTGCAGGTGCGAGTCGTTAAGGCCGGGAATCACGGTGCGGCCCTTGAGGTCGATGACCTGGGTACCGCTGCCACGCAGGGCCATGGCTTCACCGTCGGTGCCAACGGCGACGAAACGGCCCTGATGGATGGCGACGGCGGTTGCGCGTGGGTTTTCCCGGTCCACGGTGTGGAACTGGCCATTGAACAGAATCAGATCGGCGTTCATAGGGTTTCCTTTACAGAGGCTTCAAGCCAGGGGGCGAACAGGCGGGTGGCCGCCGGCATCAGCAGGTACACCACCAGCAGCACGATGGTCAGGGTGACCAGGAACGTGGCGACCACATAGTTGGAGAGGAACGGGTGCAGGCGCAGGATCGGGCCCCACACGATGGGTACCAGCAGGGTCAGCGGCAGAATCACAAACAGGGTGACCACTGCCTGTTTCCAGCGCGGCGGCTTGGCGGCGCTGTCGGCCAGGGGCGCGAACCAGAATTCGTTGACCGCACCGATCTCGGTCTTGTCGCCGTCGGCCAGCATCGGCGCGGCTTCGGCGATCAGGGCCTTGCGCTCGGGGGAGTCTAGCCAGGTTTCCAGGTCATCGGTGGAGCGGTAGCGCAAAACGCAGGTGAACAGCGCCAGGTTGTTCTGTTTGCTGCGTACCACGTCGACACCCAAGTGCCCCGGGCGCTCGCCAGCGATGCGCACGATGCGGCGCAGCCAGGCTTCGTAATCGGCTTCCTGGCCTTGCTTGATCAGGTGTTTGACGACCAGGGTGACGACTTCGTCGGGCCCCGTCTGTGGTGCTGGGTCCATGGTGTGCCCCTCTGCCTTGAAATGTCAGCGATGAGGGGAGTGTGCCGGGGACAGGGGACGGAAAATTGGATGTACGTGCTGTTTAGGTCACCAGCCTTGTTTCAACATGCGCAACTCCAGGTGCTGCAACAGCATGATGGTCTTGCCGTCGGCTATCTCGCCGCTCTGCACCATTGCCAGGGCCCGTTCGAAGCCCAGTTCCAGCACCTCGATGTCCTCGCCCTCCTCTTCCAGGCCACCGCCGCCACTCACACGATCTCCTGGCTGGTATTCGCCGATGAAAAAATGAATCCGCTCGGTGACCGAGCCAGGGCTCATGAACGCCGCATAGACCTTCTCCACCTGCCCGACGCGGTAGCCGGTCTCTTCCTCGGCTTCCAGGCGAATGCGCTCTTCGGGGCTGGCATTGTCCAGCAGCCCTGCCGCCGCTTCGATCAGGTAACCGTGGTAGTCATTGACGAAGGTGGGCATGCGGAATTGGCGAATCAGCAACACGCTACGTTGCACGCGGTTGTACAGCAGGATGGTCGCGCCATTGCCACGGTCGTAGACCTCGCGGGTCTGGGCTTGCCAACTGCCGTCGCGGCGGCGCAGGTCGAAGCTGTATTTTTTCAGCAGGTACCAGTTGTCCGAGAGAGTCTCTTCGGCGGTGATGCGCACGGGGCTGTTGTCCATGGTCGGTCCTTGGCTCAAAGAAGGAAGCCATTGTCAGCGCTGTAACACTTTGCAAGCAATCGCTATGCGCGGCCGTCGAATTAATGCCTGCTTGTGCAGGCCATCTGTTAAAAACGCTGCTTCACCTTTGCCCTGGAACCTTCATGCCCTCTCGTTTTATGTCGCGCCTGAGCCTGCGCTGGTTGCCCATGCTGTGCATGGCGCTGTTGATCATTGGCCTGCCGGTGGGCTGCAGCGTGCTGCAACACAAGGAGCGCGAGCTGGTGTTTCGCATCGAGCCGGGCACCGCCAGTTGGTACAGCGGCTTGCCCAAGGCGGTGCAGGAATTCGAACTCAAGCCCGCCAGCTTCAAGTCCGGGCAAAACATTCATGGCTGGTGGTACCCGGCGGACAAGAAGGACGCGCCCGCGATCCTCTACCTGCACGGCGTGCGCTGGAACCTCACCGGGCAGTTGTTTCGCATCGAGCAATTACATGCACTCGGTTATTCAGTGCTGGCCATCGACTATCGCGGCTTTGGCCAAAGCCACGGCGAGCTGCCGTCGGAAACCACGGTGTACCAAGACGCGCGCATCGCCTGGGAGCGCTTCCAGCTGCTGCAACCTGACCCGAGCAAGCGCCTGATCTACGGGCATTCCCTCGGGGGCGCGGTCGCCATCGACCTGGCCGCCGAGCTGGGCAAGCAAACGCCGCTGCCGGTGCGCGGCCTGGTGATCGAGTCCACCTTCACCTCCCTCGCGGACGTCGCCACGGCGGTGGCCAACACGTCATTGCCGGTGCGCTGGTTGCTGTCGCAGAAATTTGATTCCATCGACAAGATCGCCGACATCCATATGCCATTGCTGGTGGTGCATGGCCTGGACGACCGCTACGTGCCGCCGCGCTTCAGCCAGCAACTGTTTGAAGCCGCCCAGGAGCCCAAGCGGCTGTTGTTGGTGCCGGGCGCCAGCCATAACAACAGCATGAGCCTGGCCGGTCGCAGTTATCGCCAGGCACTCGACAACCTGATGCAGGCCAGGATGCCACCCCAGGTTGTCACGCACTCCACAGGGCGCGACGGCGACTCATAAAAGCGCTTTTCGGCACTGGGTTGGCGCTTGGCTGTCAAGCGCCAACCCTGCCCATACTGGGCCTCGCTGAAAGTTGATCAAATATTGACCGTGGGCCAAATCGCCATACCCGCTGGGGTCTTGCAAAGTTATCCACAGAGATACCCACGGTTTTCGTGGACAACTCTTTTCGTATTTTTACGATTTATTTGCTCAGGCAATGAGTTCTGGAAAGGTCCCCGCCAGCAAAATCCCACGGTTCACATCGCGTATATCGTTATAGCCACACAGCGCCATCGACACGTCCAATTCACGGGCAATGATGTCAAGTGCCTTGGTATTGCGTTTATAGGGGCGGGCGATTAATCTCGCATAAACCCGCATAAAAGCGCACAAACATGCACGACACCCATCACCCCATCGACTTGCCCTCCCTGCGCAAGCAGAAAATCCTGTTGCTGCTGGAACGTGACGGCAAAGTCACCGCCTCGGAACTGGTGGAGCACTTTGCCGTGTCCCAGGACACCATCCGCCGCGACCTCGGCGAACTGGCTGCCGCCGGCCTGCTGCAGCGCGTGCACGGCGGCGCCCTGCCCCGGCCCAAAGACACAGGCAAAGATTTTTTCACGCGGGTCGGCGAGACCAATGATGCCAAACGCCAACTCGCGCAATGGGCGGCTGGCCGAGTGGAAGACGGCCAGATTGTGCTGTTCGACTCCGGCTCGACCACGCTACAGATCGCCCAGTCATTGCCGCGGGCGATCCACCTGACGGTGGTCACGGCGTCACCGATGATCGCCATCGCCTTGGCCGATCATCCCCATGTAAAAGTGATTCTGGCCGGCGGCCAACTCAACCCGGCCACGCTGTCCACCGGTGGGCACGAGGCCGTGCGCCTGATCCAGAGCATCAAGGCCGACCTGTTGTTCACCGGCGTATGCGCGCTGCATCCGCAGGCGGGCATCAGTTCGGTGCATTTTGATGAAGTGGTGGTCAAGCAAGCCTTGCTCGACAGCGCTTCCCAGGTTGTCGCCGTGACCATGGCGGACAAACTCGGTGCGGTGGAGCCGTTCGTAGTGGCGCCCTGCAGTCGGATTCACACGCTGATTACCGAATGGCACGTGCCAAATATGGAGGCGTATGAGCAGTTAGGGCTGGAGGTGTTGCGGGTTGAGGTCGAGTAGGTACAGGGCGTCGGCGACGGCATGACCGCTGGCGGTGTTATCGAAAATGCACCAGGTTGGGATGCCGTCCGCGACCGACCGGTCAAGGTGTCGCGCGAACTCGCGTAAACGCTCCGGGCCATAGGCACTGTGATAAATGCGCGGTGACCCATGCAGTCGCCAATAGCGCACGCCTTGCCAGCCCGCGCAGGTCGGCGTGGCGTCGATCACAGGTGGATCGGCGGCCACTCGCCCGATGTGCAAATCCTGCAACATCGCCTCGGCCGCCAGCCAACTGGCGTGGCGCGGTTCAAGCACCACATTGCCGGCAAAACATCGGCGAACAGCCATGAAAAATGCGCTGGCACTGGAGGGCTCATAGCTCAATGAGGGAGGCAGTTGCACCAGCAGGCAGCCGAGGCGCTCCCCCAATGGCGCGCATTGTTCGAGAAATTCCTCAAGCGCCGTTTCACACTGGCGCAGGCGCAACTCGTGGGTAATGCGCTTGGGCATCTTCAGCGAAAAACGAAACCCGGGCGGCACGGACTCGCCCCAACGTGCATAGGTTTTCGGCAGGTGCGGGCGATAGAACGAGCTGTTGATCTCCACCGCGTTAAAGCGTGAGGCGTAACGCTGCAGATGCGTGCCCTCATCACTGAACGCCGGCCAGTGCTCACGCGGTAAGCTCCAACCGGCACAACCGACGTACAACGATGCCGTCAAAACAGCACCGCCGCCGCGTCGCGCATGAAAATCTCGATAGTCTTGGGGCCTACGCCATCGAACTCGGCCAAGCGTTTTTCAAACGCCTGACGGTCGGCGCTGGCGCGGCGGATGTGGGTGATCTTGCCGGCATACTCGGCGTTCAGTTTCGCGCTGAGGTCCAGCAGGCGCTGCGCAGTGGATTCGTCGTAGCGAACGTAATGGGCACGCCCCAGCATTGCCACCAACTCCCGCGACGTACAGTGCTGCAACTTGCGCGCGGTGTCGCGCCCCTGCTCTTGCACAATCTCCCTGTAGGCCTGTGCCGCGATGGGTGCCTGGATGCGCTTGCCCATCAGGAAACTGGCGATAAACCACTTGAACAAGCCGCTGTCGTCGTCAGGCTTGAGTTCGATCCCCAATTCAGAGGCGGTAATGGCGCGTGCCATGATTATTGACCCGGTTTGCGCTCAGCCTTGACGGCTGGGTCTGCGCATGTGCGGACATCTTGCGAACTGAGACGGTCGAGAGTTTTACGAGCGGCCACGGTATCTCTCCAGGCAATGGTGGGAGTACGAAAAGTCGCCTCCTTTGTGAAGCAGAGCCCTGGGTGTTTTGATAGTTCAAGGAAATTGCCGCGCAGAAATCGACGCAAAAAAATTTAAACCTTTCGCCCAGGCGCGCCCTCAACAGTCAGGTATCTGCAACGTTGAAAGGGCCAGGAATCCACCGGCCACAACCCTTCTACTCAGGAGACAATCGACCATGAGCGCGCAACTCAACGGCAAGAAAATCCTCATCATCACCTCCAACACCGGCATCGAGCGCGACGAGTTGCTCAAGCCGCTGGATGCGCTGCGCGGTTTTGGCGCGACGGTGACCCATGCATCCAGCAAGGGTGGCACCACCCAGACGTTTGTCGGCGATACCGAAAAGGACAGGACCGTGGAATCCGACGTGCAACTGTCGGATGTCCAGAGCAGTGATTTTGATGCGCTGGTGATCCCTGGCGGCACCGTCAACGCCGACACCCTGCGCCAGGACGCAGCGGCGCTGCGCTTGATCAAGAGCTTCGCCGACGCCGGCAAGACCATTGCGGCCATCTGTCACGGGCCCTGGACGCTGATCGACGCGGGCGTGATCACAGGCAAGACCCTGACCTCCTATAAAAGCGTACGCATCGACCTGGAAAACGCCGGCGCCGCCGGTTGGGTCGACGCCGAGGTCAAGCAATGCAACGCCAATGGCTGGACCTTGATCACCTCCCGGACCCCGGACGATCTGCCGGCGTTCAATGAAGCAATTGCCACGGCATTGGCCGGCTGATAATCGTCGTCTGAACGTAAACAGGCGCCCCGCGGGGCGCCTGTTTGCTGATCGCTTAAAGCATCAGCTCTTGCGGTGTTCCGGCATCTCGCGCTTGGGTCCGAACATCGCCCACGCAATCAGGCCCAACAACGGCACAAAGATCAGAATGACCAGCCACAACCCCTTGGTCTCCCAGCCACTGGTGCTGCGTAATACGACATTGATCGCCCACAGTTCCAAGAGCAGCAGAATCACCGCCAAACCGATCCAGACATAATGCATTTCCATGATTCACCTCCTGAGGTCTATGGGTTAGGTCAAGCATTCGCGCCAAGGGTTCCATCGGAATTACACCAGTGCGCTCTCGCCCAGTAATTGCGGCACATGCCGAGTCGTCAGCATCTGTCCGTCGCGTGCGAGGGAGGCGGGTTTAATGCAATCCGGTTAGCGGCCGACCATGCAAGCTGCACGACAGAGGCTTTTCAAAGTCGATCTCAACCTATTGATTCAAATGACTTTTTACCTATCGTCGAGGATGGTCTGAGTTATGCAATTTCCTACCAGACGAAGCGCGCACTTCGACGCGCCCGAACCCTGTCTGTGAGGTTTCATCATGAATGCCATCGACCTGCTTAAAGCCGACCATGAACGTGTCAAAGCGCTGTTGACCCAACTGAGTGAGTCCACCGAACGCGGGGTTAAAAAACGTACCGAGCTGTTGGCTAAACTCGAAATGGAAATCAGCCTGCACACCCGACTTGAGGAAGAGATTCTGTACCCGGCCTTCCGTAAAGCCGGCGGCAAGGAGCAGGACATCATGTACCACGAAGCCAAGGAAGAGCATCGCACCGTCGACTCCCTGGTGCTGCCTGACTTGAAGCAGACGGAGCCGTCCACCACCGAGTTTTCCGGTCGGGTGAAGGTGGTCAAGGAACTGCTGGAACATCACATCGAAGAAGAGGAAACCGAGATGTTTCCTCAGGCGAAAAAACTGCTGGGCAAGGCCCTGCTGGAAGAACTGGGTGCACAAATGCAAGCCATGAAGGCCGCGCACAAGAAGGCGACGGCAGGCAAGCCAATGGCTGCGTAATGCACCGGTCGGCCCGTGGGCACGTCCACGGCTGTGTTCGATGAATCAAGAGGATTGAATCATGACGAATAGACAAGGGATCGTGCTTGCACTCTGCCTGGCAGCCCTGTCAGGCCAGCCCGTAACGGCCGCATTCGGCGACAACCCGACACCGGCCGCCACGGCTGTTGCAAACGACGGCGCTGCGGGGTCTGCACTGCCGCCCGGCACTTACCCGAGCAGCCCGGCCGACAGTGGCAAAGCCGTCAAGCAACCGGACAAGACCCCCAAGCCTGATGAGGAAGATAAAGACAAAGGTCGCCAGGAAAAACCACGTACCGGCAGTTGATAGCTCATCAGTAATCGGCAGCACGGCGAGCGTGCGCTGTTTCAGCCCGCGCCCGTCACGATGACGCCCCTGGATGGTGCGGCTTCTGCCTGGATTTCAGGCAGGGCCGGCACCCTGGCCCTCAGCCTCTAGACCTTGAAGCGTGCGACTGTCTGGTGCAACGCCCCCGCCATCCCCGCGAGATCGTGACCCGCCGTCTCGGTATGCAACGCGCCCTGCAACACCTGCTGAGACAAGGTGCGAATCCCCACCAGATTGCGATCCACCTCACGCGCGACCAATGCCTGTTCTTCGGTAGCACTGGCGATCATCATGTTGCGTTCATTGATCTGCGAGATAGACCGCGTGATTTCTTCCAGCGCCTGCCCCGAGCGCTGCGCGACGCCCAAGGTTGCCTGGACCCGCTCGCTACTGTTGTGCATGGCCGCGACGGCGTGCTCGGTGTCCTGGCGAATGTTGCCGATCATCTGCTCGATCTCTTGGGTCGAGACCTGCGTACGATGGGCCAGCGCGCGCACCTCATCGGCGACCACGGCAAACCCGCGTCCGGCATCACCGGCCCGGGCCGCTTCGATTGCCGCGTTCAACGCCAGCAAGTTGGTCTGGTCGGCGATGCTGCGGATCACCTCCAGCACACTGCTGATGTCCTGCACACGCCCGGCCAGTTGCTGAATACGCTCCGAGGTTTCAACCACGCCCGTGGCCAGGGTGATGATCGACGCCACGGTTTCCTGCACCTGGGCCTGGCCGCGCTGAGCGGTCTGTTCCGACAGGCGCGAGGCCTCGCTGGTACTCACCGCATTGCGCGCCACTTCGTCCACGGCAGCGGTCATTTGATTCACGGCGGTTGCCGCCTGCTCAATCTCCTGGCCTTGCAGTTGCAGGCTGCTGCTGGTCTGGCTGCTGACCGCGCTCAACTCCTCCGAAGAGCTGGCCACCCCGTCCACCGACGCTGCGATGTGCCGCACCATCTGGTTCAGGTTTTGCTGCATCTGGTGCAGGTTGCGCATCACGCTGCCTTCAGCGCTGTTGCCAACGGGCACCACGATGGTCAGGTCGCCTTGGGCGATATGACTCAGCACTCGTGCGGCCTCATCCGGTTCGCCGCCCAGGGGGCGGATCACGCTGCGGGTCACCATCACTGCGGCGGCCACCACCAACGCCAGGCACAGCAGGAATAGCCCGATCATGGTGCGTCGGGCGTCGTCGTACAGGGTTTGCGCCGCGTGCTGGCGGTCGGCAAATACACGGCCCTGCATGGCCATCAAGGCGTCCAGGCTCTTGTACACGTTAAGTTCAGCCGGCATGACCTGTTGCTTGAGCTGCGCCAGGCCCTCGTCGCGGGCGCCTTGCCTGATCAGCGCCTGCACCTGGGTAAAGGCGGCCACATAGGCTTCTCGATGGGTTTTCAACGCGGCATATGCCGCTCTGCCTTCAGACGTATCGAGCAGCGGTTCAAGCGTGGCGAACGCCTCGGTGATGCGTTGCCGGGTGCTGCCAATGGCGTCCTGGGCCTGCTGATTATCCTGGTCGATCAGCAAGTCGCGGGTGTTGCGTCCGTTATCCCGCACGCCGGTGGCGATCACCATGATCGGCGCGATTTTCGGCCAATCCTCCTGCACGATCTGTTCGGATTGCTGCTTGAGCGTTGCCAGATCATGCAGGGCGTAAAACACCAAGCCGACCAGGGCCAGCGGCGCAATCGCGAACCCGATGACAATGCGTTGTGCCGTGGTTAATTGCTTCATTCTGAGAGTCCCTGATGAACACCTGCCCACCATGGGCAGCATCTGAAAAATCCTGTGGCGGACGCTGGCCACCCACGGCGCAGCGTCTCACTGCGCTGGCTTGCAAACGTTGGGCCAGCGACGGATTAGATGCCAGCGCGATGAGACCGCGCCTTGATGGCGATCAAGGCACGGGCAACCAAGCGCTGAAGCCTGCTTCGGTGGTCATTGGGCACCAGGCGAAATCCCACGGCGCGGGTGGCAAGGCTGGCTGTACAGCTTCAAAGGGCACCGCGCGCTTGCAATCGAACACCGTCATGGCTTGCCAGGCCACGACCACGCCCTGGGCCTGGCTGATGTCAGTGTTGACCCAACACGCTGCGGCCGCTGCCATGAACGCTTCGATGGGTTCATCGTCGATTTGCGTGCGATACGGCGAGCCGAGCAACCAGCGACACACATTCAGGTGGTAGGTCCAATCCTGCGCAGGTTGGTTGCGATAGGCCCAGGTCATGAAGCTGCGGAACAGGTTCAGACCCTCGGGCGGGTCGAGTTTGAGCAGCGCCGGGCAGATATCGAACAGGGTGTGCCAGTAGGGCAAAAGGCGTGCATCCAGGTGCACGAAACAGCGGGAGTTGCTCGGGTATTCAGCCCGCGCCGGTTCCGCGCGCAGGCGACGGGACGCCTTGCTGACCAGGCGACTGGCGCCTGCAGGCAATTGATGGTTCATGAAACGCACTCACAGTCGTGACGATCGAACGCCTCCTGGTCACAGGAAGCCCAAGGCACACGTCAGAATGCGGGGGAAGCGCGGGGGTTGGCCGAGGGCCAGGCATGGCGCGGCGGCGCCTTGTTGCGCCGTTCGTGGGCCGGGCGCGGCGGTTGCCCGAGCCCCAGCAGCCAGGCCAGACCGATCAGGAACACCAGGGCGACGGTCAACGCGGCGCACACTGGGCAGGCAAAGTAGTTCGAGATGTTGCTGGAAGCCGGGCTGTCCAACCCTTTGTCGGAAAGTGGCGCCTGCTTGCCGTCCAACGAACAGAACGCGCCGCCGATCCCGTTGAGCTGTTGGCCCATCATCTGGCCATGGCCCAAACCGCACGCGAACAGGTTCATCAGCACGCAGAAGTACAGGGTCCAGACGATCAGCGAACGGTCGGAGTGGCTCGATTTCATGGCGGCGACTCTAACACCGAAGGCGCAAAGGGATGAAATACCGCGGCCCCTGTGGCAGAACGTCGCAGATTACGTGCCATCGCCAGGGTTGGTAGACTTGGCGCCCTCCTCGTTTACTCCTTTTCAAAGCCTGATGTGTAGATCCAGAGCAATGCAGGCGTTTCACAGGATGCACAGTTGATGAGTACGTTATTCACCCGCCGCAAGGTCCTGACCGGCATGGGCCTGTTGGGTCTGGGCCTGCTGACCGGTTGTGACAACAGCCCCAGGTTGAACTTCAAGTACGGCAAGGACTTGAGCGACAAGATCATGGGCCGCACCTTCAAGCTCAAGAACACCGAGGGCGACACTGTCACCCTCAGTTCCTACCGCGGCCTGATGCCAGTGGTGTTCTTTGGCTTTACCCAATGCCCGGCCGTGTGCCCGACCACCCTCGCCCGTGCCGCCCAGGCCAAGAAGCTGATGGGCCGCGACGGCGAGATCATGCAGGTGATCTTTATCACCCTCGATCCGGAACGCGACACGCCAGAGATTCTCGACAAGTACGTCAAGGCCTTCGACCCGAGTTTCGAAGCGCTGTACGGCACCCCGGAAGAAATCGCCGTGGCCGCCAAGGAATTCGGGATCTTTTATGAAAAGATCCCCGCCGGCGACACCTACACCCTGTCCCACACGGCCACCAGTTTTGTCTTCGACACGCGCGGCAACCTGCGCCTGGGCCTGCAGGCATCCCTTACCGCAAAAGAGTGCGCAGAAGACCTGCTCACCGTCATGGAGGTCTGCTAATGACTGCCGTTCAACACCTCAAGCGCTTCACCTTCGGCCTCGCCCTGCTGGGTTTCGCCGCCCACGCCAGCGCCCAGGTGCAAGTAACCGACGCCTGGGTGCGCGCCTCGGTGCCGGGCCAGCCTTCCAGCGGCGCGTTCATGACCATCACCGCCGACACCGACAGCAAGTTGCTGCGCGTCGCATCGCCGGTGGCCAAGGACGTACAGATCCATGAAATGAGCATGAAAGACGACGTCATGCGCATGGGCCCGGTGGACGCCGTAGCCTTGCCCGCAGGCGTGGCCGTCAAGCTTGATCCGAACGGTTACCACGTGATGCTGATGGGCCTGACCGGGCAGATCAAGGAAGGCGACCAGGTGCCGCTGACCCTGACGGTGCAGGACGCCAAGGGCGAGAAGCGCACCGTTGAGGTCGAGGCCAAGGCCCGTGGGCTGGATGGCATGGACCATAGCAAGATGCATTGATGCACTGAATTTGTGCGATTGTTCCTGTGCCTGTGGCAAGGGAGCTTGCCACAAAGGTCACCCGATCAATCCACAATAAACAGCTTCGCCCCGACGCTCGTCGATGAGCGATGCGCTTCCATGTCATTGCCCACCTGGTAACTCATCCCGGCCGTCAGCGTGAACTGACGGCCGTCTTCCAACTCCGTGTGCAACTCGCCTTCCAAACACAACAGCACGTGCCCGCGCTTGCACCAGTGATCGGCGAGGTAGCCGGGGGTGTATTGCACCATGCGCACGCGGGTGGTGCCGAAATGGCAGGTGCGCCACAGCGCATTGCCGGTAACGCCGGGATAGACGACGGGTTCGAGCGTGGCCCAGTCGGTGGTGCCAAAGGGGACAGCAGTAAGGTCCATGGGAAGCCCGTTCGTGAGTGGTCGTGGTGCGAGGCTATCGGCCAACAGAGGTGGGCGATAGACACAGATCCCATGGTTTTGCGAGATACAGCTGACGGCGCTTGTTATCCTGCCAGCCTTGTCTTCCTGGATGCGCGCTGATGCAGATCGACCCTGCTTACCTCCTGCTTGAAACCGAGCACTGGCGGCTCAACCATCACCTGGCTTCCAAACTGCCGGGGTACCTGATGCTGGGCGCCAAAGCGCCTATCCATTCCCTGGCGGACATGCCGCAAGCCGCACTGGCCGAACTCGGCGGGCTGCTCGCCATGACCCAGCGAGTCATGGAAGCGCAACTCAAACCCAAGTGGCTGTACATCAGCCGTTATGGGCATATGCCAGGGTTCCCGCTGCACTTTCATTTCATCCC
Source organism: Pseudomonas sp. PB105 (assembly GCF_009764655.1). Lineage (NCBI taxonomy): Bacteria > Pseudomonadati > Pseudomonadota > Gammaproteobacteria > Pseudomonadales > Pseudomonadaceae > Pseudomonas > Pseudomonas sp. PB105. Next base: position 47,968 of record NZ_RWIO01000044.1, read on the forward strand.
GGTGTATGACTGGGTGGAAGAGGCGTTCTGGCGGGACGAGCGGTACCGCGTGCTGCAAGACTTCGCCGCGCCAGGCATTGCGCAGGCGCAGACTGACGGCGCCGAGCTGACGCTGTTTGTGTGGCGCGAATTTGGAGAGAGCCAGAGGCCTCCGGCGGTTCAGGGGGATTCGGTTGGCGTGGTTATCGAGCGGCTGCGTGCGGCGTTCTTTAGCCGATGAGGGGCAAGGACAATGTCGAGCGTCTTTTGCCTGCACCAGCGCTATCGCGAGCAAGCCCGCTCCCACATCGAGCAGCGGTGTTTATTCAATCCGCTTCTTCATCGGGATACACGCCAACTCCAGCCCCGACGGCGAATGGTAGATTGCCTGCTGCTCGCCCTCATACCCGCACGCCCGATAGAAACTCGCTGCATTCAGCGTGGCATCCAGCACTACTTCGCCTAACGCCAGTTCCCGCGCCAGCGCCTCAAGATGATCCAGCAGTGCCTTGCCGTACCCTCGCCCAGTGAACTGGGGCAGTACAAACAGTGCGCCCACTTCATTGTTGTCGAGGTCGAGCATGCCGGTGGCGACCGGTTTATCGTTTACCCAGCCAAGGTAAAACGGTTTGTCCATTAACCTGTTGTAACCATCGTCGGCACTGCCGCGGGTCCAGAGTGCCATTTGTTCTGCGGTGTAGGCGCCGATGCATTGGCTGCGGATGGCTTCGCGGCGGATGTCAAAAGCGGCGTTGGCGTCTTCGCGGGTGGCGCGTTTTATTTCCAGCATTGGGTCCTTCCTTTATGCGGGCGGGTTACCTCGCGGCCTGGTCGGCGCCTTGGGGCAGCGCGTGGGAGTTTATATTAACGCGATCCGGAGGCTGGATGCTGGGGCACGCCCACTCGCCACAAGAGCCCGTGTCACTCGGGGAGTTTGTATCTATCATGTGGCCCTTCACCCAATACCCAGGAACCCGCATGCCCGCCCACACCTTCCGCAACGCCCTGCCCGCCGACGCGGCACGTTGCTATGAAATCGAAATCACTGCCTACGAAGGCGACGAAGCCGCGACCCTGGAGAAGATCGCCACGCGCATTGCACAGTACCCGCAAGGCTTTTTGATCCTTGAAGCCGATGACCACGTGGTGGGGTTTATCAACTGTGGCTGCGCCCATGACGTGGTGATGTCGGACGAGGCATTCAAGGAGTTGGTGGGGCATGCGCCCGGGGCGCCGAATGTGGTGATCATGTCCGTCGTGGTCGATCCGGCGCATCAAGGCAACGGCTATTCCACGGTATTGATGAAAGAGTTTGTGCGGCGCATGAAGGCGCTGGGCAAGCAGACGATTCACCTGATGTGCAAGGACCGGCATGTAGCGTTGTACGAGCGCATGGGCTACACCTACGTTCGACCTTCGCCCTCGGATCATGGTGGGATGGCGTGGCATGACATGGTGGTGTCGCTCTGACAAATCGAGGTTTTGTGATGACCGCAGCGCTTATTGAAATCAGTGACCAACCCAACCCTGACGCCGAGCGCATTCTTGGCAGCGGTCTGGCCGCGTTCAACGAATACGCCACGGGCTACCACGACCGGCGGCCTCTGACGGCACTCGTCAGAGACCCGCACACCGAGGAAATTCTGGGAGGCATTACCGGCAGAACGTCCTTTGGCATGGCCTTCCTCGACCTGTTCCACTTACCCGACGCGCTACGCAGCACAGGCCTGGGCAGCCAGCTACTGCGAGCCTTCGAAGACGAAGCCCGGCGCCGGGGTTGCCTGAATGCCGTGCTGTACACCATCAGCTTTCAGGCGCCAGGCTTTTACGAGAAAAATGGGTGGGTGCGGTTTGGGGAAATACCCTGCGCGCCGGAAGGCATCAGCCGCGTATTTCTGACCAAGCAGCTGTAACTTTCACGAACAGAAAGTCCTCCGCCAGTGGCAAGAACATTCGCCCTTACCAGCTCCCCGACGCCCCGCCGCCGCCACTGGACCCACCGCCGCCCGACGAACTGCTGCTGGAACTGGAGCTGGAGCTGCTGGAGCTTGAACCTGAACCACCACCCGAACCGCCCCCCGAGACACTCTGCACAAACAGCAGAAACGCTGCGAAAGAAGCCACCGGGATCGCGATGATCCAGCCCTGGTAACCGTGCCCCAGCAGCACGCCCGCCGCCACGTAGATCGCCGCCGCCGCCAGCGCCCGCACGAAGAAGAAACGCGGACGGGTTTTCCACGATTCCCTGATGACAAAAAACAACCCCACGTAGAGCCCGAGGATCAACGCCCCGCCGAACGGCCACAGCAGCCAGTGGACAAAGCTGACCGCTACAAACCGGTCCGCCACCACGACCCCGACCACATAGACCAGCACGGCCATCACGCAGTAGAACGCCGTGCGCGCCAGCCACAACGCACCGAAGGTGGCGCCGCCGATCAATATCGTCAGCGGCAATACGAACAGGAACATCGGCCATTCGCGGCCACCGCTGAAAGTCGTCAGCAGTACGGTGACCGCCAGCGCAGCGATCAATGCTCGGCGCCAACCCAGTTGGCGGGAGGCGACCAGCACACCGCCAATCGCACCGAAGATAAACGCCAGCAGCACCGCCATCGCCTGGGGGTTGACGCCAGGCCCTGCCACGGCGGGCAGCTCGCCGCCGTCCACCAGCACGACCAAATCATTCACCCCCTGGCTGATACCCGCCGCGTAATCGCCCTGACGAAACGCAGGCGTGATGTGCTCCTCGATGATGCGGTGGGCCAACAGGTCGGTGACGGTGCCTTCCAGGCCATAGCCCACTTCGATGCGCACCTTGCGATCATCCTTGGCCACCAGCAACAGGATGCCGTCGTCGACGTCCTTGCGCCCCAGTTTCCAGGCGCGGAACAGTTGGTTGGCGTAATCCTCGATGCTTGCCGCGCCAATGGAGGGCACCAGCAACACGGCCACCTGGGCGCCCTTGCGCTGTTCGAGGGCGGCAAGCTGCTCTTTCAGACGAGTGGTGGTGCTGGCGTCGAGGGTGTTGGTGAGGTCGATGACCCGCTGGTCAAGGGCGACGCCAATCGGCGAAGTGTCAGCCTGGGCGATGATTGACAGGCTGGCGAGCACCAGTACCAGCAGAACCGAGAGAGAGTGCCGCAACCACCGCATCATGTTTGTTACCTGAAGTTTCTTCCTGAAGGCGCCGACTTTACCTTATCAGCGCTATAACACGTGACCTCACAGCGGTGACTATTTAAACTGCCGCACACATAGCAATACGCCATAACTTTGAGACCCTCATGGACCTACGCCACCGCAACAACGTCACTGTGATGGGCTGCGGGACTTCGACCCTGGTGTTTTCCCATGGGTTCGGCTGCAACCAGGCCATGTGGAACTACCTCGCGCCGCAATTCAAAGAGCGCTTTCGTGTGGTGATGTATGACTTGGTAGGCGCCGGGCTCTCCGACCTGGACGCCTTCGACAAGACCAAATACAACACGCTGGAAGGCTACGCCCACGATCTCAATGAAATCATCGACGCCTACGCCGAAGGGCCGGTGATTCTGGTGGGGCATTCGGTCAGCGCCATGATCGGCACCCTCGCCGATCGCCTGGTGCCGGGACGGATCGCCGCCCATGTGATGATCGGCCCCTCACCGCGCTATATCGATACCGATGGCTACGTCGGCGGTTTCAAGCGCAGTGATATCGACGACCTGCTCGATACCCTCGACAGCAACTACCTCGGCTGGTCCAGCGCCATGGCCCCGGTGATCATGGGAGCGCCAGAGCAACCTGCGCTGAGTGAGGAGCTGGCCGAGAGTTTCTGCCGCACCGAGCCGGACATCGCCAAGCAATTTGCGCGGGTGACTTTCACGTCCGACAACCGCCAGGACGTGACTGGCCTGACCACCCCGGTGTTGATCCTGCAATCGAGCGACGACCTGATCGCCCCGGTGGCCGTGGGCGAATACCTGCACAGCGTGTTGCCCAACAGCACCTATTGCCTGGTGGACAACGTCGGCCACTGCCCGCACATGAGCGCGCCGCAAGCCTGCGCCGCGGCCATGGACACGTTCCTCACGCCGTGGGCGGTGGCCCGTGCCCACTGAGCTGTTCGACAGCGCCGCCTGCGCCCTGGCCGTCACCACGCAAGACGGCACGATCCTGCAAGCCAACGCGCGCTTCAGTGACTGGCTGGGGTTCAGCAACGCCGAGCTGTGCGGCCAACGCTTCCAGGACCTGCTGACCATCGGCGGGCGGATCTTCCACCAGACTCATCTGGCGCCAATGCTGCGCATGCACGGCAGTGTCACCGAAGTGAAGCTGGACATGCTGCACCACGACGGCCACAAGGTGACCGTGCTGCTCAACGCCAACAAACGCGAACAGGCCGGCGCGGTAGTGCACGACCTGGCGCTGTTCGGCACCACCGACCGTGACAAGTACGAACGCGAGCTGCTCAACGCACGCAACCTGGCCGAAGCGCTGTTGCAGGAAAAGAGCGCCACCGAACTGGCGCTGCAACGGGCCCAGGCTGAATTGAGCGAGGCCTACGCGATTGCCCAGCGCCGTGCGCTGTTTGCCGAGCAGATGGTCGCGATTGTCAGTCATGACCTGAAAAACCCGCTCACGGCGATCCGCATGGCGTCGGACTTTCTCCGCCGTGGCGAGCGCACCGCCAAGGAACGCCAGCTGCTCGGGCATATCGGCCAATCATCCGAACGTGCCCAGCGCATGATCGCCGACCTGTTGGACTTCACCCAGGCCCGGGTCGGCCAAGGCATCACCATCAAGGCGGCGCCACTGGACCTGCATGAGGTGATTCATCGCACGGTGGACGAGCTGCGTGTGGCGTTCCCCAAGGCGACGTTGGAACATACCGCCAAAGGCACTGGCGACGCCTGCCTGGACGCCGACCGCGTGCAGCAGATCATCGGCAACCTGGTGGCCAACAGCGTGGCCTATGGCGACCTGCAACGACCGATCACCATCACCTCGCAATTGGATAACGGCGCATGCGAAGTGGCCGTGCATAACCACGGCGCGGTCATTCCCGAGGCCTTGCTGGCGGTGCTGTTCGAGCCCATGACCCGTGGCAGCGACGTGCGCAGCGTGGGCCTGGGCCTGTATATCGTGCGCGAGTTGGCCAAGGTGCATGGCGGCGATGTGGCGGTGAGTTCGTGCGCCACCGGCGGCACCACGTTTACGGTGAAGTTTCAGAACAGGTAGCCGTTCAAGACAGATAGACACTGCCCTGCATCACCGGCTCCACGCTACCGGTCAACACCACGCCACCCTCGCCCGTCCAGTGCACGGTGACCGTGCCGCCATCGCACTGCACCTGCACCGTAGCATCCAGCAAGCCCCGCCGGATGCCATTGACCACCGCCCCGCAACAGCACGAACCAGACCCCAGCGGCACGCCACCGCCACGCTCCCAGATGCGCAGGCGGATATGTCCACGGTCGAGCACCTGCACAAAATGCACATTGGTCCCGGCCGGGAACAGCGGATGAATTTCCAGCGCAGGGCCCACTGCGGCCACTTCAACGGCGTTGATGTCGTCGATAAAAAACGTGCAATGGGGATTGCCCATGCTGCACGCCGCCGGGCTCCCCTCGATCGGCAAGGTGCAGGTGTCCATGGCCTCGGCCAGCGGTACAGCGGCCCAGTCCAGCGACGGCTCGCCCATGTTCACCGACACCCGCCGCCCCGCCTCGCGCACGCAGGTCAGCAGGCCACGGTCCGTGCGCAGCACCACCGAATCGCTGCCGGTTTCATGCATCAAACGGTCGGCCACACCGCGGGTGGCGCTGCCGCAGGTTTGCAGCGGCGTGCCGTTGGGGTTCCAGAACTTGATACGCGCCACGGCGTCTTCGCAATCCAGCACCACGGCCAGTTGATTGAAGCCAATGCCGGTGTGGCGATTGCCCAGGCGCCGGGCGACCTGCGCGGTGATCGGGTCATCCAGGCCACGGCGGTCGACGATGATGAAGTCGTCGCCATGGGCGTGCATTTTTACGAACTGCAAGGGCATGGAGCGTCCTGGGGTCGACCTGTGGGGGAACTGGAGGATACCCTGAACCCGCCCCACTGACCTATCGAAGGACCGAACCATGCTTATCGTCTTCAGCGGCTTGCCCGGCACCGGCAAAACCACGATTGCCCGTGAACTGGCAGGCCGGATCGCTGCGGTTTACCTGCGCATCGATGTGATCGAGCAAACCCTTCGCGATGCGGGCGTGGCGCCGGGCGCCAGCGGCTACGGCGTGGCGAATGCCCTGGCGCTGAGCAACCTGCAATTGGGGCGCACGGTGGTCGCCGACTGCGTGAACCCGGTGCAGGAAAGCCGCGCAGCGTGGCAAGAAACCGCCGCAACGGCAGGCGTGGCTTTGGCCAATATCCAGGTAGTTTGCTCTGATGCGCGGGAACACCAACGCCGGGTCGAAACCCGTGAGGGGGATATTTCAGGACTGACTCCACCCTCTTGGCCGTCGGTGCTGAAACACGACTATGAAGCGTGGAGCAGTAAGCCATTCAGTATCGATACGTCATTAATGTCTGCAACTGCTGCGGTGCTGGCGATCACCGACTTTCTCTCGTCAACCTACTCTTTTCCAGTGGCCCGTGACTCAGTTTGCTTATCCCTCGACTAAAATAATGGCGAATAGCCATCAATCAAAAAGTATTTGCCGTATCGTTAATCGACGTCGAGGCAATTCACTTAGATAACGTCCCCTACCGAGAACGCCCGTGACAGAGAATGAAATCAAGCTGCTGAGTTATCTGATATCGCATTTCAGAGCAGGAAAAATCAACGCAAACGATCCGCGAACGCACCTTCCCTACTCGCAGGTTCACGCTGAACTGGGTCTACCGCATGACGGACGCACGCTCGGGGACAGCTTGAACGTTCATGCTATGGGGGGATTGGCAAAATGGCTATTTGACAACCGGCTACCGGCGATAACGGGGGTCATCATTAACAAACTCGACTCCCCCGAGCCGGAACGCCGAGGAATGCCGTCGCCGACCTACTTCACGTTTCACGACCGCGAGGACCTCGATTACATCTGGCAACGAGACCAGATCAGGCGCGCATGTGAAATAAACTGGGGGGCCGAACTTGAACGGTGCGGCATAACCCTCGCAGATATCTTCCCACTGCCTGAAGAAATTCCGGATACGGTGATCGAAGGCGCAAGAAAGAGCATCACGGTCAATGCTTATGAGCGCAGCTCAGCAGCGCGTGATGCTTGTATCAAGGCGCACGGCGTAAAGTGCTCGGTGTGCAACTTTGACTTTGAACGCGTTTATGGGGGGCGTGGCAAAAGCTTCATCCACGTGCACCACCTCATACCCCTGAGTGAAATCGGCGGCGAATACGAATTGAACCCCGTAACCGATTTACGCCCGGTATGTCCCAACTGTCACGCCATGCTGCATCGAGGCGGAAATATCAGCATCGACGAATTGAAAAGCGAAATAGACTTTGTAAATGCCTTGCGTCGCTAACCAGCAAAACCCGCACGACAGGTAAATCCACCATGCTCAAAAATATCCCAATGGAGCCGTATGAACATAATTGAAAATGGCCATACCAATACGCTCTGCCCCTATCTTGCCAAACCTTTAACGTCCATCCACCCGACCAACAAAGAACATGTATTTCCCGTTGCATTGGGTGCCCCGGAATTATTCTCCGTAGAGGCTTCACTTTCCGAGAATGATCGTCTGGACACACTGGTCGACGCGCCCGTCACCAATGACCCGCTGGTAAAATCCCTCGGCATGATAACCGAGATAAAAACGCGGTCGTATCTTCAGAGCCGCCATTGAAGCCAGCACCAACAAAGCATTAGAGGAGACTGGGCTATTCTTAAGAAACCTGCCGGCAGACCACTATAAATTTGACCCGCCAATGAGTACGAACCATCACTTATTCATGACTGCCCTGGACGATGATCAACTATTCACCCAAGTCATATTTTTTGGTGGCATTTCGTTTGCGTTTTCCACCCCCAGAGACGACATTTCCCTTGAAAACACTAGCCTTGGAAAGCTCGTAGACGCATCACGCAGGTGCTTCATTAAGACCACAGGCGAGTGATCGGTACTCCCCGCCAGTGATGCTCACAGCACACTCCCCATCGCCTTCATCAACACCAGGTCCCGTGCATAAATGTCCGGCGCGTACACCAACCCACCCTGGCGGTCGACCTCGACCGTCCAGTAGCCGAGCAGCACCGGCACCGGCGTGGCCAGCCTGAATTCATGGGTCACACCGGTGGCCAGCAGTTCATCGGTGCGCGCGCGCTCGGCCGGGCTCACCAGCAGGTCGCGCAGCAGCAACGGTTGCTCTACCCGCACGCAACCCGAGCTGAACGCACGCGGGCCTTTGGTGAACAGCGGCTGGCTCGGGGTGTCGTGCAGGTACACCGAATACGGGTTGGGGAAGCGCATTACGATCTTGCCCAGCGGGTTGCGCGGCCCGGCTTCCTGGCGCAGCAGGATATTGCCGGGGCGCGCCCAATCGATCTGCTCGGGCGCCAGCGGATGGCCTTCGGCGTCGAGCACTTGCAGGTTTTGCTGGCGCAGGTATTCGGGGTTGAGGCGGATGGCCGGGAGTTTGTCCTCGCGCATGATGGTCGGCGGGATGGTCCAGGTGGGGTTGAGCGTCAGCCGGGTGATGCTTGACTTGAGCAGCGGCGTCTGGCGCTCGGCGCGGCCTACTTGCAGGCGGGTTTGCCACACGGGAATGCCGCTCTGGTACACGCTCAATTGCGCGGCGGCGACGTTGACCAGCACGCCCTCGGGCTCCAGGTCCTGGGCCAGCCAGCGGAAGCGTTCGAGGTTGATGCGCAGCTGCTCGCGGCGCATGGCCGGGCTGATATTGAGTTCCGCCACGGTGCCAGCGCCGATCACACCGTCCGATTGCAGGGAGTGGCTGACCTGGAAGGCTTTGACCGCCGCGACCAGTTCGGGGCGGTATTGCTTGCTGGCACCCGTGGGTTCGATCGGCAGGTAGCCTCCGCTGTGCAGCCGACGCGCGAGTTCCGGAACACGTGGATCGTCCATGCCAGGACGCAACAGCGGGCCGCTGCCAACCGCATCCCATTGGGGCAACGGCTGCTGGCGCACGGTGGAATAGGCATTGCGCAGGCTGCGGTACAAATCCGCGCTGGGACGGGCCTGGTCGAACGCTTGCGCCATGTCGTGCAGGCCGGTGGCGGCAAAGGCCAACACCTCGGTGTCGGGGTCGCGGGCGGGTGGCTGGGAATGCCACAGCGGTTCGAAACGCGATTGCTGCAAGCGGCCGAAGTGCAGATCCTGCAGGGCTTGCAGGTAGTGCTGGCTGCTGTCGATATCGCTGCACAGCACGTTCTGCGTGGCGTGTGGCACGGCCAGACTATAGTGAGTGGGGTCCAGGCCATCGTCGGCGAGCATCAGCAGCTGGGTCTGGAGTGCTTGGCGGCGCGTCTCGTCCGACCATAACGGGGCATCGCCTTGTTGCTGATAAAAGGCTTGCAGGCGCGCCAGGGCGGGCGCGTCGATCTGCGTCGCCAGGCCGGGGCAGACGCTGGGCAGTTGCGCCAGGGCTTGTTGCACCGGGGCCAGGTCCACCGGCGCGGGAGTCGTGACCGGCAACGGCTCCACCGGCAGCGCGTCGGCTGTGGCGACCAATGGTGCAACGAGCAAGCAAATGCTCAAGTAACATGCGTGTTTTTTGAACAATGACTTGGCTCCAATCCACAGTGGGGGAGATGTACTGTAGATGCTGACTTTTATGTACCGCCTGGGGATCGCCGTCAGTCTGGCTGTATTGAGCAATGCTGCGCTCGCCGCCAACGGCAACCCTCCTACCTTGTATAGCAGCCTGGCGCGCTCGGCTCCAGAACTCAACCCCACTGTACTGAAAAGCGCCCTGAGCGCGATGCAATGCGCGGTCAGCAATGGCGAGGAACGCTCCGAGCGCCTGGCCGTGATTGACTATTCCCAACCGTCGACCGCCCGTCGCTTGTGGATTTTCGACCTGCGCAAGAAAACCCTGGTGCTGCGCGACCTGGTGGCCCACGGCGCCAAGTCCGGGGAAAACTTCGCCACCCAGTTTTCCAATACCGAAGGCAGCCATCAATCCAGCCTGGGCCTGTTCCGCACCCAGGAAAGTTACTTGGGCACCCACGGTTATTCACTGCGCATGGACGGCCTGGAGCCGGGGTTCAATGACCAGGCCCGTGATCGCGCCATCGTGATTCACGCCGCCGACTATGTGAGCCCGCTGTGGAGCAAACGCGAAGGCCGTATCGGCCGCAGCCAGGGTTGCCCGGCCGTACGCCCGCAGGTGGCGCGCCAGGTGGTGGACAAGCTCAAGGATGGGCAGTTCATGTTTTCGTGGTACCCGGACCAGCGCTGGTTGAAGTCCTCGACGTACCTCAATTGCAAACCCCAACAGGTGGCGAGTAGTCGTACAATCCGTGGCGGTTAGCCTGTCCCCACAGATAAAAGAGAGCTTCGCATGCTTCTACATCAATCGACCTGGATCGAGATCGGGCAGTTTCTGGAGCGCAGTCGCACGGTGGTGATCCCCATCGGCTCCAACGAGCAACACGGCCCGACCGGCCTGTTGGGCACCGACTGGATGTGCCCGGAAATCATCGCCGTCGAGGCACAAAAGAACGCCGACATCCTGATCGGCCCGACCTTCAATATCGGCATGGCCCAGCATCACCTGGGTTTTCCCGGCACCATTTCGCTGCGCCCTTCCACCTTTATCGCCGCGATTGGCGACTGGGTGCGCTCGCTGGCCGGGCATGGTTTCGACAAGATCCTGTTCCTCAATGGCCATGGCGGCAATATCGCGACCATTGAAGCGGCGTTTTCCGAGTTGTACGCCGAAGCCAGTTTCGCCAGCCGCCCAGCCGGCTTCGCCTTGAAGCTGGTGAACTGGTGGGACCTGGAAGGCGTCAGCGACCTGGCCCACCGCCAATTCCCCGTAGGCCACGGCAGCCATGCCACGCCGTCGGAGATTGCGGTGACGCAATGGGCGTACCCGGGCTCGATCAAGACAGCAGACTATGCGCCACAGATCGCCAACACCGGCCCGATCCGTGAAGCCCTGGACTTTCGTGCGCGCTTCCCCGATGGACGCATGGGCTCAGACCCGGCGCTGGCGACGGTGGAGAAAGGCGGTGAGTTGGTGGCGTTGGCGGCTCAAGGGTTGGTCAAGACCGTCAACAGCTTCAGCAACGAAGCCAAAGCCTAGGCCGAGTACACATCAACCGGTAGGAAGGGCTGCTTCGCAGCCCAGCGCAAGCCTGCTCACTACAGGTTGCCTGAAGTTATTGGCATTCCTTGGCAGCCAATTCCAGCCGCGACGGCGTTAGAGCCGACGCCAGCGGCTTGCGCTCATACAAGAACACCTTGCCGCCCTCTCCTGACTTGTAGGCTTCAAGCACATCGTCGGCGGCGATCTTGCTGGTCAACACGGCGCGGGCGTGGCGCGAGTTCTGGGTCACGGTCGAGGTGATCCCGTGTTTTTCCAGCTTGGGCAGGACGCATTGCAGATAGGCTTCGGGGCCTTTGCTGGTTTGCAGGGTCAAGGTCGGCGTGTTGGGGACGGACACACAGCCGGCCAGCAACAAGGCTGCGACCGGTAAGAGAAAAGAGCGCATTAAGAATCCTGACGGTAAAAGTAAAAGTTCACGTTAACTGGCGCGCACCAGCGCCTTGAGCGACGCATCAAACTGCTTCAAGGCATCGAGCTGTACATCGCGCTGCTGTTCGATCTGCGCGGCAATTTCCGGCGCGGCCTTGTTGCGGACCCACACCGACGGCACCTGCCTGTGCACCGCGCCTTCAGCCTTGGCGATGTATTGCAGGTCGGCGTCATAGAACCGCGCAATAAAACGCGCCTCGACCTGATCGTTACGCTGGGTCAGCAGTTGGTTATGAGTGTCGAGCATCACCACCACATCGGGGTGAGCCTGCACCAGGGCATCCAGATTGTCGTAGACGGTGACCGACAAAAAGGTGCCTTGCAGCGAACTCATCAACCAGTCAATGGCCAGTTCCGGGTCGGAACTATTGACGAACGCCTGGCGGATACGCCCGTCGAGGGCATCCTTGGCGCCATTCAAGGCCATGTCGTGGTAGCGTTCGAGGTAGCTGAGGTTGTCGCGGGTGTTGTCGCTCAACAACACACCCACTGACTGCGCGTGCTGCAGGGAGTTTACGCTACCGACGATGGGTAGCAAATGGCCTGTACGCAGTTCACCGGCAATGGCCGCGTTGTTCACTGCCACCGTGGCCAGCATCAGAATCATTAAACCCAGCTGAATCATCGTCCTCATCGCGCATTTCCTTGAACAGCGTCTCGATGAAAGGATTTTGCGCTTTCCCTGTAAAAACAGAACTTGCGATGCGTGATGGTGACTATTATCTGAAGCGATAGTGTCACGATAAAACCGATAAGGAGCCGCCATGAAGCCCCACCAGAAAACCTTCGACCGTATCCGTGAAGCCGTCCTGCCGGAGTTTCGCGAGCGGATTGCCGATTACCTGGTCGACTATGAAACCGTGCTGCAGGACATCAACGCCGACGCCGACCAAGCCTGCGCCAGCGCCCAACAATTGCGCGGCTACCTGCGCGGCTTGAACACCACGCGGGTGCTGGGCATGGCGGATTGGGAAGACCTGGACCGGCGCGTGCAACAAATGACGGCCAACGCTACAGCACAGGACGTTGCTGATTGACCCATCCCTGCACCGACGGCCGTTGCCACTGGCGCTGGGCATAAGCCACCAGCTCGGCCGGCACGCTGTCACCGTTGAGGATCAGGCGGTTGAGCATGATCGCCAAGTCCACATCGGCAATCGACCACTCACCGAACAGGTGCGTCGGATTACCCGCCAACAACGCCTGCGCCCCAGTGATCAACCGGCTGGCGGCCGCTTTGGCCACGGGTGATAACGGTGGCATCTGCTGTCCGTAGAACACCACCAGCGTGGAGCGCTCCTGACGGATCGGCAGCAAATCACTGCGCAACCACGCCTGCACCTGACGCGCCCTCGCCCGGAGCTTGAAATCTGCCGGGTACGCCGCTGTGTCAGGGTAGGCGTCTTCCAGGTACTCGGTGATCGCCGAAGATTCGGACAGCGCAAAGTCTCCTTCTACCAAGGTCGGTACACGCTGGGTCACAGATAACCGGGCAAAATCGGCGGTCTGGTTTTGCGCCGCATCCAGATCCAGGGTAACCAGATCGAAGGGCAGGCCTTTTTCCCGCAGGGTAACGAACACCGACATCGCGTACGGGCTGGTGAACAGCGAATCAACGTAAAGGCGCAACGGGCTCTGGCTCATGGGCAATCTCCTTGAATGAGCCTTCACGCTACGAGATGTGCGCGGATAAAGACAATGCAGGGTTTTTATGGAGGCATTCCTGGGAGGAATACCGGGTTAGCCGGCAAACCCGCCCTTGTCCAGAAAAACGCGCTCTTCATCGGTGGTGACCCTGGCCAGCACCGCATTACGATGCGGGAAACGCCCGAAGCGCTGAATGATCTCGGCGTGCTCCTTGGCCCAGCGGTAGGTGTTGGCATCCAACTGCTGGTTGAGGGTCAGGGAGCGTTGCTGGTCCTTTGGGTCTTCCGAGTGCTCGAACGGCAAATAACAGAACGCACGCAATGACGGCTCAACCTGCTGGTCGAGCCCGGCGTCCACCATGCGCTGGGCGTACAGGCGCGCGAGCGGGTCGGTGGCGAACATGTGCGCGCTGCCGCGAAAGGCATTGCGCGGGTATTGGTCCAGGAGGATCAGCAGGGCCAATGCGCCTTCGGCTGAGTCCAGCCAGTTTTCCAGCTCGCGCCGGGCGGCTTGCAGGTGGGTGGTGAAGAAGGTGTCGCGAAACAGTGCGTCGAAGGCGTCGTCCTTGGCGAACCAGCGTTTGGGACCGGCGTGTTGCCAGAAGTCGATGACGGATTGTGGGGTGATCATGGCGAGGGGCTCCGATAGCGCTTTCAATGACGGTATCAGAACCGTCAGCCCGATCAGAGAGCAATTGAGGGCAACGGGCACGTTAATGTTATAGGATAACGTCCAATTTCCACCCTGCCCTGCGATCCCGCCCATGACTGATGCTGCTCCCCTACGTCAACGCCTGCTCTCCATCGACGCCCTGCGCGGCCTGGTGATCCTGTTCATGCTGCTCGACCACGTGCGGGAAACGTTCCTGCTGCACCGCCAGGTCGGCGACCCGATGAGCATCGACAGCACCGAACCCGCGCTGTTTATCAGCCGCACCCTCGCCCACCTGTGTGCCCCAGTGTTTGTGTTGCTCACCGGGCTGTCCGCGTTTTTGTACGGCCAGAAATACCAGGGCCGCCGCAATGTGTCGGCGTTCCTGTTCAAGCGCGGGTTGTTCCTGGTGGTGCTGGAGTTCACCCTGGTCAACTTCGCCTGGACCTTTCAACTGCCGCCCAGCGTGATCTACATGCAAGTGATCTGGGCGATCGGCCTCAGCATGATCGCCCTCGCCGCCTTGGTGTGGTTGCCGCGACCGCTGCTGATCGCGCTCGCGCTGGTGATCATCGGCGGGCACAACCTGCTCGATGGCGTGCACTTCACTCCTGGTTCGGCGCTGCAAGACGTGTGGGCCATCCTGCATGAACGCAGCTGGATCGAGGTCTCCGCAGACCTGCGCCTGCGCACCACGTATCCGGTACTGCCGTGGATCGGCGTGATTGCCCTGGGCTACGGCATCGGTCCGTGGTTTGCCAATGCCACCTTGCCTGCGGTGCGCCAGCGCTATCTGTTGCTGGCCGGCGCGGGTGCGTTGGTGGGGTTTGTGGTGTTGCGTGTGCTCAATGGCTATGGCGAGAAGCCTTGGCAGACGTACGATAGTGGTGTGCAGACGGCGATGAGCTTTTTCAACGTAACCAAGTACCCACCTTCGTTGTTGTTCCTGGCGTTGACGCTGGGGATTGGGCTGTTGCTGCTGTTGGCGTTTGAACGCGCGGGGCACAAGCGCTGGATCGGGGTATTGGCCGTGTTTGGTGCCGCGCCGATGTTTTTTTACCTGTTGCACCTGTATGTACTGAAGGTGCTGTATGTGGCGTGTGTGGCGCTGTTCGGGCTTAACCAGGGCAACTACTTCGGGTTCGACAGCATCGGCGCAGTCTGGATGGCGGCGCTGTTACTGCCGCTGGCGTTGTACTTGCCGGTGCGTTGGTTTGCCGGGTTGAAGGCGCGTCGACGGGATCTGGCGTGGCTCAAATATCTCTGAGCTGACTTAGATTCAAATGTGGGAGGGGGCTTGCCCCCCACACTTTTTGACCGTGCTATGCCAATTCAGCTCGAAGCTGGCGAGCCGCAGTCACCATATGAATCAACGCCGCCTCAGTCTCCGGCCAGCACCGCGTCTTCAACCCGCAATCCGGGTTCACCCACAGCCGCTCGGCCGGAATCCGCTTGGCCGCCTTGCGCAGCAGGTTGGCCATTTCCGACGCCTCCGGCACCCGTGGCGAGTGAATATCGTAGACGCCCGGACCGATGTCATTCGGGTACGCGAAGGCTTCAAACGCGTCCAGCAACTCCATATCCGAGCGTGACGTTTCGATGGTGATCACATCGGCATCCATCGCCGCGATGGACTCGATTACATCATTGAATTCGCTGTAGCACATGTGCGTATGGATCTGGGTGTCGTCCCGTACGCCGGAGGCGCACAGGCGGAACACTTCGGTGGCCCAGTCCAGGTAGGGCTGCCACTGCGCCTGGCGCAATGGCAGGCCTTCACGGAAGGCGGCTTCGTCGATCTGCACGATCTTGATGCCGGCCGCTTCCAGGTCCAGCACTTCATCACGAATGGCCAGGGCCAATTGGCGGGCCTGTACTTCGCGGCTCACGTCTTCGCGGGGGAACGACCACATCAGCATCGTCACCGGACCGGTCAGCATGCCTTTCATGACCTTGTTGGTCAGGCCTTGGGCATAGCGGATCCACTCCACCGTCATGGCCTTCGGGCGGCTCAGGTCGCCAAAGATCACCGCCGGTTTCACGCAGCGCGAACCATAGCTCTGCACCCAGCCAAAGCGCGTGAACACGTAGCCGTCCAATTGCTCGGCGAAGTATTCGACCATGTCGTTACGCTCGGCTTCGCCATGCACCAGCACATCCAGGCCGAGATTTTCCTGTACTTCGACGGCGTGCTTGATCTCGCTGTGCATTGCTGCGACGTATTCGGCTTCGCTCAACTTGCCGGCCTTGTACGACTGGCGCGCCAGGCGGATCGAGGCGGTTTGCGGGAACGAACCGATGGTGGTGGTCGGGAACAGCGGCAGGTTGAGGCCTGCACGCTGCTGCGCGATACGCTGGGCAAACAGCGAGCGGCGCTGACTGTCCTTGGCGGTAATGGCGGCAACGCGTGCCTGGACCGCCGGTTTGTGGATACGCGGCGAAGCGGCACGGGCGGCCTGCACGGCGCGGCTGTGCGTCAAAGCAGCGAGCACATTGGGCGCTTCAGGCTGGTTGACTGCCTGGGCCAGCACCGCCACCTCGGCGCACTTCTGCACGGCAAAGGCCAGCCAGCTTTTTAACTCCGCATCAAGCTGGTCTTCACGGCCCAGGTCCACCGGGCTGTGCAGCAATGAGCAGGACGGCGCCACCCACAGGCGATCACCGAGTTTTTCATGGGCATGCTGCAAGGTCGCCAGGGCGTTTTCCAGGTCGCAGCGCCAGACGTTGCGGCCGTTGACCACTCCCAGGGACAGCACCTTATACGCCGGCAGGCGATCGAGGATGGTCGGGTACTGTTCCGGTGCGCGTACCAGGTCGATGTGCAGGCCGTCGACCGGCAGGTTGGCGGCCAGGCCCAGGTTTTCCTCCAAACCGCCAAAGTAAGTGGCGACCAGTTTTTTCAGCGGGTCACGCTGGATCAGGTTGTACGCGCGTTCAAACGCGTTTTTCCATTCCTGCGGCAGGTCGAGCACCAGGATCGGCTCGTCGATCTGCACCCATTCCACGCCCAGTTCCGCCAGGCCCTGGAAGATCTGGCCATACAACGGCAGCAGGCGGTCCAGCAGGTCGAGTTTGTCGAAGTCACCGCCCTTGGCCTTGCCCAGCCACAGGTAGGTGAGTGGACCGATCACGACAGGCTTGACGTTGTGGCCCAGCTCGCGGGCTTCCTGGACTTCCTCGAACAGTTGGTCCCAGCCCAGGTAGAACTGCTGGTCGACACTGAATTCCGGCACCAGGTAGTGGTAGTTGGTATCGAACCACTTGGTCATTTCCTGGGCGTGAGCACCGCCGCAGCAACTGTCGCTGACACCACGCGCCATGCCGAACAGGGTGTGCAGCGTGGCCTTGCCATCCGCCGGGCGAAAGCGCTCGGGAATCACGCCGAACATCAGCGAATGGGTCAGCACCTGGTCGTACCAGGCGAAATCCCCGGCGGGCAGCAACTCGATGCCGGCCTGTTTTTGCAAATCCCAGTGGGTTTTGCGTAAGTCACGGCCAACGGCGCGCAGGCCGGCTTCGTCGAGCTCACCCTTCCAGAACGCTTCCTGCGCTTTTTTCAATTCACGATCGCGTCCAATGCGCGGAAATCCAAGGGAATGAGCGACTGCCATGACTTACAACTCCAATGTCGTTATGTATGGCAGTCATTGTCGGGATTAGATCATAGTGAGACAAACTCATTATATTTTAGACCATCACAAGTTTCGCTCATGTTAAGACCTGCCTTTAGCAGACACGGCACCCATTCATTGCGGGTACTATGCTCGCGAACAACACATCCAAATGAGCACCCATGATCAAAGCCAGCCTGCGCACTCACTTGACCCTATGGTTTGCTGCTTTGTCCTTGCTCACGTTACTGAGCGTAGGTTTTTATGTGGGGCACATCGCCACCGGGCAAATGAAGCAGGCCAGCGGCAATGCCTTGTTGAGCACGGCACGATCCACGGCTGCGCTGCTGGCTGTGCAACTGCACGAGCGCCAGCTGGAGGTTTCCCTGCTCAGCAAAGCGCCGCTGTTTCGCAAAGGTGACTTGAACGAGCCGGACATCCTCACGCTGATGGAACTGCGCACACAGTCTCGCGCCGAATACGCCTGGATGGGCGTCGCCGATGTCGATGGCCGTGTGCGCCAGGCGGTGAATGGCCTGCTGGTGAATCAATCCGTCAGCCAGCGCCCTTGGTTCCAGGCGGGCCTGCACGGCGAGTACACCGGCGATCCCCATGAAGCGGTGCTGCTGGCCAAGTTGCTGCCGGGCGCGGCGAATGGCGAGCCGTTGCGGTTTATCGATTTCGCCGCGCCGATCCGTAACGCCAAAGGCGAGACCATCGGCGTACTCGGAGCCCATGCGCACTGGCGTTGGGTCACGCAAATCGTCGATTCGGCGGTGATGCAGAAGGACGCGATCCCTGACATCGAGGCACTGATTGTCGACTTCGATGGCAAGGTGCTTTATCCCGAAGTGTTGGCCGGTGAGCAGATGCCCAAAGACAGGCTGGTCACGTCTTCCGGCTGGAGCACAGCCAACGGTTTTGTGACCGCTTCGGTCGCCGTGCCAAGCCCCGCCAGCGCGAAAATGAACTGGTACATCATGGTGCGCCAGCCCTTGGAGGTGGCCCTGCAACCGGCACGCACGCTGCTCTACAAACTCCTGATACTCGGCGTACTCGCCGCCGTGGCGTTTGTGGTCGCGGCGTATTGCCTGGCCTCCTCCCTCAGCCGGCCTATCGAACGGCTGGCCAAGTCCGCCAAGCAAGTCCAGGAGCATCAGCCCGGCGCGGTGTTTCCCCAGGCGCACTCAGTGCTGGAAATCGCCCAGCTGGGCCGCTCGCTGACCGGCATGACCCAATCCCTGCTGGCCAAGGAGCGCCAGTTGCAGGACGCCAACGCCTCCCTGGAAGCCACCGTCGCCCAACGCACCGCCGACCTCACCCAGGCCAATACCGAGCTGCTCAACCTTGCGACCCACGACGCACTGACCGGCGTCTACAACCGTCGCCGCTTCGACGAAAAACTCGCGGAAAACAGCCTGCTGTTCCAACGCACCGGCCGCACTTTTGCCCTGCTGCTGATCGACGCCGACTACTTCAAACGCATCAATGACACCCACGGCCACGCTGTCGGCGATGACGTGCTGCGCCAACTCGCCCAACTGATCCAAAGCACCACCCGCGTCACCGACTTTGTCGCCCGCTACGGCGGCGAAGAGTTTGCCGTGCTGCTACCAGAGGTCGAAGCACCGGACAGCCCGGATGTGGTGGCCGAGAAGATCCGTGCCGCGATTGCCGGCGCGCAGTTTGAACAGGTGGGGCCTGTCACGGTGAGTATCGGCGTGGGCATTGCCGCACCGTCGGACCGCGACACACGGGCGCTGCTGAATCGGGCGGATCAGCAGTTGTATGAGGCCAAGGCTGGCGGGCGTAATCGGGTGGCGTGAGGCCCGGGAGCTAGCTTTGTGGAGAGCGGGCCTGTTGTGGTGAAAGGCTGATCACAAGGCAGGGTTGTCATCTTGGCAGGGCAGAATAATCGCGGCGCAGCTAAATCCGCTCACTAACCTTTCGATCCTGACCAAGTGCGGGCACAATGCGTGTCCTTTTTTGGCAGGCACCGCCGCAGGCTCTCAAAAATGATCAAAACGCCGTACTACCTCATCGATAAACAGAAGCTTCTGGTCAACATGCAGAAGATTGCTTACGTGCGCGAGCAGTCCGGCGCCAAGGCTCTGCTGGCGCTCAAGTGCTTTGCCACCTGGTCGGTGTTCGACCTGATGCAGGAATACATGGACGGCACCACCTCGTCGTCGCTGTATGAGTTGAAGCTCGGTCGCCAGAAGTTCGAAGGCGAGGCGCACGCCTACAGCGTGGCCTGGGCCGACGATGAAATCGAAGAGATGCTGGATAACTGCGACAAGATCATCTTCAACTCGATCAGCCAGTTGCAGCGCTTTGCCGAGCGTTCCGAGGGCAAGACCCGTGGCCTGCGTGTCAACCCGCAGGTAAGCAGCTCCGACTACCTGCTGGCCGACCCGGCGCGCCCATTCAGCCGCCTGGGCGAATGGGACGCGGTGAAGATCGAAGGCGTGATCGAGCAGATCTCCGGCTTCATGTTCCACAACAACTGCGAGAACGGCGATTTCAGCCTGTTCGACAAGATGCTCGGCACCATCGAAGAACGCTTCGGCGCACTGCTGCACAAGGTCAAGTGGGTCAGCCTCGGCGGCGGCATCCATTTCACCGGTGAAGGCTATGCCATCGACGCCTTCTGCCAGCGTCTCAAGGCGTTCTCGCAGAAGTACGACGTGCAGGTCTACCTGGAACCCGGCGAAGCGGCGATCACCAACAGCGCCTCCCTGGAAGTCACCGTGCTCGACACCCTGTACAACGGCAAAAACCTCGCCGTCGTCGACAGCTCCATCGAAGCTCACCTGCTGGACCTGCTGATCTACCGCCTCAACGCCAAGCTGGCGCCAAGCGACGGTGAACATACCTACATGGTGTGCGGCAAATCCTGCCTGGCCGGGGACATCTTCGGCGAGTATCAATTTGATCGTCCGCTGGCCATCGGCGATCGGCTGTCGTTCATCGACACTGCTGGCTACACCATGGTCAAGAAAAATTGGTTCAACGGCCTGAAAATGCCGTCCATCGTAGTGAAACAACTCGACGGTACAGTCGAAGTGGTTCGTGAATTTGGTTACGACGACTACCTGTCCAGCCTTTCGTAAGCTGGCGGATATAGGAGAAAGAAAGCAATTGAAAAAGAACGTTCTTATCATTGGTGCAGGAGGTGTCGCCAAGGTGGTGGCCCACAAGTGCGCGCAGCACAACGACGAACTCGGTCGTATTGCTATCGCGTCGCGCAACATCTCCAAATGCCAGGCCATCATCGACAGCGTCAAGGCCAAGGGTAGCCTCAAGGTTCCCGCCGATATCCAAGCCTTCGCGCTGAACGCCATGGACGTGGAAGCGACCAAGGCCCTGATCCGCGAGACCGAATCGCAGATCGTCATCAACGTCGGTTCGTCGTTCCTGAACATGTCGGTCCTGCGTGCCTGCATCGACACGGGCGTTGCGTACCTCGACACCGCTATCCACGAAGAGCCAGGCAAGGTCTGCGAGACCCCGCCGTGGTACGGCAACTACGAGTGGAACCACCTGCAAGAGTGCAAAGACAAGAACATCACCGCCATTCTTGGCGTGGGCTTCGACCCAGGCGTCGTCAACGCGTATGCCGCGCTGGCGCAGCAACAGCATTTCGACCGCATTGATTCGATCGACATTCTCGACGTCAATGCCGGCAGCCATGGCAAATACTTTGCCACCAACTTCGACCCGGAAATCAACTTCCGCGAGTTCACCGGACAGGTGTGGAGCTGGCAGGACAGCCAGTGGACCAGCAACACCATGTTCGAAGTCAAACGCACCGACGACCTGCCGGTCGTGGGTTCGCAGAACCTCTACCTCACCGGTCACGATGAAGTGCACTCGCTGTCGAAAAACCTCGACGTGCCCAACGTGCGGTTCTGGATGAGCTTCGGCGAACACTACATCAACGTGTTCACCGTACTGAAAAACCTCGGCCTGCTCTCCGAGAAGCCGGTCAAGACTGCCGAAGGCCTGGAAGTGGTGCCGTTGAAAGTGGTCAAGGCCGTACTGCCCGACCCGTCTTCGCTCGCCCCTGGCTACACCGGCAAGACCTGCATCGGCGACCTGGTCAAAGGCACCAAGGACGGCCAGCCGCGTGAGCTATTCATCTACAACGTGGCCTGCCACGAAGAAGCCTTCGCCGAAACCGACAGCCAGGGCATCTCGTACACCGCAGGCGTCCCACCGGTAGCCGCCGCGCTGCTGGTCGCCCGTGGCGAGTGGGATGTGAAACATATGGCCAACGTCGAGGAACTGCCGGCTGAGCCGTTCCTCAAGGCGCTGGACGTGATGGGCTTGCCGACTCGGATCAAGGACGAGAAAGGTGATCGGGCCTGGGATGCGATTGCCTGATAGGCATAGCTGACCGAACAAAAAAATGCGCCCGCAGGGGCGCATTTTTTGTTTGGGGTGGGTAGCGATTCCAAGACCGATGAAGATCCAAATGTGGGAGGGGGCTTGTCCCGATGAGGCCGTTTCAGTTGATGCATCTTTGGCTGACACACTGCTATCGGGGGCAAGCCCCCTCCCACAGGGATAGCACTTCGCCCCAGATTCTCAGAGTTTTCCCAAGACTGTTTCAGGTTGTCGCTCGGAACGCGGCCTGAACGTAGACGGCACCAGGCGCCTGAGCTATCTTCGGGCGCTCCTCTCGACAGACCCGGAACAGGAAGTTACCGCTTGAGCACCTCCCCCCTGCTGCGAAGCCGACCCTTCGCCCTCCTCGCCGGCACCGCACCGCCAACCTGATCGACCGGGTGTTTCGCGACGGCCATGTGGTTGATTACATGGTCCTGAACGTCGGGCCAGCGCATACCGGAGTGTTCAATATTGCGGATATCGCGATTACCGTCGGTGCGTTGTACCTGCTGATCGACCTGTTCATGAAGCCGCGTAAAGCCTAGGTGTATCAGTATTGCTCCCCCTCATCGCCTCGAATTTCAGCGGCGAGGGCCTGGGCGATCGCCTTGGCCTTAACGATACTCTCGTCGCTGTATACAAATGAAATTTGGCCACTGCGATAATCGAAATAGTATTCCTGCTGCGTGGTGGGAGAGGTCCAGTAAGCCGTTTGGTTACCGCTGATGGAGATCGTCGCTCCTGTCGTGGGATTAATGGCAGTCACTTCGTCCTGCAGCACGATGGTTGGGTCACTGGCACACAAGGCGCGCCACTCTTCAGGTTCTATTGCATTGCTTTCGGCACGGGCGATGTGGAGTTCATAGGCCATAAAAATATCCATCAGAAAAAAGGGAAAGATTCTTGAACTGCTAAGGCAGCCTAATACTTCCTTTAGCGTTTTGCCCTTCGATGTCTACGTCA
Organism: Pseudomonas sp. PB105; assembly: GCF_009764655.1. Lineage (NCBI taxonomy): Bacteria > Pseudomonadati > Pseudomonadota > Gammaproteobacteria > Pseudomonadales > Pseudomonadaceae > Pseudomonas > Pseudomonas sp. PB105. The sequence goes on from NZ_RWIO01000044.1 coordinate 70,921, forward strand.
ACTTATCAATGACATACTGCTGAAACCACGCAGGCTGAGTGTCCGCCACAATATCGATATCCTCGCCTTCTGTAATCTCGGCAAGTTGCGCAAAGCTGGGCTCGCCGTCTTGCGAATTGTCAAAAATATAGGCCCGATTGGACAAGAGAATCGCCTCTGACAAGTTTTCCAAAGAGCGCTTATAACGAGATCGAATCTTTTCCGGTGGTACATCATGACCACCTATAGAGGCCCGGTAGGCAACCCGGGCAACGTTAATATCAGCATCTGCGGTAGCAACGTAATAAACGTATACCCGATAGCCGGCAGCTTTAGCCTGCCTTAACAACTCAATCTTGCTGCCGTCCGACATGACTGTCTCGAATGTAAAACTCACGCGTTCTTCAATCAGAGACACCCGAATAAAGTCAGAAAGAGCAGAAGCTATATAAGAGTCGATGTTGCGTGAAGCAAAAATGATCCGCTCACCCTTGGCGACCAGATCATCCAGTTTGGCGAGGGAATCGGGAAATTTTGAAAGCAGTGAATGACTGCGCAAAAACGTGATGGCACGCTCGGCGTAGCGGTATAACCCGAAGACGGCAAAGTCAAAAATACCCGTTTCACGAATGCCCAACTCAATCGCGTCAGGATTGATGTAGTTGACCAGCAAGTGCGCCGGGACTTTCGAGTTGAATGTGCTCTTTCCACTCCCGTTCGGGCCGGCGAACATACGGACACGGGGGGTGGTACTCAAGCCTGAATCTGCGCCTGGGCAGACCGACGGTCCAACAAGGATTTTTTGGTTTTCAAGCGAGTGCCTGCCTTGAGAGTGCCGTAGGTTTCCACAGGGCGGATAACCAAAGTCTCCGTATTGGAAACTTTAACCAACTGACCAGCGCGAACCACAAGCACGGACTCACCCTTGGAAAGGGCAACCTCGTAGGCATCCCTGAATGCTTTGGCCGCAATGGAGGGAATGCTCGATTCCTGGGCAAGGATCTGTGCTTCGGTAATTTGGGGCTTAACTTTTTTACGTGACATGCTGGTCTCCGGCTCAGGACAAGGGCTGATCAATGGCAATGAGCATAGATCACCTCAGGCGTCGAACGCTGGCTCGACTTTACCTCAATGTGTGTCCCATGTCCTGCTGTGGGCTGCCCAACACCCTCTAAGCGGCTTCGCACTCAAAACACCGACCACCCAATCCGCTCACTCAACAATTCCAACGCCCTGATCCCCGCCAGCGAGTTACCCGCCGCGTTCAACTCCGGCGACCACACGCACACCGTGAACTGCCCCGGCACCACTGCGACAATCCCGCCGCCGACCCCGCTCTTACCGGGCAACCCCACGCGATAGGCAAAATTGCCCGCCTCGTCATACAGCCCGCTGGTGGCCATGATCGAGTTGACTTGCTTGGTCTGGCGCGCCGTGAGGATCTGCTCGCCGCTGTGGGCGCTGGTGCCCTCGTTGGCCAGGAAGCTGAAGGCCTTGGCCAGGTCCAGGCAGCTCATCTGCAAGGCGCAGTAGTTGAAGTAGCTGTGCAGCACCGCGTCCACGTCGTTATGGAAGTTGCCGAAGGACTTCATCAGGTAGGCCATGGCCGCGTTGCGTGCGCCGTGCTGGGCTTCGGAGTCGGCGACAACTTTGTTGACCAGGATATGCGGGTTGCCCGACAGGCGCCGCACGAAGTCGCGCATCGACAGAATCGGCACGGCGAAGCGCGATTGGTTGATGTCGCAGATCACCAGTGCGCCAGCGTTGATGAAGGGATTGCGTGGCCGGCCGCGTTCGAATTCCAGCTGTACCAGGGAGTTGAACGGCTGCCCGGACGGCTCGTGGCCCAGGCGTTCCCAGATGCTTTCGCCGCCATGGTCGATGGCCTGCACCAGGCTGAACACCTTGGAAATGCTCTGCACCGAGAACAGCGTATCGGCATCACCGGCGCGGTAGGCCGAGCCGTCGTTGCCGTATACGGCGATGCCCAGTTGGTTGGCCGGTACATCGGCCAGCGCGGGAATGTAATCGGCAACTTTGCCGAGGCCGATCAGTGGGCGCACTTCGTCGAGGATCGACTCCAGCAGCGCCTGCATGTCTTGTCCGGTCATCTTGGTTTGGATCAGTGGTTGGCGGGGCGCGCAGGATACTTCAATGCGCGCGGAAGCCCCACACAATCTCCACCATCCGCTCGGCCACCACCCGATAAACCAGGATCAGCAACAGTTGCACGGCCAGGTGATAACGCAGCTGGGCCAACCCCGCCACAGGGCCGTGTCGCGCGCCTTCAAAAATGCGCCACATCCGACACCCGCTCATCCAGCACATCCCGCGCCAGCGCCCAGGCCTGGTCCTTGGACTCCACCACCAGCAACGGATAGCCCCAGGCCTTGCCGAACATCAGCGCAAACGGTTTGAGTGCCAGGCGTTTGGCGGCGCTGGGTTCTACCTGGATCATGCCTTTGACGAACGTGTGCAGCGCCTGTCGGTGCTTCTTCATCCAGATCGAGGCTTGCTTGCGCTGTTCATGGGAGTGTTCGTAGTCGTTTTCGTCCACGGCTTTTTCGTGCAGCAGCAGGAAGGATTGCTGCCGTGCCAACAGGTCTTCAAAGACCCGGAAGGCGTCCTCCGGCCCGCCTTGGTTCGGGGCATCGAAGACGATTTTGACTACAGGGAACGTTGTACTGTCGAGTCGCATGGCAAAGCTCCTTAATGAGAGTGAATCTCACTATAAGAAAGCCCGCGCTGGACGGCATTGCACAGAATAGCCAGACTATTTCGCAATTCGGCCAACTTTCGAGACCTGCCATGAAACACCTGCGCCTTGATCTGCACGACCCGCTGCTGGCCAAGGATGCCGATGTGGTTCAGCGCGCCGTGGTGGCCGTGGGCGCCAGCAGCGCGTCGGACACCTGGGAGCACACCCCGCACACCCATCGCAAGGGCCAGTTGATGTACACCCTGCGCGGGGTGATCCACTGTGAAATCGAGGCCGGGATATGGATCGTTCCGCCGCAATGCGCGCTATGGATTCCCGGTGGCGTGTCGCATTCGGCGCGGGGCAATGGCGAAGCCCATGTGTATTGCCTGCTGATCGACCCCGATGCCGCAGGCGCCCTGCCCGCGCAATGCTGCACGTTGGGCGTGTCGGGTCTGTTGCATGAGTTGATCAGCAAGGCGATCAGCTTCCCACAACTGTACGAGGTCGACGGCGCCCAGGGACGGTTGATCAACACGCTGTTGGATGAACTCGCCCAAGCCCCACTGGAAGCCCTGCACCTGCCGATGCCCCAGGACTCACGCTTGCGCCGCCTGGCCAATAGCCTGCTGGCCGACCCGGCCGACAAAGCCACCCTCGGCCAATGGGCCATGCGTATCGGCATGAGTGAACGCAGCATGACGCGCCTGTTGCTGGAGGAACTGGGCCTGAGTTTCGGCCGCTGGCGTCGGCAGTTGCATGTGATCCTGTCGTTGCAACGCCTGGCCACGGGCGACAGTGTGCAGCGGGTGGCTCTGGACCTGGGTTATGAAAACGCCAGCGGCTTTATCACCATGTTCCGCAAGACCGTAGGCCAGCCGCCGGCTCGCTATCTGGCGGATCGGGCCGCGATGAGCTGGCACGAATTCCCCAGCGGCCTGCCGCTGCTCGAAGCGCCGGACAATGGGTGAAAAACCATCCGCAGGACGCGGCGAAAGTGCTGGGACCGCTGTGGGGTAACCTGGATGTGGCCACGGTTGAAGCGGCAAACGCGCGCCGCAGCTATCAGGTGCAACCGGTGACGGTGGGTGACAGTTACAGATGAGCTGACTGATAAAACGCTATCGGGGGCAAGTCGAATCGTCGCACCGCCCCTCCCACAGTTGATCTCCACGGGTCTTTAGAGAAGGGTGCGGGCCAAGGCCTTTTTCCACTCTGCGTAACGGGCTGCCATCGCCGGATCATCCTGCGGCTCGAACCGCTCGCGCTGGCGCTCCAACTGCCCCAACGCTTGATCACTCGCCCAAATCCCCAACGCCCTGCCCGCCAGATGCGCTGCGCCCAACGCCGACACTTCCGGCGACAGGCTGCGCACCACCGGGCGTTGCAGCAGGTTGGCCAGGAACTGCATCAGCCAACGGTTGCGCGTGGCGCCGCCGTCCACCCACAGTTCCTTCAACGGGCTGCCGATGTCCTGCTGCATCGCTTCAAACACATCACGAATCTGATAACCGATGGACTCCAGCGACGCCCGCAGGATATGCGCGCCCGAGGTGGCTTCCGTCAGCCCGCAGATCAATCCACGTGCATCGGCTTTCCAATGCGGTGCGCCCAGACCCGACAGGGCCGGCACGAAGTACACGCCGCCATTGTCCGGCAGTTGCGCCGCTTGCTCGGTCAGGGCATCCAGGGATTCGCCGGCCACCAGCCGCGAGGCCCACTGCACGGCGGCGCCGGTGTGGACGATATTGCCTTCCATGCCGAAGGTCGGCCTGCCGCCGTCATGCCAGGCCAGGGTGGTCGACAGTCCATGGTTGGACGCAATCGGGCCGCTCATGGGCGTCATCAAGGATGAGCCGGTGCCGAGGGTGGCCTTGACCAGCCCCGGTGCAAAACCGCCCTGCCCGTACAGCGCGGCGTGGGAGTCGCCGATCATCGACATCACCGGGATGCCCGCAGGCAAGCCGCCCAACGCGACGGTTTCGGCGAAGAAACCGGCGCTGGGCTGGATCGGTGCCAGCGCCGCCAACGGAATGGCAAACAGGTCCAGCAACTCGGGATCCCAGGCGCAGGTGTGCAGGTTGAACAGCTGCGTGCGCGCCGCGTTGGAATAGTCGGTGGCAAACACCCGGCCGCCACTGAGTTTCCACAGCAGCCAACTGTCGACGGTGCCCAGGCAAATCTCACCCGCTGCGGCGCGGGCGTGGCCGTTGTCCAGGTTGTCGAGAATCCAGCGGAATTTGCCCGCCGAAAACATCGGGTCGAGGGCCAAGCCGGTTTTTTCGAGGATCAGCGCCTCATGCCCCTGCTCATGTAATTGGGTACACAACGCCATGGAGCGGCGGCATTGCCAACTGATGCACGGTGACAACGGCTCGCCGGTTCGCCGGTCCCAGGCCACCACGGATTCACGCTGGTTGCTGATCGCCACGGCGGTGATGGGCCGATCCACCTGGGCGAGGCATTCCTCCATCGCGGCCAGGGTGCTGTGCCAGATAAACAGCGGGTCCTGTTCGGAGAACCCGGCCTGGGGATGGCTGACGCTCAGTGGCCGCGAACCGCGAGCAATCACCTGCCCCAGTTCATTGACCAGCACCGCCTTGGCGTTGCTGGTGCCTTCGTCTATCGCCAGGATCAGCGGAGTGTTGTTAGTCATGGGTTCACCGCAACCGAGTGGCAGCCGCCACAATCCCAGCCGCGTCGATGTTATGCAAGGCGCGGGTCGGTTCACGGGCGCCGGCAGCGGCGTATTCGCCATCGCCGATGCCCAGGCGGATCAGGGCAATGCCCAACCCGGCTTCGGCCAGCACTTCGGCGACCAGGCTGCCGACGCCACCGTTGATATTGTGTTCTTCCACGCTGATCACCGCGCGGGTGCCGCTCAAGGCGCTGAGCAGTACCTCGCGCTGCAACGGCCGGATCGATGACAGGTTGATCACCTGCGCCTGGATGCCCTGCTCCGCCAGCAAGGCTGCGGCGTCCACGGCTTCATGCACCACCGAGCCCAACGCGACGATGCTCACATCCGCGCCCTGGCGCAGGATATCCACCTGACCGGGTTGGAAGTGGTAGTCGCCAGCGTGTACGTCCGGCAAGGCTTTACCGTCGAGACGGATATACACCGGGCCGTGGTAACGCAGCGCGTAATCGACAATCTGCCGACACTCGATGGCATCGGCCGGCGCGAAGATCTGCACATTGCCAAAGCCGCGCATCACCGAAATATCGTCGAGGCTGTGGTGGGTGCTGGCCAACGGGCCGTAGCTGGTACCGGCGTTCAGGCCGAACATTTTCACATTGGCCTGGTTGTAGCAGACGTCCACCTTGATCTGCTCATTGGCGCGGGAAATCAAAAACGGTGCCGCGTTGCAGGTGGCCGCAATCTTGCCACCCAGGGCCAACCCCGCCGCGACGCTGACCAAGGACTGCTCGGCAATCCCGACGTTGATCAAGCGCTCCGGGAAGCGCTGCACAAACGGGCCGATCTTGGCCGTGGACGTGGAGTCGCTGACCACTGGCACCACATCCAGCCCGGCGTCGACTGCGTCAATAAAGGCCTGCACCATGACGCTCGCCAAATGTTCACTCGCCATGGTTCAACTCCTCCAGTGCCGCATTGATTTCATCGCCCTTGGGCACGCGGTGGTGCCATTCGGGACGGGCTTCGATAAAGGACACGCCCTTGCCTTTGACGGTGTGGGCGATCAGCACCTGGGGCGCGCCGGTTCGGGTCTGCATGCGTTCCAGAGTGTCGATCAACTGGCCCACGTCGTTGCCATCGCACTCGCTGACGGTGAAGCCGAAGGCGGCCCATTTCACATCCAGCGGGTCGAGCGGCATGATCTCGGCGGTCAGGCCGGCCAGTTGCAGTTTGTTCTTGTCGACGATCACAAACAGGTTATCCAGCCCGTATTTGGCGGCCGCCATGGCGGCTTCCCAGTTGGAGCCTTCGGCGAGTTCGCCATCGCCGGTCAGCACATAGATGCGCTTTTTACTGCCGGACATCTTCGCCGCCAACGCCAGCCCCACCGCCACCGGCAAGCCGTGGCCGAGGGCGCCGGTGTTGAGTTCGATACCGGGGGTTTTCTGGCGCACCGGATGGCCCGGCAAGTGGGAGTTGAAGTGCTGGTAGGTGGGCAACCATTCGGTGGGGATATAGCCCGCCTGCGCCAGGCAGCAGTACAAACCGCCCACACCATGGCCCTTGCTCTGGATATAGATATCGCGCTCAGGGTCTTCGGTGCGTTCCGGGCCGGTATTGAGGATGCGGAAGTACAGGGTGGCGAGGATGTCGGTTTCCGACAGGTCCGCCCCGGTGTGGCCGCCGGCCGGTGAGTCGGCGTTGAGGCGGATCACATGACGGCGGATCAGGCGGGCCTGTTCCTTGATCTGGTGGGCGTCGTACTGGAAGGCATTCATGCAGCGGCTCCTGTGGGGCTGACCACGTGAGGTAAAAGCGTCCAAAGCTGTTTTGAATATTTATTCAGCAGTGACAATATATTTCTATTTAGACGCTGATCGTCTGTGCGGTCAAGTGAGCGATCCACGGAAAATCAAATAAATCTAAGAAACATCCCTCGGACAAACGGGCAAAATCCCACACCGGCGGGTCTACCCCGTGGCTTTGGCCGGGGTGAAAGCGCCGGTTTAGAGGCATACCTGAAAAATTAAGCGCTTGACTTTGCCACGGTGTCACTGGAATCTGAATTAACAGTCAGGCACGCATAAATATTCAAGGCGCCTGAAAGCACTCCAAAAAAAATAAATCAGGAGAACACTGTGGACGCCAAAGCTATTGTCCAGCACCCGGCCGAACTCAAGCCGCCACCCCGCCCACGGTTGGTGAAACTGCTCCCCAGCAATATCGGCGGCCCGCTGATCGGCCTTGTGCTGCTGGTGCTGGTCTTCTCCTTCAGTTCCGAATTCTTCTTCTCGTTGCGCAATGGCCTGAACATCCTTGATCAGGTCACGGTGCTGGGCATCCTGGCGATTGGCATGACGGCGGTGATCGTCATCGGCGGCATCGACCTGTCGGTAGGCTCGGTACTGGCCTTCTCGATGATGATGCTCGGCTGGCTTTATCAGGACCAGGCGGTGCCGCTGGGCTTTGCGATTCCGATCTCGATCGCCACCGGCATTCTCGCCGGGCTGGTGTCCGGGGGCTTGATTACCTACGCCAAGTTGCCGCCGTTTATCGCCACGCTGACCATGATGTCGGTGGCGCGTGGCCTGGCGAATATCCTCACCGAAGGCCGGCAGATCGTCGGTTACCCGGAGTGGTTCACCAGCCTGGCCACGGTGCGGCATTTCGGTTTTCTCTCGGCCACCGTCGGGCTGTTCCTGGTGATGTTGCTGGTGGCGTGGGTGTTCCTGCGCTTTCGTGCCGGTGGTCGCAATCTCTATGCCATGGGCGGCAGCCCGGAAGTGGCGCGGCTGTCCGGCATCAAGGTACGGGCGATTACCTTGTGGGTGTACGCCATCAGCGGTGCCCTCGCCGGGATCGCCGCCGTGACCTTGGCGGCGCGCCTGGACTCCTCGCAACCCAGTGCCGGCCTGAGCCTGGAACTGGACGCCATCGCCGCCGTGGTGATTGGCGGCGCCAGCCTCAGCGGCGGCGTCGGCAGCATCGGCGGCACCCTGGTGGGCGTGCTGATCATTGGCGTGTTGCGCAATGGTCTCAACCTGCTCGGCGTTTCCCCGTTTATCCAGCAAGTGGTGATCGGCGTGGTCATCGCCCTCGCCGTGACCATCGACACCCTGCGACGCCGTTCCAGCACTGCCCGTTAACCCTGTTCGACAGTTGACACCCTCCAACAATAAAACCAGGAGTCACCGACATGTTCAGCCCCAAGAAACTGCTTATCGCCACTGCTCTGGCGGCCGCGACCCTCACCGCCACCGGTACCACCTGGGCCAAGGACCTGACCATCGGCCTGGCCGTGGCGAACCTTCAGGCCGACTTCTTCAACCAGATCAAGCAATCGGTGGAAGCCGAGGGCAAGGCCAAGGGGATCAAGGTGATCACCGTGGACGCCCAGGGCAACTCCTCCACCCAGGTCAGCCAGATTGAAGACCTGATCACCCGCCAGATCGATGTGCTGATCTACATCCCGGCCGGTGCCACCGCGGCGGGTGTGCCGGTCAAAGCCGCCAAGGCCGCCAACATTCCGGTGATCGCCGTGGACCGCAACGCCCCCGACGCACCCGGCGATACCTTTATCGCCAGCGACAGCGTGGCCGGCGCCAAGACCCTCGCCGAATACGTGGGCAAGATCACCGACGGCAAGGGCCGCATCGCGATCCTGCAGGGCCAGCTCGGCACCACTCCGGAGAATGATCGCGCCAAGGGTTTCGAAGAAGGCCTCAAAGCCTTCCCGGACCTCAAGGTCGTGGCCCAGCAACCGGCCGAATGGGCCCAGGACAAAGGCTTCGCCGTGGCCCAGGACCTGCTCCAGCGTGACCCGAATATCACCGTATTCTTCGGCCGCGCCGATGCCATGGCCCTGGGTGCTGCCCAGGCAGTGAAGGTCGGCAACCTCGATCACAAGGTCGTAGTGGTCGGGTTTGACGGCGACGTGGCCGGGCTCAAGGCGGTCGAAAGCGGCGTGCTCAACGCCACCATGACCCAGCAGACCCAGAAAATGGGGCGCCTGGCCGTGGCCTCGGCAATTGACCTGAAGGCCGGCAAAGCCGTACCCAAGGAACAACTGCTGCCCACCGTGCTGACCACCAAAGAAAACGTCGCGCCGTTCCTGCAACAGCACCCGTAAGCCTTGGAGGTCGTCATGCAAGCAGCCGCTCTGGAGAGCAGCACCGATGCGGTGCTGTGCCTGCGCAATATCAGCAAGGCCTACGGCCCGGTGCAGGTGTTGTCCCAGGTCAATGTGGATATTCGTCCCGGTGAAGTGCTGGCCCTGCTCGGCGAGAACGGTGCCGGCAAGTCGACCTTGTCGTCGATCATCGCCGGCCTCGTGCAACCCGAAGCCGGGGGCAGCATGACCTGGCTCGGCGCGCCTTATGCACCCGCCTCGCCGGGCGCGGCGCTGGGCGCGGGTATCGGCCTGATCCACCAGGAAATCCGTCTGCTGCCGCAATTGTCGATCGCCGAGAACATCTTTGTCGGTCGCCTGCCCATGCGTCATGGGCGGGTCGACCGCGATTACATCGAGGCCCAGGCGCAGATCCAATTGGAACGCCTGGGGCTCAACGTGCCGGCGTCACGCAAGGTCGAAGGCCTAAGCGTGGCGGCCCAGCAATTGGTGGAAATCGCCAAGGCGCTGACGTTGAAGGCCAGCCTGCTGATTCTCGATGAACCGACCGCTGCGCTGGGCGCCGAAGAGACCGAGCTGCTGTTCAAGCAGGTCGAACGGCTGAAAGCCGAAGGCGTGTCGTTTATCTATATCAGCCATCGCCTGGAAGAAATCGCGCGTATCGCCGACCGCGTGCTGGTGCTGCGCGACGGGCGCCAGATCGCCCTGCACGCCACCGCACAAGTGCCGGTGCGCGAGCTGGTGGAACAGATGGTCGGGCGCAGCCTGGAGCGGATTTTCCCCGCCTTGCAGGCGCCGCAGGAGCAGGTGATGTTGCAGGTCAAAGACCTGACCTGCCGCGAATTCGCCCTGCACGGCATCGACTTCAGCGTGCGGGCCGGCGAAGTGTTCGGCATTGCCGGGGTGGTCGGCGCCGGACGTACAGAGCTGGTGCGCACCATTGCCGGTGCGGCCCTGGATATCCAGGGCCACATGGTGCTGGACGGCGAAGTCCGGCAGCTGCGCAGCCCGTTTGAAGCAATCCAGGCCGGCGTGGTGCTGGTGCCCGAAGACCGCAAGCAGCAAGGTGTGGTGGTGGAACATCGCATCGAAGACAACCTGGTCTACGGCAACACCGACCTGCTGGACAAACGCGGCTGGGTGCTCCCTGCCCCGCTGCGTGAATTTGCCCGCACGGCGGTGGCGCGGCTCGGCGTGAAAGGCGCGCCGCAGTCGCGGATTTCCAGCTTGTCCGGCGGTAACCAGCAGAAAGTGATCATTGCCAAGTGGCTGGCGCGCAATCCCAAGGTGTTCATTCTGGATGAGCCGACACGGGGCATCGACGTGGGTGCGCGGGCGGCGATCTATGAAGTGATTGCGGATCTGGCGGCCAAGGGCATGGCGGTGATTGTGGTGAGTTCCGACCTGGATGAGGTGCTGGGGCTTTCACATCGGGTGATGGTGATGAGCCGAGGCCGGCAGATGGGAATCCTGGAGCGCGGCGAGGCCACACCGGTTTCAGTCATGGAAATGGCCACCGCGTAACTAAAGTCCTACAGAGATTCAAATGTGGGAGGGGCTTGCCCCCGATGACAGTGGTTCAGTTACAGATGCATCAACTGACACTCCCTCATCGGGGGCAAGCCCCCTCCCACAGGGGTTCCACTGTGATTTCAAGATTGGAGTAATTCATGCAGCTTTTTAGTCTTCAGGGCCAAGTGGCCTTTGTCACCGGTGCCGGCAGCGGCATCGGCCAAGCGATTGCCGTTGGTCTAGCCGAAGCCGGTGCCGACGTGGCGTGTTTTGACCTGCCCGGCAGCCCCGGCATCGCCAGCACCGTCGAGCGCATCCAGGCCCTGGGCCGTCGCGCCCTGCCCCTGAGCGGCACCGTCACCGAGCGCGCCGCGCTGGATGCAGCGGTCGCGCGAACCGAGCATGAACTCGGCGAACTCAGCGTGGCCGTCAACTGCGCCGGCATCGCCAACGCCCAGGCCGCCGAGGACCTGGAACTGCAACGCTGGCAGACCACCCTGGACATCAACCTCACGGGCATCTTCCTGAGTTGCCAGGCCCAGGCCGCCGTGATGTTGCCGCGCGGCAAAGGCGCCATCGTCAATATCGCGTCCATGTCCGGCAGCATCGTCAACCGTGGCCTGCTGCAGGCGCACTACAACACCTCCAAGGCCGGGGTGATTCACCTGAGCAAAAGCCTGGCGATGGAATGGGCCGACAAGGGCCTGCGCGTGAATTGCATCAGCCCCGGCTACACCGCCACGCCGATGAACTCGCGCCCGGAAGTGGCCGACCAGGTGAAGATCTTTGAACAGACCACGCCCATGGGCCGCATGGCCAGCGTGGACGAAATGGTCGGCCCGGCGATCTTTCTGGTCAGCCAGGCCTCGTCTTTCTGCACCGGCGTCGACCTGTTGGTCGATGGCGGTTTTGTGTGCTGGTAGGAGTTGATCATGTCGCAACGATTCAGCGGTAAAACTGTAGTGATCACCGGCGCATGCCGTGGCATCGGCGCCGGGATTGCCGAGCGTTTCGCCCAGGAAGGCGCCAACCTGGTGCTGGCCTCCAACGACCTGGAGCGCGTGACCTTCACCGCCGAGCAACTGGCCGGGGAATACGGCGTGAACGCCCTCGCCCTCGGCATCGATGTCACCGACGAAAGCGATATCGAAAAGCTCTACCGCGAAGGCCACGCACGCTTCGGCAGCATTGACGTGTCGGTGCAGAACGCCGGCATCATCACCATCGACCACTACGACAAAATGCCCCGCGCAGACTTCGACAAGGTGCTGCAAGTCAACACCACCGGCGTGTGGCTGGGTTGCCGGGAAGCGGCCAAGTACATGGTCAAGCAAGGCAGCGGTCGGTTGATCAATACCTCGTCCGGCCAGGGTCGCCAGGGCTTTATCTACACGCCTCACTACGCCGCCAGCAAGATGGGCGTGATCGGCATCACCCAGAGCCTTTCGCTGGAGCTGGCGCCGCATAACATCACGGTCAATGCGTTTTGCCCCGGCATCATCGAAAGCGAGATGTGGGACTACAACGACCGCGTGTGGGGCGAGATCCTCAGCACCGACGAAAAGCGCTACGGCAAGGGCGAGTTGATGGCCGAATGGGTCAAGAACATCCCCCTGCGCCGTGCCGGCAAGCCCTCGGATGTGGCGGGCCTGGTCGCGTTCCTGGCCTCGGATGACGCGGCGTACCTGACCGGTCAGGCGATCAATATCGACGGCGGCCTGATCATGTCTTAAGGGTTTGGTATCCTCACCGACATTGTTTCACTCACTGAGGCCTTCATGAGCCAGATCGAAGAACAGCGCCTGATCACCAAGATCGCGAGCCTCTATTACGAAGAAGGGCTCAAGCAGTCCGAAATCTCCACGCAACTGGACCTGTCCCAGTCCTTTATCAGCCGCGCCCTGCGCCGGGCGCTGCAGGAAGGCGTCGTGAAGATCAGCGTGATGCGCCTGCAAGGCCTGCACCTGGAGCTGGAAACCCAACTGCAACGCCGCTACGGCGTGCGCCGGGTGATCGTGGTGGAAGCCACCGAGCCCGGCAATGACGAAAGCATCAAGCAAGCCATCGGCTCGGCCGCCGCCCACTACCTGGAAACCAGCCTGTCGCCCCAGGACCATATCGGTATTTCGTCGTGGAGCAGCACCATCCGCGCCATGGTCGGCCACCTGCATGCGCAGTCGGGCAAGCAAGGCGCCGAGGAAGTGGTGCAACTGCTGGGCGGCGTCGGCAACAAAGGCGCGTTCGAAGCCACGCTGCTGACCCAACGCCTGGCCACCCTGCTCAACTGCCCGGCGTATTTGCTGCCGTCCCAAAGCATCGAACAGTCGGTGCAGAGCAAGCAGCGCATCGTGCAGATGGAAGAGGTCAAGGAAGTGCTGCAACGCTTTGACAGCATCACCCTGGCGATTGTCGGCATCGGCGACCTGGAGCCCTCGCAATTGCTGCGCAACAGCGGCAACTACTACACCGAAGACATGCTGCGCCTGCTGGCCGAGCGCGGCGCGGTGGGTGATATCTGCCTGCGTTACTTCGATGCCCAGGGCAAACCGGTGCTGGAAGAAGATGAAGAATTCGTGGTGTCGGTGGCGCTGCCCAAACTGCGCAGCATCCACCGCGTGCTCGGCCTGGCCGGCGGGCTGAACAAGGTCCAGGCGATTCGCGGCGCGCTCAAGGGCGGCTACCTGGACATCCTGATCACCGACCTGGATACCGCACAGGCCCTCAACCAATAACCTTTTTTTGGAGACAGCCGCTCATGACGTCCAAGCTCGAACAACTCAAGCAATTCACCACCGTGGTCTGCGACACCGGCGACCTGGAAGCCATCAGCCGCCTGCGCCCGGTGGACGCCACCACCAACCCGTCGCTGCTGCTCAAGGCCGCCGCCATCCCGGAATACGCCGAGTTGCTGCGTAACGCGGTGAGCGTGTCCAAAGGCGATGTCGACCTGGCCTGTGACCGTTTCGCGGTGTCGGTGGGTTGCGGCATTCTCAAGGTGATTCCGGGGCGTATCTCCACCGAAGTCGACGCACGCCTGTCCTTCGACCAAGACGCGCTGTGGGCCAAGGCCAACCAATTGATTGACCTGTACGACCAGGCCGGTGTCGGCCGCGACCGTGTGCTGATCAAACTGGCGTCCACCTGGGAAGGTATCCGCACCGCCGAGCGCCTGGAAAAAGCCGGCATCCAGACCAACCTCACCCTGCTGTTCTCCTTCGCCCAGGCCCAGGCCTGCGCCGATGCCGGGGTGTTTTTGATCTCGCCGTTCGTGGGCCGCATCTACGACTGGTACCGCAAGAGCACCGGCCTGGACTACACCGGCGCCGAAGACCCGGGCGTGCAGTCAGTGACGCGCATCTACAACTACTACAAAGCCAACGCCATCCCGACGGTGGTGATGGGCGCCAGCTTCCGCACCCTCAGCCAGATCGAACAACTGGCCGGCTGCGACCGCCTGACCATCAGCCCGGACCTGCTGCAAAAGCTCGCCGAAGATAGCGCCCCGCTGGAGCGCAAACTGCAACCGGGTGCGGCGGGCGAAGCGCGTCAGCCGTTGAACGAAGCGCAGTTCCGTTGGGCGTCGAATGAAGATGCGATGGCCACCGAGAAGCTGGCGGAAGGCATTCGACAGTTTGCGCGGGATCAGGAGAAGTTGGAGAAGGTGTTGGCGGCGCTGTAACACCGCCCTCGTCAGGTGCGAGCTTGCTCGCTCCTACATCAGTGTGGCGCCACCCCCGTCCCAAACCTGCGAATCGCCAGGCAATACCCCGCCAACGCCACCGCCGCCAGCAACCCGCCCGCCACGCCGATCCAGGCGAAGCCGAAGTGGCTGCCGACCCAACTGCCCATCAGGGCGCCGCCGCCGATGCCGATGTTGTAGATGCCGGAGAACATCGCCATGGCCACATCCGTGGCGTCCGGCGCCAGTACCAGCACCTTGGATTGCATGGCCAGGCCGAAGCCCATGATCGCCATGCCCCAGAAAATGCTCAGGATCACCAGGTACGACTCGGCACCGCTCAGGGGCAGCATCAGCGTCAGGCACGCGGCCAAGATAAACACCGCGCCGACCACAAACAGGTGCGGGTTGAAGCGGTGCACCAGGCTGAACAGCAACGAGCCGATGATGCCCGCGCCGCCGAAGACCAGCAGGATCAGGGTCACGGCGCCGCCATCCATGCCGGCCACGCCTTCGACGAAGGGTTCGATATAGCTGTAGGCGGTGAATTGCGCAGTCACCGTGAGCGCGGTCAGCACGTACAGCGCCACCAGCGCCGGGCGCTTGAACAGCAGCGGCAGGCTGCGCAGGGAGCCGGAGTTCTGGCTCGGCAGCGGCGGCAAGGTGCGCGCCAGCCAGAACACCAGCCCGGCCGCGAAAACACCGATGACCAGGAAGGTGGTGCGCCAGCCCATGGCCTCGCCGAGCAGGCGACCCAGTGGAATTCCCAACACCATCGCCAATGACGTACCGGTCGCCAGCAACCCCAGGGCTTGCACCTGTTTGCCTTCCGGCGCCAGGCGCACCGCCAGGGACGCAGTGATCGACCAGAACAACGCATGGGACAAGGCAATGCCGACGCGGCTGACCATCAGCAAGCCAAAACTGTTGGCGACGCTGGAGAGGATATGGCTGACGATAAACATGCCGAACAGCACGATCAGCAATTTGCGCCGCTCGACGTTGCGCGTCAGCAGCATCACCGGCAGCGAAGTCAGGGACACGATCCAGGCGTAGATGGTGAGCATCAGGCCGACGCTGGACACGGGCATGTCGAAGCTCGCACCGATGGCGCTGAGCAGGCCGACCGGCACGAATTCGGTGGTATTGAACACAAACGCGGCCAGCGCAAGGGCGATGACCGGTTGCCAGTTGGCTTGGGGGGTTGCGGCTGAAATGCTCATTGAAGGGCGAGGTACTCTGGCGATGATCGAGCGGCCACCCAGGACAAGCGCCGCCGCCCGACATTCTATAGGTTTCTCGGCCGGCTGTTGACGCTCATCCCCCTCAAAATACCTTCAGTTTTGTCACGGTGCGGTCACGGTGACCACATAGTTCCCGGACTGAACGGGCTTACCGGTGCTGTCTACCACCCGATACCGCTGGTCGTAATATCGCCCGCTGCCGCTGTCGGCCACCAGCCTCACGTTGCCCACGGCGTTGACCGTGGTGACCGGCCGTACGTCGAACTGACTGCCTTGTCGCTTTAAGGAACAACTGATAGACAGGCCCGACTATTAAGGTTCCACCCGCCCCATCAACTCGGGAATGCTCTCCGGCCGGTTTGCGTACCGCTGCGCCAGCGCCGCACAGACCATCAATTGAATCTGGTGAAACAGCATCAATGGCAAGATCAGCACGCCCATGCTCGCCCCGGCAAACAGCACCTGGGCCATGGGTACGCCGGTCGCGAGACTCTTCTTCGAGCCGCAGAACAAAATGGTGATGCGGTCCTCCTGACTGAAGCCGAACGCCTTGCCCAGCACGCTGGAAGCCACCAGCACCAAGACCAGCAGCACACAGCAGGCGACCACCAGACCACCCAGTTCCCACAGCGGGATCTGGTGCCAGATGCCTTCATTGACTGCCTCGCTGAACGCGCCGTAGACCACCAGCAGGATCGAGCCCTGATCGACAAATTTCAGCCAGGCTTTGTTGCGGCCGACCCATTCGCCGATCCAGCGGCGCGCGATTTGCCCTGCGATAAATGGCAGCAGCAACTGCACGCTGATTTTCAGGATTGCGTCGACGGTGGAGCTGCCTTCACCGTGCACATTGAGCAACAACGTCACCAGCAACGGCGTCAGGAAGATACCGAACAGGCTCGACGCCGCCGCGCTGCAAATCGCCGCGGGGATATTGCCTCGCGCCAATGAGGTGAAGGCAATTGCCGATTGCACGGTGGCCGGCAAGGCACAGAGGTAAAGCATGCCCATGTAAAGGTCTTTGCCGATCAGCGGCGACAGCACCGGCTTGAGCGCCAGGCCCAATAAGGGGAACAGCACGAAGGTCAGGCTGAACACCAGCAGGTGCAGGCGCCAATGGCCGGCACCGGCGACGATGGCCTGGCGCGATAGCTTGGCGCCGTGCAGGAAGAACAGCAGCGCGATGGCCAGGTTGGTAACCCAGCCGAAAGCCACGGCGGTCTGGCCGCTGGCGGGCAGCAAGGACGCGAGGATCACCGTGGCGATCAGGGTCAGGGTGAAGTTGTCGGGCAGAAAACGGGGGCGTGTCATAAGCAGATCTTCCAGGGGTTGCCAAGAGCGTCACCGCGACTCTAACGTAACGGCCTGTTACCGACTAACGCCAATGAGCCAGTAAATGCCGCCTAAAGGACATGACAAGACCGTGCGCCGCAGTATCCCCGGGCTGTCCAGCCTGCCACGGCCGGTGTATGGGCGAACTGAATCCTTGCCCAATCGCGCGTTGACCCGGCGTCACAGTCACCCGTGGGTGCAATTGTCTTACGCGATTTCCGGGGTGCTGGAGATCCAGACCAGCGCCGGCCGTTTTGTCGCGCCGCCGCAGCGGGCGGTGTGGATCCCGGCGGGCATGCCGCACCGGGTGTACAGCTCGCCCCACACTGAAATGCGCAGCTTGTATCTGGATTGCAGCGTGACCGCCTGGGCCTCGCAGCTTTGCCATGTGCTGGAAGTGAGCAGCCTGTTGCGCGAATTGATCCGCAGCTTCAGTGAAGTGCCGGTGGAGTATGCCGAGGACGGTCCAGATGGGCGTCTGGCCCAAGTAGTCCTGGACCAACTCGCCGCCGCGCCCCACGTGGACTTGATGCTGCCCCTGCCCCTCGACCCGCGTTTGCGCCACATCTACCGCAGCCTCAACCTGCGCCCGGAGCAACAGACCACCTTGGGGCATTGGAGCGAAAAACTGGGGGTCAGCGAAAAGACCCTCAGCCGCTTGTTCTTGAAGGACACGGGCCTGACCTTCCGCGCCTGGCGCCAGCGCTTGCGACTATTGAGCGCCCTGCCCGCCCTGGAGCAAGGCGAGCGGGTGACGGATGTGGCGCTGGGGTGCGGGTATGAGTCGACGTCGGCGTTTATCAATGCGTTTCGGCAGCAGTTTGATGCCACACCGGGTGAGTTCTTTCGGTGAGCCCTCACACCCTGAATACCCCCGACACCCTCCCGCTCTGCGTGGAAATGCTGTTCCACACTTCGCCCGGCTGCTATTGTGCCGCGCTTTGAAAAATGGCCACCGACCTGCGAGGAAATGCACGTTGAACACTGACGAAAAAATGACCGGGGACCTGTTCGAGGTCGATAAGCGCCTGTCACTCAAACCCGTGGTGGACTTCAACACCTACCTGCGCAGCGCCTTTGGCGAAGGCCCGTGCACCTGCATCCGCTGCACCGCCAGTGGCGGCGACGAAAGCGGCTATGCGTTCCAGCACACGTTCACCTTCGACGGCAAACCCACCCACCGTCGCTTCGCCTCCACGGCGGGCAGTGATGTGTTGATGGCGTTGAAGAGGGCCTGGTTGTCTTACACCAAGGCCGAGTTGCCGCTGAGCGGCGTGCTGACCCTGGAAACGGTGAAAGAGTTTGTCGAACCGCAGTTGCACAAACGCCTGGCACCGCTGTTTCTGGCCAGCGGGTTGGTCAAGGCGGTGGACACTGAGCTGCACCTGCAACCACAAGCCGCCGCCTGACAGGCCAGCTAGGCCGGGCGGGCAGCGCCCACGTTGAACCCTGGGGTCAGCGTGTCCAGCGGCTCAGCCACTGGCCGCTCGTCGATCCCCGGCAGCAGGATGACCTTGCGGCAATCCTCTTCGCCCTTGTCGAACAGCTCATAACCTCGCGCCGCCTGCTCCAGTGACAGGCGATGCGTGACGATCGCCTCTGGGTTCAGGTGCCCCAACTCAATATGCTCCAGTAACTCCGGCAGAAAACGCTGCACGTGGGTCTGGCCCATCTTGAACGTCAGGCCCTTGTCGAACGCGTCGCCAAACATGAACCCGTGGATAAACCCGGCGTACACCCCCGCCACGCTGACCACCCCGCCGCGGCGCACGGCGGCGATGCACTGGCGCAAGGCCTTGCCGCTGCTGCCTTCGATCTTGAGCGTGGTCAGGATGGTTTCGGTAGTACTGCCCTTGGCCTCGAAGCCGACCGCGTCGACCACCCCATCGACGCCGCGCATGCCGGCGGTCTGGCGGATGATGGTGTCGGCGGGGTCATCGTCCTGCTCGAAGTTGATCGGGATCACGCCATACATTTTCTGCGCGTAGGCCAGGCGGTACGGGTGGTCATCGACCATGAAAATCTGCTCGGCGCCCAGCATCTGTGCGCACGCGGCGCTGAGCAGACCCACCGGCCCCGCGCCATAAATCGCCACGCTTGAGCCCTGCCCGATCTCGGCGTTGGTCACCGCCTGCCAGGCCGTGGGCAGGATGTCGGAGAGGAACAGCACCTTTTCATCCGCCAGCAAGCCAGGCACTTTGAACGGCCCGGTATTGGCCTTGGGCACGCGCACCAGTTCGGCCTGGCCACCGGGAATGCCGCCGTAGAGACGACTGTAGCCAAACAGTGCCGCGCCCGGTGGGATCGCCTTTTTATTCAGGATCGCACCGCGCCCATCGTTGGTGGTTTCGCAGGCGGCAAACTGCTGGAGTTGGCAGAAGAAACAATCGCCACAGGCGATCACAAACGGGATCACCACCCGGTCGCCACGCTGCACTGCCGTCACCGCCGGGCCGGTCTCTTCGACAATGCCCATGAATTCATGGCCGAAAATATCACCGTGTTCGACCGTGGGGATCTTGCCCCGGTACAGGTGCAGGTCCGAGCCACAGATCGCCGTGGCCGTGACTCGCAGAATAATGTCGTCGGGTTGCTCAATGATCGGATCGGGCACCGTGTCCACCTGCACCTTGTGCGCGCCCTGGAAAGTCATCGCTCGCATGCTCTGCGCTCCTGCTCTTGAGGGATTTATTATTAAGGGCCACACAGACAGCGAGTGTTCACTTGGCCTGGGCCAGCACCCGATCAATGGTCAGCGCGGCTCTGGGCCAGCAGACGGTCGACCACCTGTTGCAGGCACGCAAACGCTTCGGCGCCCGAAGCCTGGGCGGCGGCGTGGCAGTGCAGTTGCTCGACAGCGCTGTTACCGCCGTCCAGCAACCTGTGCAAGGTGTCAAACAGCTGCGGCTCCCCCAGGGCGTCAGCGGTGGCCGCGAAGGTGCGTTCGGCCTGTTGCAACCACTGCTCGGCAGTGCCCGTTGCGCCGTGATCGTCCAGCGCAAAGGTGCCGGCAGCGCCGTAGCGCTTGGCCTGCCATCGGTTTTCCTGGAGCAGCCAGCGGCTTTCGGCGGTGAAGGCCACACCGGGCGATGGCAGGCCACAGGCATGGGTGACCATCACGCGGTAAAACGTGGCCAGGGCCAGGGCGTCGGCCATCCTGGGGCAAGCATCGGTCATGCGCAGTTCCAGGGTCGGGTAGCGCGCCGCCGGGCGAATGCCCCACCAGCCGTTGCCATCGGCCTTGATCGCGCCGATGCGTTGCAGCAGTGCCAGGTACCGCTGATACGCGGCCCAATCGGCAAAGTGTTCCGGCACGCCCATGCGCGGCCATTCATCACAAACGGCCTGGCGGTAGCTCATGAACCCTGTGGGCGCACCGTCCCAGAACGGCGACGAGCAACTGAGCAGCAACAACAATGGCAACCAGGACGAAACCTGATTCATTACCGCAATACGGTCCACATCCGTCGGCACCGCGACATGCACATGCAAGCCGCACAGCACGCTGCGCCGCGCGACATGCTGGATAGCGTCGAACAATTGCCGGAAATGCGCGCGCTCCGTGGGCGCCTGCTCCCGCCAGTCAGCCAACGGATGGCTGCCGGCACACACCACACCCAGGCCGAATTCGCCGAGAGATCGGGCAAGGTCATGCCGCACCGTCGCCAGGTACTCCGCCGCCTCATGGCTGGTGTGGAACACCGGCGACGCCACCTCGATCTGCCCTTGGAACATTTCATCCGCAAAGCCTGCGCCAATAGCCTTCCGGCAGGCGGCCAAGACCGCCGCCGAAGGCTCGGCCAGCATGCGCCGGGTGTGCAGGTCGGTGATGAAATACTCCTCCTCGATGCCGAAGGTGAGCATCGACGTCAACGCAGGCGCGTAACGGTGAGCGCGACCACGGCAATCCGCTCGACACGCTCGTAGCCCGGCTTGTCCAGCTCTTCGCCAAACACATCGGGGTCAAGCTCGCGGTAGGTCCAGCCATAGGCATGGCTGCCGAGCAATGGTTTGACGGCCGCCAGGAACGGGTCCTCGCCACCAGCAACGATCGCCACGCCGGTGTACAACACCAGGCTACCGCCCAGCGCCAGGCGCCCCATGGATTCGCCGACAATGCGCACCGACAATTGCTCGCCCAGTGCGCCGCCGCCATGCCGATATGCACGCTGGCGGTCGTCATTCATATAGGGCGGGTTGGCGACGATAAGGTCGAACTCGCCTTCGACGCTGCCCAATACATCGCTGTGGTACGCGACCACATTGGCCAGCCCTGCCAACTCGGCATTCACTGCGGTCAGGCGCAACGCGCGCGGGTTGATGTCCACCGCCAACACCTCGGCGTCGTGCCGTGCCCGAGCCACCACCAGTGCGCCCACGCCCGCGCCGCAGCCGATGTCCACCGCGCGCTTGATCGGCTCGAAACGCTGTTGCAGATGCGCTTCAATCAGGCGCGCGAAGCGGTAACTGTCGGGCCCGAAAAACACCGCATCCGACTGGGTCGTGGGGTACGCCGAGTGAACGAACAACAGGTCATCCAGGCTCGACCAGCGCACGGCGCTGCGCCACAGCGAATCGTGCTTTTCGATCACGTCGGCCTGCTGCAATTCTTCGCAGAACGCCTCGGCCAATAGCGCGCCGTCAAACGGCATCGACCAACCGAACACGTCGCGCAGGTCCATTGCCAGCGGCGTCGCCAGGCGCTGGAAGACCCGTTCATGGGTCATGGGCGTCGGCGTGATAAAGCGGTAGCCGCTCTCCTTCAAGCCCCGGCCCAGGTTGAGCAGTGCGCGATCAGCGAGTTGTTGTGCAGACATGGGCGAATTCCTTAGCGCAGGCGCGCGCGCAATTGGATAAACCGGCGAGTGGCGTACAACCCGGCGGGCGTGCAATGGCGCCGCGCCGACAGCCACGGAATCAGCGCGTTGAGCTGCTGTTCGTCGGGCAGTTTCCACAGCGAGTCCACGAGCGCCTGGGTGTCAGGGTCGGCCGGGCGGTGCTGTTCCTGGGAAAACCGGCTGGAGCGCCCACGCCTCACCGGCGCCACGCGCTGGTCGCTGATCCACTCGCCAGCAATCCAGTCATGTAACACCTGTTTTTCATAGCCGCTGAACACGCCGAACATCGCCGCGCCCGCGCCCTCGATGAGTTGCCAGAAGCGACTCTCGGCCGGGTCCTGATTGCGCTTGATCCACCCCTTGTCCTGCAACGCCTGGAGGAACGCGCCGACCTGCCCCGGCTGCGCCAGCCACTGGTTGACGGTCTTGCCTTCGAAGCGGCAATAGTCCGAATGCATGTGCTGGCCGAAGGTGCGTTTGCGTTCGAGCATCGCCACCACTTCAGCGTGCAGGTCGAACTGCTCGATAACGGCCGTGGTGCCCGGGCCAAGGTCATTAAGGCGATAACCCTCGGCCACGCGGCGGTAGAAGTCCGCCCTGCCCTCGCCCAGCGGCAGCAGGTTCAACACCGACTGCGCCGCCTTGCACGCGTGGCCGCTGCTGGCGTTGTCGATGGTGACGTGCAGGGTGAAGTAATACGGGTCGATGCCCAGCTCGCTCAGCTCATACGAAGTGATCAACAAGTGCAGCGGCAACTGCTCGTAACCCAGGTTGTAGCCGATGACCTGCGGCAGGAATTCCTCGGCACACAGGCCCAGGGCCAGTTGCAGCGCGCCCTGCAGGTAGTGTTCGTCTTCGACGCCCGCGTCGCTGTCGGCGTCGTGATCACTGAGCAACTTGCGGTAGATCACCACATGGTTCTGCGCGGCTTCGCCGTCCCCCAACTCTTCAAGATAGGTGCTGAGCAGGCCGTCAAAACGCTGGTCTTGCCAGTAATGCAGCAGTCCATACAACCACGCCCCGTCGACCTGTTTGGTCGGGGCCACACGTTGCAATACGTACAGTGCATGGGCTTTGTTCTGGAAGTAACGGCGAGGCCGGCCTTGCTGGCGCTGCTCAAGGTAATCGGCGTAGTCCTGAGCGACCGCAGCACAACGCTGCTCAACCCAGGCCAAGAGCTGTTCCGGCTCAGCGGGCAGCTCGTTGGTGGCATCCTGTACCCGGGCCAATTGGGTTTGCAGGAACTCGCGCGCCACGCTCTCGGCGTTCGGCGCTTCGCCATACAGGTGTTGATAAACCCGCTGATACTCTCCGTAGCCCGAGTGATGCATAGAGGCCAGTTGGCCCGACAGCGCCGTTAATAGCGTCATAATGGCAGTTCCCGCAAAGTCCGAGACAACGCCCCTTCAACAAGAGGCCCCGCAAGAGCGCTCAAAATCACGCGCTTCTGAAGGAAAGAGCATCGGGCCTGGCGGAAAATTCAATCGGGATTCGAACATGCCTGATCAGTGGCGCCCGTTCGCCGTACGCCTCATGTGCCGCCATGAACACACCCTCGGCAGTCCACGCCGCGGATTGCGGAGTAGCAGAAAAACAAAACGGCACCTGAGTGCCGTTCTGCCCAACCCTAGATTTTTACTTGCGCGCCGCCTCCCACGACTTGAGCAGGTCGTTGTAGCTAACGGTCTCGCCTTTCGGCTTCTCGTTCGCCAGTTTCGGTTTTGGCGCGCCCGGTTGGTCGAACCAGTATTGCGCGTCACGCTCGGGGTTCATTTTCGGACCGCACACCGGTTGCACTTTGGAGCGTTCCAGGCGCGTCATGATCGCGTCCTGTTCCTTGGCCAGGTTGTCCAGCGCCTGTTGCGGGGTTTTCTCGCCGCTGGCGGCCGAGGCGATGTTGCTCCACCACAGCTGCGCCAGGCGCGGATAGTCCGGCACGTTGGTACCGGTTGGTGACCACTCGGTGCGCGCCGGGCTGCGGTAGAACTCCACCAGGCCGCCGAGTTTGGGGGCCATGTCGGTCATGGCTTGCGAGTTGATGTCGGACTCACGAATCGGCGTCAAACCGACGATGGTTTTCTTCAGCGAGACGGTTTTGGACGTCACGAACTGAGCGTAGAGCCAGGCCGCGAGTTTCTGCTTCTCGGGCGTGGACTTGAGGAAGGTCCAGGAGCCTACGTCCTGATAGCCCTTCTTCATGCCCTTTTCCCAGTAAGGTCCGACAGGCGACGGCGCCATGCGCCATTTCGGCGTGCCGTCGGCATTCACCACCGGCAGGCCAGGCTTGACCATGTCGGCGGTAAACGCGGTGTACCAGAAGATCTGCTGGGCGATGTTGCCTTGGGAAGGTACCGGGCCGGATTCGGAGAAAGTCATGCCCGCCGCTTCCGGTGGCGCGTAGGCCTTCATCCAGTCCACGTATTTCTGCGTGGCGAACACAGCGGCCGGGCCGTTGGTATCGCCGCCACGGGTCACGCTGGAGCCCACCGGATGGCAGTCCTCCACGCGAATGCCCCACTCGTCCACCGGCAAGCCGTTGGGCAGGCCTTTGTCGCCGCCACCGGCCATGGAGAACCAGGCATCGGTGAAGCGCCAGCCCAGGGACGGGTCTTTCTTGCCGTAGTCCATGTGCCCATAAATGCGCTTGCCGTCGATTTCCTTGACGTCTTCGCTGAAGAACTTGGCGATGTCTTCATAGGCCGACCAGTTCACCGGTACGCCGAGGTCGTAGCCGTATTTTTCCTTGAACTTGGCTTTCAGTTCCGGACGCTCGAACCAGTCGGCGCGGAACCAATAGAGGTTGGCGAATTGCTGGTCGGGCAGTTGATAGATCTTGCCGTCCGGCGCGGTGGTGAAGGACAGGCCGATAAAGTCCTTGAGGTCGAGGGTCGGCGAGGTGAAGTCCTTGCCTTCGTTGGCCATCAGGTCGGTGATCGATTCGGTCTTGCCATAGCGAAAGTGCGTACCGATCAAGTCGGAATCGTTGACCCAGCCGTCATAGATGTTCTTGTCGGACTGCATCTGGGTTTGCAGCTTCTCCACCACGTCGCCTTCCTGCAGCAGGTCGTGGGTCAGCTTGATGCCGGTGATTTCACTGAAGGCCTTGGCCAGCACCTTGGACTCGTATTCATGGGTGGTGAGGGTTTCCGACACCACGTTGATCTTCATCCCACGGAACGGTTCCGACGCCTTGATAAACCATTTCAACTCTTCGAGCTGCTGGGCTTCGGTGAGGGTGGACGGTTTGAACTCGCTGCCGATCCATTTCTTCGCGGCATCTTCGTACGCATCGGCCCAGGCCGAAGCGCTCAAACCGCTCAGGGCCAGTACGGCGGCCAATGAAATGCTATGTCGCAGCTTATTGTTCTTATTCAACATAGAGACCTCCTGGTTGTTTATTCATAAGGGCACTAGCCCCAACGCATCACACTCAACAGCCATACCAGGGAGAGCGCGGACGCCACCCAGATGCTCCAGTCGGTAACGCCGATCACCAGCAAATGCAGGTAGGCGCTGCCGAGAAGACCGATAAACAAGCGATCACCACGGGTGGTGCTGATCGGTAACAAACCCCGCCGGGGGATGCTCGGCGAGCGCAGTTCCCAGGTGGTCATGCCCGCCAGGATGAGGGCGATGCCGCCGAAGAACAGTGCAGTGGGGGTAGTCCAGGCCATCCATTCCATCATCGACTCCTCAGACCCGGCCCAGGGCAAAGCCCTTGGCCACGTGGTTGCGAACAAACCAGATCACCAGCATGCCCGGCAGGATGGTCAACACCCCCGCCGCTGCCAGCACGCCCCAATCGATGCCAGACGCCGACACCGTACGCGTCATCACCGCCGCGATAGGCTTGGCGTTGACCGAGGTCAGGGTGCGCGCCAGCAGCAGCTCGACCCAGGAAAACATGAAGCAGAAAAACGCGGTGACACCGATGCCGGAGCCGATCAACGGGATGAAAATTTTCACGAAAAACTTCGGAAACGAGTAGCCGTCAATGTAGGCAGTTTCGTCGATCTCCTTGGGCACGCCGGACATAAACCCCTCTAGGATCCACACCGCCAACGGCACGTTGAACAGGCAGTGAGCCAGGGCTACAGCGATATGCGTATCGAACAGGCCGATGGACGAATACAGCTGGAAAAACGGCAGCAAAAACACCGCCGGCGGCGCCATGCGGTTGGTCAGCAGCCAGAAAAACAGGTGCTTGTCGCCCAGGAAACGATAGCGCGAGAAAGCATAGGCTGCCGGCAGCGCCACGCTCAGGGAAATCACCGTGTTCAGGCTCACGTAGTACAGCGAGTTGAGATAGCCGGTGTACCAACTCGGGTCGGTGAAGATCACCTTGTAGTTGGCCAGGGTGAAATCCTGCGGAAACAACGTCAGCCCGCCGAGGATTTCGGTGTTGCTCTTGAAGGACATGTTCAGCAGCCAGTAGATCGGCACCAGCAGGAACAGGATGTAGATCAGCAACGGGATCAGCTTGCGTTTGCTCATGTTGGCGGCCTCAGCGGTTGGCGTCGGAGTGGGTCATGGCGGTGTAGAACAGCCAGGACACCAACAGGATGATCAGGAAGTACACCAGCGAAAACGCTGCCGCCGGGCCCAGGTCGAATTGGCCTACGGCCATCTGGGTCAAGGTCTGACTGAGGAAAGTGGTGGCGTTACCCGGTCCGCCGCCCGTCAGGACGAAGGGCTCGGTGTAGATCATGAAGCTGTCCATAAACCGCAGCATGACCGCGATCAGCAGCACGCTCTTCATCTTGGGCAGTTGGATATGTCGGAAAACTGCCCAGGCCGATGCACGATCAATCCGAGCGGCCTGGTAGTACACGTCCGGAATCGCCCGCAACCCCGAATAGCACAGCAACGCCACCAGTGAAGTCCAGTGCCACACGTCCATCACCAGCACAGTGACCCAGGCATCCGCCGTGTTGGCCGCGTAGTTGTAGCTGATGCCTACCGCGTTGAGGCTGTACCCCAGCAGGCCGATATCGGCGCGGCCAAAGATCTGCCAGATCGTGCCCACCACGTTCCACGGAATCAGCAACGGAATCGCCAGCACGATCAACACCAGCGACGACCAGCGACCCTTGGTCGGCATGGTCAGGGCGATGGCGATGCCCAGGGGAATTTCGATCAACAGCACACAGGCTGAATAGATGAACTGGCGCAGCAGCGAGTCGTGCAGCCGCGGGTCGAGCAATACCTGCTTGTACCAGTCGGCGCCGACAAAGTAGCGGCTGGACTGGTCGAAGATGTCCTGCACCGAGTAATTGACCACCGTCATCATCGGGATAACCGCACTGAACGCCACCAGTAGGAACACCGGCAGCACCAGCCACCAGGCCTTGTTGTTCTGCACCTTGTTCATGGCTGCACCTCCAGCAGGTAATCGTCGGCGTAGAGCATCAGCCATTGCGCGGGAAAGCTGATGGACGCCGTGCCTTCAGGCACCGGTTTGTCTTCGGCCAAACGCACTTTCAAGGTGGCGCCATCGAGGTTGAGGGTCATGATCTTGTAGGTGCCAAGGTCTTCCAGATGTGTGACGCCGGCCTGCAGGGCGTCGGGGTTGTACTCGTCCCACACATGGATAAATTCCGGGCGGATACCCACCTGCAACTTCTTGTAGTCGGTGCTGGCAATGCGTTGTTGCAACGCATCGGGCAATGGCAAGTGGGTGCCGGCAAACCGCACCCCGCCCGCCTCGGCCTGCACTTCGATCAGATTCATCCCTGGGCTGCCGATGAAGTAGCCGACAAACGTGTGGCTCGGCCGCTCGAACAGCTCCCGTGGCGTGCCGAACTGCACGATCTGCCCGCCGTACATCACCGCGATTTTGTCGGCGAAGGTGGAAGCCTCCAACTGGTCGTGGGTGACGTAGACCATGGTGATGTTGAACTGCTCGTGGATCTGCTTGAGCTTGCGCCGCAGTTTCCATTTGAGGTGCGGGTCGATCACCGTCAGCGGCTCGTCGAAGAGGATCGCCGAGACGTCGTCGCGCACCAGGCCACGGCCCATGGAGACTTTCTGCTTTTCGTCGGCGGTGAGGTTGCGCGCTTTCTTGCTCAGCAGGGTTTGCAGGTCGAGGACTTCGGCAATTTCCTGCACCTTGCTGTGAATTTTCGCCTCGGCCATGCCCTGATTTCGTAGCGGGAACGCCAGGTTGTCGAACACCGTCATGGTGTCGTACACCACCGGGAACTGGAACACCTGGGCGATGTTGCGTTTTTCTGGCGTGAGGTCGTTGACCACTTGGGTGTCGAACAGCACCTGGCCTTCAGACGGGCTGAGCAAACCGGAGATGATATTGAGCAGGGTCGACTTGCCGCAGCCTGACGGACCAAGCAAGGCGTAGGCACCGCCCTGCTCCCACACGTGGTTCATTTCCCGGATCGCGTAGTCTTCCGGTCCGGTCGGCGTAGGGTTATAGCTGTGCGCCAGGTTCTGCAAATGGATCTCGGCCATCACGCAACCCTCGCGACACGGCGTCCGGGAGCCTGGACCAAACGGCCCTGACCATCGAACACAAACAGTTTATGGGTGGGGATATACACGCGGATCGGCGCGTCAACGTCGTACTCATGCACCCCCGGCAAATGCAGCACCAGCAGGAAGTGTTCGCTGCGCACGTGCAGGAAGGTTTCCGAGCCACTGATTTCGGCGACTTCTACGGTCACCGCCAGCTCAAGGTCGTCGTCGTTGCTCGGCACCAGGCTGATATGGCTGGGGCGCACACCGAAGCGAAAATCGCCTTCGCCGATGGGACGCAGGTCAACATTGAGTGGGAAATGTACGAAATTGGCGAAGCTCACTTCATTGCCGCTGATACGCCCCGGCATCAGGTTGATCGGTGGCTCGGAAAACAGCTCGGCCGCGAGCACGGTGTGTGGCTGGTGGTAAACCTCGGCAGCCTTGCCACTCTGGATCACCCGGCCTTCGTGAAGGATGGTAGTAGTGCCGCCGAGGGCCAGGGCTTCGTTGGGTTCGGTAGTGGCGTAGATCGCAATGGTGTGGCGGGCCTGGAACAGCTCGCGCATTTCCTGACGCAGCTCTTCGCGCAGTTTGTAGTCCAGGTTCACCAGCGGCTCGTCGAACAGGATCAGTTCGGCATCCTTGACCAGGGCGCGGGCCATGGCCGTGCGCTGCTGCTGGCCACCGGACAGCTCCAGCGGGTGACGCTTCAGGAACTTCTCGATGCGCAGCATCCGAGCGGTTTCCAGCACCTTGCTCTGGATCACCTCGTTGGACACACCGGCCTGGCGCAACGGCGAGGCGATGTTCTCGAACACGGTCATGGTCGGATAGTTGATGAACTGCTGATACACCATCGACACGTTGCGCAGGCGCACCGGCTTGTGGGTGACGTCGACGCCATTCATCAGGATGCGACCGCTGTCGGGCTTGTCCAGGCCGGCCATCAGGCGCATCAGGCTGGTCTTGCCGGACAGGGTGCGACCGAGCAGCACGTTGAAGGAACCGGGCTCGAAACGCAGGGTGGCATCGTCGATCCAGGTTTGGCCTTCGACGACGCGGGAGACATGTTCCAGGGTCAATGACATGACACGACCTTTTTTATTATTGGAATGAATCTGGCCAGTCGTCAGAGCGAGTTTCGTGCCAAAACCGGCAGGTGCTTGATCCACAAGGAAATGGGACATATGGGATGTTCGGGAGTGAACAATCGGGCTGAACAACTGAACACTTCGAGGGTTGACAATGAACAGTTCTGAACAACACTAATGGGGCCCCCGCGCCTGCGGGGCCCCATAAAAACAATAAAAACAGAAGGTCGCCCGATGGCCGAACCCTTGGCTCACGACACCATCATCCAGGACTCCTGGCGCCGTTGCCGCGCCTTTGGCCTGGACCACCAGAGCACGCCCAGCTTCGATCAACTGCCTGCCGAGGGCATCAGCCAACTACTGGAAAGCCAGCATTCCCTGGTGCAGACCACCCACCAGGAAGTCCTGCCCTACTACGAGAACATCCTCAGTAATTCCAATTGCCTGATCATGCTGGCCGACAACCAGGGCCAGGTGCTGACCTCGTGGGGTACCCAGCGGTTTATCGAGCCCAAGCTGGCCCGTGGGTTCAGCGCCGGTGCCAGTTGGAAGGAACGCTCCAGCGGTACCAATGCCATCGGCACCGCGCTGGCTTGTGCCCAGGCGGTGCATATCGAACACGACGAACACTTCCTCAAGGCCAACCGTTTCATGACGGGTTCGGCAGCGCCGATCTTCGATGCCCAGCGCGAAATCATCGCGGTGCTGGATGTGTCCAGCGACAGCTACCTGCCGCCCTCTCACACCTTGGGCATGGTCAAGATGATGAGTCAGACCGTGGAGAACCGGCTGATCCTCAACCTGTTTCGCGGCGAGCATTTCCAACTGACCTTCAACACCGGCCTGAGCAACCTGGACAGCCAGTGGGCGGGCCTGCTGATCTTTGATGACAGCGGCCAGGTGCTGTCGGCCAACCGTCGCGCCGACAACCTGCTGGGCATCAGCCTGTCGCGGATGATGATCGACAGTTTGTTCAAAGTGTCGCTGCTGGAACTGCTCAACCAGCCGGAGGGCTTGCCGTTTTCGTTGCAGGCGGCCGGGCGCAATCGGTTTCAGTGCCTGTTGAAGCGCCCCAAACAGATGCCGGTGCAGGCGCGTGTGTTCAGCGAGCCGGTTATGTCGAAGCCGGCAGCCATTGGCCTCAAGACCCTGCATTTTGGCGATATGCGCGTGGAGAAAGCCGTGCGCCAGGCCGAGCGGTTGCTGGAAAAAGACATCCCGCTGCTGATTCATGGTGAAACCGGCGTGGGCAAAGAGGTGTTCGTCAAAGCCCTGCACCAGGCCAGTTCCCGCAGCCAGAAGGCATTTATCGCGGTGAACTGTGCGGCGATTCCCGCTGAGCTGGTGGAATCGGAGCTGTTCGGTTACGAGAAAGGCGCGTTCACCGGCGCCAATCAGAAAGGCAGCATCGGCCTGATCCGCAAGGCCGACAAGGGCACGCTGTTTCTCGATGAGATCGGCGATATGCCGCTACCGACCCAGGCGCGCCTGCTGCGTGTGTTGCAGGAGCGTTGCGTGCAACCGGTGGGCAGCAGCGAGTTGTTCCCGGTGGATTTGCGCATTATCTCGGCGACCAACCGCGCACTGCGCGAACAGGTGCAGGCCGGGCGTTTTCGTGAGGATTTGTACTACCGCATCGGCGGCCTGACCCTGGAATTGCCGCCCTTGCGCGAGCGGACCGACAAGCAGGCGCTGTTCCAGCAACTGTGGCAACAACACCGCGAGCCCACCCAATGGGCCGGTTTGAGCGCCGAGGTACTGGCGCTGTTCGAGCAGCACCCGTGGCCGGGGAATTTGCGCCAGGTGAGCAGCGTGTTGCAGGTGGCGTTGGCGATGGCCGAGGAGCAGCCGATAAGGCCGGAGCATCTGCCGGATGATTTTTTTGTGGACTTGAACGTGCCTGCGCCGCTGCCGACCAGTGAGTACCTGGACGACAGCATTGACCTGACCCAGCGCTTGAAGGCGGTAGGCGGCAATATCTCCCACTTGGCACGGGAGTTGGGGGTAAGCCGCAACACTTTGTACAAACGCCTGCGCCAAGGCAATGAATGCCCCCCGTAGAGGCCCACAGATCGCAGGGCGTCAATACGTCAGCTACGGCAGGCTCAGCGCGGCTTGACCACTACCAGCAAGTCGGTGAAGTACTCCACCTGGATCGGTAGGTTGTCCGCCAGGGTCGACAAGGCCGCTGCCGTGTCGTCCAGCTTGAATACGCCGGACACACGCAGGCCGCGCAGGGCCTGTGGGTCGAAGCGGACCATGCCATGGCGGTAGCTGGCCAGGGTTTGCAGCACTTCACTCAGGGGCTGGTCGTTGACGGTGAGCAGGCCACGCGTCCAGGCGTCCGGATCGGCATTGCCGACGGTTTGCGCGGGCGTTGCGCGCCCATGGTCGAGGACGGAACGCTGGCCGGCGCTGACTTTGACGCCCTCCTCTGCCTCACCTTTGACCGCCACGCTGGACTCGATCACCGTTACCACTGTCGTGCCGTCCGGCGCACGCTTGACCAGGTAACGCGTACCCAGTGCGGTCGCCGTGCCTTGGTCGGTGCGCACCACGAACGGCCGCTGCGCATCTTTGGCCACGTTTACCCACAGTTCGCCTTGCAGCAGTTCGATCACCCGTCGGTGGCCGTCGAATTTCACGTCCACCGCCGAGTTGCTGTTGAGCTGCAACTGGCTGCCGTCTTCGAGAGCGATCTGGCGACGTTCACCGACGCCAGTACGCTGGTCGGCCATCCACACCGGCAGGTGCTCCAGGCTCAGCCAACCGCACAGCGCGATACCGAGCACACCCAGCACCTGTGCGCTGCGCGCCCGTTGCGGGGCAAATGCGCGATTCAGGGCGCGGCGCGCCGGTTGTGCGGGCACGCTGTCGAGGCTGCCCCATAACGCACGCATGCGCTCGATGGCCACGGCGTGGCGCGGGTCGGCCTCGCACCAGGTGTTGAAGGCCTGACGGTCGGCGTCTGTGACGTCCTCGTCGTGCAGGCGTGTCAGCCAATTCGCTGCTTGCTGGATGATCTGTTCGGTGTTCATGACAGTGGGTCGGCCGCGTGCAGGCTGTGATAGCAATGCACCAGGGCGCTGGAGATGTAGTTTTTGACGGTGCTGGGGGACACTTCCAGACGCACGGCGATTTCGCTGTAGGTCAGGCCGTCGAGGCGACTCAACAAGAACGCCTCGCGGGCCTTGGGCGGTAAGCCGGCGAGCATTTCAGCAATGCGTTCCAGCGCTTGCAGGGCAACGTGGATCGCCGCCGGGTCGGGCATGCCGGCGTCTTCGCACTGGATGACCAGCGCCTGCATGTAGGCTTTTTCGATACGGCGACGACGGGCACCGTCGATGAGCAAGCGTCCCGCCGTGGTGGCCAGGAAGGCACGGGGTTCCTTGATCGCTTGCGGTTCGGCCAGCATCAATACACGGATGAAGGCGTCGTGGGCCAGGTCGGCGGCGTGCTGGGAGCAACCGAGTTTCCTGCGCAGCCAGCCATGCAACCACCCGTGGTGCTCGCGGTACATCGCCGTAAGGATCTGCTGACGCGCTGAGTTGCCCAGCGCGGCCGGAATGTCATGCATGCGCAAAAATTTCTCAAATGGGAAATGTTACCAATTGCGCAAACAATGCCAGTAAAACGATGTCGGGGCAAGGGGCTCACATCCTGTAAAAGCGCCCTCCCATCGGTGTGTCCTCTTAGCGCCAGCTCCATGAAACGCCGGTGTAGATACCACGCCCATCTGCCGGTGTAGAGCGCGCAACATCCAGGCCTTTGTCGTCGTAACCCGGCGTGACAGTGTTGGCGTAACGGCGGTTGGCGAGGTTGCGCAGATCGACCCAGGCTTGCCAGTCCTGCTTGGGCGCGTCGTAGCCGAACGTTGCGCCAACAATCGTATAGGCCGCGGCGTAGTAGGAGTTGGCGTAGTCCACCGCCACTTTTGATGAGTGCTCGGTGTTAAAGCTGGTGTAGAAACCGGTCGGGTGGCTGTAGCGCAGTTGCGCCTGGTAGTAGTGTTTGGGGATGCCCGGCAAGGTGTTGCCACCGAAACGGTCGTCGTCGCGGTAGTGGAAGTCGCTGAAGGTGTAGGCCTGGCGCAGGTCGAGTTTGCCGTTGCGGCCGCCGTCCCACAATGGGTTGAGCAGGCCCAGTTCCACGCCCTGGTGCACGGTGGGGCTGGCGTTGGATTCGGCGACGATGGCATTGCTGGTTGCGGTCTGGGCCTGGGTTTCCACGGTGAGCAATTCGTGGCGCACTTCGGAGCGGTACAGCGCCAGGTCCCACAGGCCGAGCCAGGCCTCACCGCGACCGCCGACTTCCAGGGTGGTGGCGGTCTGGTTTTTCAGGCTGACGCCTTCACGCGCCATGCCGGCGGCCGGTCCGCTCTTCTCCGGGAAGTACTTGTTGGAACCCCAGATCATCGACCACGCATGCGGCGGCTCGACGGAGCGACTGAGGTTGCCGTACACCTGCAATTGCGGGTTGAAGTCATAACGCAGGCCGATGCGCGGCGCGTAGTCCCAATCGTGCTGGCTAAGCGGTGCCTGGCCTTCGGGATAGGTGACCTCGGTTTCGCGGCGGGTGTAGATGGCGGCCAGGCCGGTGGTCAGCCACAGGTCCGGCACCAGTTCCAGGTCGTTGCCGATGTGCAGCACGGTGTCGGAGCCCAGGTAGCTGTAATCGCGGGTCTTGGTGCCGGGGGCATAAATGGCCGTGTTACCGGCGGGAATGCGCACGTATTCGGCGCCGCCATTGTTGGGCATCGCCTGGGTGGTGCGCAGGCCGAGGGTGGTTTTGCTGTCGTGGCCGAACACCGTGTCCTGGCGGATGTAGTTGAGGGTGCCGCTGACGTCGGTGTAGGCGACCTTCAGACGGATAGTGCCCTCGCGCAGGTCCATTGGGTAATCGTGGTACGCCAGGCCCACTTCAAGGCGGGAATTGTCGTCCAGTTGCAGGGTGGTTTTGTTGGCGATCCAGGTGGAGCCAGGTTGCAGGCGCTTGGAGTCGCGCGCAGCGTTGAGGCTGTTGGCGGCGCGTGGATGGTGGCTGATCTGGCTGCGAGTGAGTTTGCCGGGGGTGTCGTTGGTGGTTTCGCGATAACGGAAATAGAAGCGGGTTTCCAGGTTGGGGTTGAAGCGGTAGCCGAAGTTGGCGGCCACGCCCTTGCCTGTGGCCGCGCTCTGGCGCTGGTAGCCGTCGGATTGCGAGTCGGTGAGGCTGATGTAGTAGTCGGCGTCGCCCAGCACCTGGCCCGAACTGATCTCGCGCTGGGCATAGCCACGGCTGCCCGCCTCATAGCGCACTTGCAGCTTGGGAGCGTCGTAGCCCGTTCGCGTGACGTAGTTGACCGCACCACCGAGGGCCAACGCGCCCTGATCAAAACCGTTGGCGCCGCGCAACACCTCGACTCGGCTTTGCCACAGCGGGTCCTTGAGCTCATAAGGGGTGCCGCCGGGGCCGGTCAGCGGCAGGCCATCGAACATCTCGTAAAGCCCCGACGCATGGGAGCCAGGGCTGCGGTTGAGGCCCGACCCGCGAATCGACAGTTTCACCCCTTCGTTGTTCGCCGCCTTGGCGTACACCCCCGGCTGGTACTTGAACACATCTTCGTTGGTGCTCACCCGCCCCTGCTGCACGCTGCCCATGTCGATGTAATTGGTGGCGCCGGGCACGCTCTTGAGCTGCGCCTGAGCCACTTCGCCCGCACTCGCTTCAGCCGTGGTGACTTCGACCGGTGCCAATTGCAGGTCTTCGGCGTGCACCAGCGAGCTTAAGGTCAAGGCAGCAAACAGGAATGGAGGTTGGCGCAGCAGCATGGGTGGGTCCTTGGAATTCGGGGGCGTGAACGGCAGGGCCATCACGCGAACAGTGATGGGAAGCCAACGATGCCCGGCAAGTCACGCCTTATTAACGGACCAGCCCCTTCCCACAACAGTGTCGGACCGATTTTACTTACAAGGAAATGAACGATCTAACGCTGACTCAGATAGCCCGAAGTCAGGCCCTGCTGTACTGCAATTCCAGAGTGGTGCTGATCAGCCGGGTGAAAATCGTGAGTATCTCGACCATTTGCGGGTTCTCGAGCTTTTTCGGCAACACGTCCAAGGCGCACAAGGTGCCGAAGACGCTGCCGTCGGAGAAGACAATCGGCAGGGAGATGTAGCTTTCGAAGCCATGTTTACTGGGCAAAGGATTTTGCCAGAACACCGGATCCTTGCTGGCGTGTTCGATAATGATGGGCTTGGGATTGGCCCGCAGACCGTTGCACAGCGTGGCTTCAAGCTGCAGTTCATGCCCGACCTCCACGCCAAAATGCAGCTCGTCGTACACCGCGCAGGCCACCCAGTGGGTGTCGGTCATCTTTGAGATCGCCGAGAAGCGCATATCCGTCAAGCGCGTGGTCAGGCGCAGGATATTGGACGCTGTTTCTATCTCGGCGATGACCGCCAGTTCTTCAGGGGTTAAAGGTTTGATAGCACTCTCCTGATTCTCAAATCAAAACCAAGCAGCCCTATGCCTGGGCTATTGCAGTTCGTTCGCAAAACGCCCCACTGCGTTCACCACCTGCTTGGCGCCACCCTGGATCTCCGTGATGACGGCGCCAGCCTGGTTGGCCAGTGTCAAGCCTTGCTCAGCCTGCTCGCGACTGCTGAACATCTCGGTAATGGCTTCGTCGGCGAGGCGCTGGTTCTGTTGGACCACGCTGACGATCTCTTCGGTTGCCGTGCTGGTACGGCTGGCCAATTGCCTTACTTCATCCGCTACCACCGCGAATCCACGGCCCTGTTCACCTGCACGAGCAGCCTCAATGGCGGCATTGAGTGCAAGCAGATTGGTTTGCGCGGCGATGCCGCCGATGGTCTGCACAATCGCGCTGATCAGCAGCGACTGTTTGCCCAGCGCCTCAATGCTGCCGGTGGCGGATTGCATCTGCAGGGCAATGTTTTGCATGGTCTGCACGGTATCTTGCACAACCGCCGCGCCGCGTTCGGCCGTGACGTCGGTTTGTAAAGAAACCTCGTAGGCCACGCCGGCGGCGGCCTTGACCTCGGACTCGCGCAAGACCTGGTCGGTGACCACACTGGCAAACTTGACCACTTTGCACAGCTTGCCCTCGGCGTCGTGCACCGGGTTGTAGGTGGCTTCGAGCCAGACCTCGTTGCCGCGGCTGTCCACACGCTTGAAGCGGCTGGCAACAAATTCGCCGCGATTGAGGGTTTGCCAGAACGCGGCGTATCCGCTCGAAGCGGCCTCCTGCGCGGTGCAAAACAGACTGTGCTTTTTGCCGACGATCTGATCGAGCGTATAGCCCATGGCGTCGAGAAACTGGGTATTGGCGGTGACCACCGTCCCATCCAATCTGAACTGAATGACGGCCGTCGAGCGGATCAACGCGTTGATAAACGCTTCGTTTTCCTTGGCTTGCTCAATGGCGCGACTGACCTCGATGCCGTAGCCCTGGATCTGCGACAGCTGGCCGTCGCGCGCGTTGATCGGGCACCAGGTGAGGTTGATCCAGGCCAGGCTGCCGTCACTGCGCAGGAAGCGGTAATCGTCGCTCACCGGCTCGGAGCGGGCGACTGCTGCATTGAAATCACGGAAACAAGGTAAATCCCTGACGTAAGGCGGAACAATTTCACTCAAGAGACGGCCCTGCAATTGCTCGCAGGAGTAGCCCAGGGTCCGGGCAAAATCCTCGTTGACGGCAATGAGCCGCATGTCGGCATCCAGGCATATTGAGAGCATGCCGCGGTCATACTGCGTAACGAGCTGTCGCAATTGGAAAAGCTCGTCGTCCCGGTCCTGCAGATCCTTCTTCAAGCGGCGATTGAACATGGCGGCGTCCCTGAGGTAGTTATCACTGCATCGGCCATGCGGCCTGCGGCTTGAGCATAGGCCGATGAACAGTTAGTTGCTCACTCAGTTGTCTCGCGCAACAGAAATAGATCTAACCGGCAGGCCTATCCAGTGTCTGCATCAGATCGTCCGCCTCCGAGCCCACCGGAAACCTGAAGCCGTGCATCTGGTCGGCCGCCAGTATTGCCCTGAGGGCCTCGACAAACTGCGCCTCGGAGGGTGAATCACGCAGCAATTTGTGCGCCGGTAATAACAACTCGGCAGGAACCCCCTCGACACTTGCGGCGTCGATAACGGCAAAGAGGATAAAGCGCAGGCGTATCTCGCGGTCCGTCGGCCACACCGTTTTTCGCTTACCCAAGGTAGGGCCTCACTTTTTCGGAAAAGTCCGAGGCTATTGCCGACGTCGGGGCGTTTCAAGCATGGGGGCGCAACATAGGCCACTTCCTACATTGAAAAGAGAAAAGCCGTACGCGCCATCCGTTCACTGCACCGGCAGGAAATTCATCAGCAACAAACTTTGCGCATAGTTGAGACCGATACGCCGATATCGCTCATCCAGCATCTGGGTCAGCAGGTCAAGCCGCGCCACAATCTTGCCGAACTCCACGGCAAAACTGAGGTTGCTGCCTTCCTCCGAGATCTCATTGGAAAACAGCAGCAACACGCCATTCGCATCCTGACGCTTGCTCAGCAGCCAAGTAGCCTTCTCGATATTGCGCGCGGCATTGCTGACGAACTGCGGGTTGATCGAATCGGTCATGTAGAACTCAGTGCGCCCGCCGTGGGCGGTCACCAACATACTGCCGATCGCGTATATAAAGGCGCCCACCCGGTCGCCCTGAAACTCCGGACTCAAGGAGTAACTCAACGCGGCCAGGTCGCGACGCTCACCCAGGGCAGGCAGCGGTCGACGCTGCTCGATTGCCTGGCGAATTTCCCGCTCGGCACTCACCGCATCCGGATAACCCGATTGCCGCCACTGGCTGGGGTTACGCAGGTATAGCTTGCTCATCAGCAGATACAGGCTTTGCAGATTGTCGCGCATGCCCAGGGTGGCCATGCGATCGACACTGGTCTGAAAGAACTCATCGGGCTTGCCATTGGTGAACTGCTTGGCAATGTCCTGCCCCTGTTGCTGGGTGCAACCTGTCGCGCCGAATATGAAGATCGCAGCCAACAGCAGCAGCCGGCGTATGCGACGAATGTTTGAAAGAGGAAACGTGCGATCCATCGGCACCCGATCTTGTTCTTCTGCCCTCGCGGGGAATCGGCGGGGCTGGGACAAAGATAGAGCAGAGAAATCAAAAAAAGTGCGACAGGCATCGGCAAATTGTCATGAGACCCGCATGCCAGCGCGTTTCGTGACGAATTCGTTTCAGGGTCTATACTTTCTGGAGCAGTTGCGTGTGTTGTTGGCGAGCCAGGGTGGCATTTCAACCTTCGAGCGGCCTGGCGCGTGTATGCACATCGCCTACGGCACTACCACCGGCAACTGCAAACGAGGTGACGGCGATGAAACATCCAATTCGAGCACAAATGTTTGCCCAAGTGATCTGCCTGCTTTCGGTGGCTCAGCTTTTTTGCTGATTGAGATGAGAAACGGCCTTTAAGATTGGCTACGGGAGTGGCACGGCGAAGTATTGCCCA
The DNA here is from genome assembly GCF_009764655.1 of Pseudomonas sp. PB105. Lineage (NCBI taxonomy): Bacteria > Pseudomonadati > Pseudomonadota > Gammaproteobacteria > Pseudomonadales > Pseudomonadaceae > Pseudomonas > Pseudomonas sp. PB105. The sequence goes on from NZ_RWIO01000044.1 coordinate 110,036, forward strand.
TCGGACTGCCAAACCCCAGAAACACAAAAGCCCCGCAATCGCGGGGCTTTTGTTTGAATCTTGGCGGGAAACCAGGGATTCGAACCCTGGGAACGCTATTAACGTTCGCCGGTTTTCAAGACCGGTGCATTCAACCACTCTGCCAATTTCCCTTGTGCATCACAGGATTATAGTAGGCCATCCTGTCTCAGCGGGCGCCATAATACCCGAATGAAACACACTGTCAAACTCTCGCCATCGCTTGTTACAGAGCGTCTGTTATGATCTTTGCGACTGAACGTTTCAAAACCGAAGGAGTGTCGCCATGCGCGAACAGAATTACGCAGTGAATGGTAACGCGCAGGCTGAGCAGCTTGAAGTCAGCCGCGTGTTGCGCAACACCTATGGCCTGCTCGCCCTTACCCTCGCATTCAGCGGCGTGATGGCGTTCGTGGCGCAGCAGATGCGCGTCGGCTATCCGAATATCTTTGTTGTACTGATCGGCTTCTATGGCCTGTTTTTCCTGACCAACAAGCTGCGTGACTCGGCCTGGGGCCTGGTGTCGGCGTTTGCCTTGACCGGTTTCATGGGCTTTATCCTCGGCCCGATCCTCAACCGTTACCTCGGCATGGCCGGTGGTGCGGAAGTGGTCAGCTCGGCGTTTGCCATGACGGCCCTGGTGTTTGGTGGCCTGTCGGCCTACGTGCTGATCACCCGCAAGGACATGAGCTTCCTGGGCGGCTTCATCACCGCAGGTTTCTTTGTGTTGCTGGCGGCAGTGGTTGCAGGCATGTTCTTCCAGATCAGCGGGCTGCAACTGGCGATCAGCGCGGGTTTTGTGCTGTTCTCCTCGGTATGCATCCTGTTCCAGACCAGCGCCATCATCCACGGCGGTGAGCGCAACTACATCATGGCTACCGTCAGCCTGTATGTGTCGATCTACAACCTGTTTGTCAGCCTGTTGCAGATCTTCGGCATCATGAGCCGCGATGACTGATTGTTAGCGGCATAAAAAATGCCCCGCATCGAAAGATGCGGGGCATTTTTGTTTTCAGGGCATCAGTACTGGTTGGGTTCCATTTCCAGCTGGACCTTGAAACGCTCGGCGATATCCGTTTGGATACGCTGGGCCAGCTTCGCGATGTCGTGCCCTGTGGCGCTGCCATAGTTGACCAGCACCAGCGCCTGCAGTTTGTGCACGCCCGCATCCCCTTCACGGAAGCCCTTCCAGCCGGCCTTGTCGATCAGCCAACCGGCGGCAAGCTTCATGTGCCCATCCGCCTGGGGGTAGGCCACCAGGTCCGGATACAGCGCTTGTAGCTCTTCGGCCAAGGCCTTGGTCACCAGCGGGTTCTTGAAGAAGCTGCCGGCATTGCCCAGGACTGCCGGGTCCGGCAGTTTTTCGCTGCGGATGCTGCAAATTGCGCGGCTGACGTCGCTAGGCGTCGCGTCGGTGATGCCCTGCCCGGCCAAGCGCTGTTGCACCGGGCCGTAATCGAGCTTGAGGTGACTGGCGCGGCTCAGGGCAAAGCGGACCCGCAGGATCAGCCAGCGACCGGTTTCGTGCTTGAACAGGCTGTCACGGTAGGCAAACTTGCATTCTTGCAGGCTGAAGTCCCGCAGTTCGCCGGTGTGGCGATCCAACGCGGTGAGACCGGCGAATACATCCTTGATCTCCACGCCGTAGGCGCCAATGTTCTGCATCGGGGCAGCGCCGACGGTACCCGGGATCAGGCTGAGGTTTTCCAGGCCGCAAAAACCCTGTGCCAATGTCCAGAGCACAAACGGGTGCCAGGCCTCGCCCGCTTCGGCTTCGACCACTACGTGCACGCCATCATCGTGCAGCACGTGAATGCCCTGGCTGGCCATACGCAGTACCAACGCAGCGATATCCTGGGTTAGCAGCAGATTGCTACCACCGCCAATCACCAGCAACGGCAACGCTTGCGCCGAAGCATAAGCCAGAGCCTCTCGCACATCGGCATCGCTTCGGGCTTCGGCATACAGCTGGGCGCGCACGTCGATGCCAAAGCTGTTGAATGGCTTGAGGGAAACCTGCGCCAGCACGTCCAAGGTCATAACCGCCCCTTCAATTCGATCACCAATAAATCACAGGCCCGTTCGATCAGGTCCAGCACCCGCTCGAAGCCTTGCTCGCCTTCGTAATACGGGTCTGGCACGTCGTCCACTTGCGAGTCGTAGCGGCGCAGGAACAAATCCAGTTCGGCCTTACCCTGCCCCGACTGCAGCGCCTTGAGGTTGCGCAGGTTGCTGCCATCCATCGCGAGGATCAGGTCATAACGCGCAAAGTCGGCGCGGGAGACCTGCTGGGCGCGCTGAGCCGACAAATCGTAACCGCGCACCATCGCCGCACGTTGGCTGCGCTGGTCCGGCGGGTTGCCGACGTGCCAGTCGCCAGTGCCGGCAGATGCGACCTCGACCTGCCCGGCCAGCCCGGCCTCGCGCAATTTATGGCGCAGAACACCTTCAGCGGTGGGCGAGCGACAGATATTGCCCAGGCAGACAAACAGAACCTCCATCAGGCCCCCAGCAGGCGACGGACGCGCTCAAGGTCTTCCTGGGTATCGACACCGGCAGGCGGCGCTTCAAGGGCATCGCCCACATGGATACGCACGCCGTGCCACAGGGCCCGCAGTTGCTCCAGGGATTCGGTATTTTCCAGCCAGCACGGCCCCCAACTGACAAAGTCGTGCAGGAAACCGGCGCGGTAGGCATAGATGCCGATATGGCGGCGGTACGGCACGCCCTCTGGCAACACATCGGGATTGCTGGCGAAGGCGTCACGCGCCCAGGGCAAGGTCGAACGGCTGAAGGTCAGTGCCAGGCCATTCACATCGCTGACGACCTTCACCACGTTCGGATTGAACAAAGTGTCGATGTCCTCAATCGGCTCGGCCAGGGTGGCCATCCGCGCCTCACCATGGGCAGCCAGGTTGGCGGCCACCTGGTCGATCACACTCGGCGGGATCAAAGGCTCGTCGCCTTGCACATTGACCACGATGGCGTCAGGCGCCAGGCCAAGCTGCGTGGCCACTTCGGCCAGGCGGTCGGTGCCGGAATTATGGTCTTCGCGGGTCAGAACCGCTTCGGCACCGAACCCTTTGCAGGCTTCGATAATGCGCGGGTCGTCGGTGGCCACGACCACCCGATCGGCGCTGCTTTTGCAGGCCTGTTCCCAGACCAGTTGGATCATCGGCTTGTTGCCGATCAGTTGCAGCGGCTTGCCTGGCAGGCGGGTCGATGCGTAACGCGAGGGAATAACGACGGTAAAGGCGGTGGTCATTTATCCAGGCGCTCATCGGTGGTCAGGGTGCGGGCTTCGCTTTCCAGCATCACCGGGATGCCATCACGGATCGGGTACGCCAGGCCGGCGCCTTTGCTGATCAGCTCGGTTTTATCGGCGCTGAGCTTGAGCGGGCCTTTGCAGATCGGGCAAGCGAGGATGTCGAGCAGTTTGGTGTCCATGAGTGTTTCCTGGAAAGAAGCGTTTTAAGGCAAGAGACGGGCGGGCAACAAGCGCATCAGCTGCGTGTCGAACCAGACGACGAACGCCGGCGACGGCACGGCATCCACTGCAAGGTACCACCAGTCGGGCTGGGCAAAGGCGCGGCACTTCACCGCGTCCTTCTCGGTCATGACCAGCGGCAATGACGGTGTAAAATTCAAGACCTCGGCGCTGTAGGGCGCGTGGTCGGCAAACGCATGGGGAATCGGCTGCCAGTGTAGCGTTTCAAGGGTGTTGAAGAAACGTTGCGGGTTACCGATACCGGCGACCGCGTGCACCGACTGACCTGCTTGAAAGTACTCCACCGACTGGCGCTCGCCGGTATGCAGGTTGACCAGTGCCGTAGGCTGCAGACGGAAGGCAAAGCCGTCGTCGCGATCTGATTCAGCCCCGTTGTAGAGCAGTGCATCAACACTCTGCAGGCGCTCGACCGGCTCACGCAGCGGCCCGGCAGGCAGGCAACGGCGGTTGCCGAGGCCGCGGGCGGCGTCGATCAACACCAGCTCCAGGTCACGGGCCAGGCGATAGTGTTGCAGGCCGTCGTCGGAAAGGATCAGGTCGAGAGTCTCGCTGGCCAACAGTGCCTTTACCGCACGGCTGCGATCAGGGTCGATTACCAAGGGCACGCCGCAGCGCTGCACGATCAGCAAAGGTTCGTCACCCGCCACCGCGGCGCTGTGGCTGGCCTCGACGCGCCAGGGCAGTTGAGGAGGCTTGGCGCCGTAACCCCGACTGACCACGCCGACACGCAAGCCACTGCGCCGACAATGTTCGATCAACCACAGGATCAACGGCGTTTTGCCGGTGCCGCCCACGGTGATGTTCCCGACCACCACCACGGGTACGGGCGACTGATAGATCCCTCCCTCGCCCGCCACAAACCGAGCGCGTTTGCGCTGCACCACACGGCGATACAAAGACTCCAGCGGCCGCAATAACGCGAGCGCCGGATGGCCCTCGTACCAGGCCTTGAGCAGACGATCGGACATGGCCATCAGGGTTGACTCGCCGCCTCGACGGTGCTCATGCGCAGATGGCTGAACCCGAGCTTGCCGGCCGCGTCCATCGCGGTGATCACGGCCTGATGCTGGGTTTTACCATCGGCACTGATGGACAGCGGCAACTGGGTATCGCCGCCGGATTCTTTCTCCAGGGCGACCATCAGGCTGGCGAGATCGTTTTTCTCCAGCAACTGGTTATTCACCGAAAACACCCCGTCGGCGCTGATGGCGATGTCCAGTTGCTTGACTTGCTGGTCCTCGGCCGGCGACCCACTCACCGCTTCCGGCAAGTCGACACGCAGCTCGGTTTGCCGGGTGAAGGTGGTGGTGACGACAAAGAACAGCAGCAGGATAAACACCACGTCGATCAGCGACGCGAGGTTGATATCGACATTTTCCCGTTGCTTGCGGCGAAATTTCACGCTTTGCCCCCAACCAGGTCCACATCACGATCGCCTTGCACCACTTCCACCAGCTTGATGGCTTCCTGCTCCATACCGACCACCAGCTCATCGATACGCCGCTGCAGGAAACGGTGGAAGAACACCGCAGGAATACCCACCATCAGGCCCGCTGCCGTAGTGATCAACGCCTTGGAAATACCCCCGGCGAGCACGGCCGCATTGGTGGTCATGCCCGAGCCCATGAACGAGCTGAAAATGTCGATCATGCCCAGCACCGTTCCCAGCAAACCGAGCAGCGGCGCCATGGCAGCGATGGTGCCAAGGGCATTGATATAGCGCTCCAGCTCATGGATAACCCGAGCGGCGGCCTCTTCGATGCATTCTTTCATGATCTCGCGGCCATGCTTGGAGTTGGCCAGGCCCGCGGCGAGGATTTCACCCAGGGGCGAGTCAGCGCGCAGTGCCTTGAGTTTTTCCTTGTCCAGCTGTTTGTTCTTGATCCAGCCCCAGACCTGCCCCAGTAGATGCTCGGGGGTAACGCGACTGGCACGCAGGGTCCACAGGCGTTCGGCAACGATGCCGAGTGCGGCGATGGAGCTCATGATAATCGGCAACATCATCCAGCCGCCGGATTTGACCAATTCCCACACAGTGAATGTCCCCTCGAAAAAGTGCGCCACTTTACCATATAGGTTCAGCGGCGGGGTTTGTCGGCAATGCTGCCGACGCCGGACCCGGGTAACCGTTCACGCCAGAAACGCCGTTGACTGCGCGCAACAACGGGTGGCATGAAGGCGCCCAGTTGCAGGCGCACGGCACCCTGTTCCGCGCTGTCGTACACCCGGCTGCCCAACGCCTGGTACCGCGCAATGACCTGCGGATGGGGATGACCGAACGCATTGCCGCGCCCTCGGGAAATCAGCACCGATGTGGGCGCCAGGCGCTTTAGAAACGCCCCGGACGACGAACTGCGGCTGCCGTGGTGAGGGGCTTGCAGCCAATCGGTGCGTACGGCCAAGGGTGAGGCGAGAAATGCCCGCTCGGCGGCCCGATCAATATCCCCGGTGAGCAGCAGCCGCTCGCCGTTGGCCTGGACCTGCAGAACGCAGGACTTCGGGTTGCCCTCTGAAGCGTCAGGCCACTGCCACAGCTCGAATAACACACCATCCCATTCCCACTGCTCACCGCTGACACACGGCTGGGTGCCGAGAAACGTGGGCAACCCCTCGGTTTCACCGCCTACGACCCGCCTGATGGGCAACCCACGGGCAACAGCCGCCGCCCCACCGGCATGATCGGCGTCAGCATGGCTGAGCAACATCAGATCCAGCGACCCGACGCCGAGCTTTTTCAACGCGGGCAGCACCACGCGAGCCCCCAGGTCAACAGCCCCCGAACGCGGGCCGGCATCGTAGAGCAACGTGTGATGGCGCGTGCGCAGCACCAGGGACTGCCCCTGCCCCACATCCAACTGCACCACCTCCACCCGGCCATGGGGCACCGGCGCGCGCGGTGGAAAGACTGCCAACAGCAGCATGGGCCAGCCCAGCAGCCGAAACGGCACGCCTTTGGGCAGCAATAGCACCACCGCGCCCATCAGGCTGACCAGCCAATACCCCACCGGCACCTCGGCAGGTACCCACGCGGGCACGTGCCCCGCAAGCCACGCCAGGCCCCGGAACAACCCATCCAGCGCCCCACCCGCCAGCCACAGCAAGCCCTCCCCCAGATAAGGCAGCGGCAGCATCAGGGTCCCCAGCAACGCCACTGGCAACACCACGAGACTGATCCACGGTACGGCCACCAGATTGGCCAGCGGCGCACTGACGCTGATGGGCAATCCAAGCACCAACAACACGGGAAACAGACCAATGGCAATCAACCATTGAGGGCGCGTCCAGGCCTGCCAGGCACTCCACGACCCCAAGCGCCCACCGAATGCCAGAATCAATACGGCAACAGCCGCAAAAGACAGCCAAAACCCCGGTTGCAGGCTGGCCAATGGCTCAAGAATCAGTACGCCATTAAGCGCCAGCAGCAATGGCCACCAGAACCCCAAATGACGGAAGCGTAAACGCCACAGCAGTACCAGGCCTACCATCACACAGGCCCGCTGAACCGGCACACCGAACCCCGCCAACAAGCCGTATGCCAGCGCGGCAGCGAACGCCAGACCACACGCCCACGGCAGCCACGGCCAGGTGCGGGGCCAGAAACCGTAGCGTGCCAATAACGCGACCAACCCGTAGATCAAGCCCGCCAGCAAGCCGATATGCTGGCCGGAAATCACCAGCAGATGCACCGTGCCCGTGTCCTGCAAGACCTGCCAATCCTCGGCTGACAGCCCGGAACCATCTCCCAGTACCAAGGCGGCCAGGCCCGCCTCGCGACCTTGAGCGTCAACGGCGATCAACCGTTGGCGCACCGTGTCGCGCCAGGCATGCCGGGCCGGCGACAGGCGCTCACCGTCCTTCACTGAGCCAGTCGCGCCAATCCGCTGGGCCAGCAGCCAGGCCTCCTGATCAAAACCGTGAAAATTGAGCAGCCCGGAAGGCCGTTTAAGCGTGACAGCCAGGCGCCAACGCTCCCCGCTGCGCACCTCGGGCCCACCGTGCCAGGACACGCGGATACGCTGGGGCAAGCGGGCGTTGCGCGACCGACTGTCGGCCAGTTCAAAACGCACTCCGGTGCCGGTCTGCTGCGGCAGCCCAACGACGCGGCCCTCCAGCCATCGCGTCTGGCCATCGAGCGCCGGTCGCAGACGATCATCCAGCGCCCCCTGCGCGCTGATGCACGCCCAGCTCAAACCCAGCAGGAAAAACGCCAGGGGCGACGTGCGAAATGGCAGCAGCATCAATGCCAGCAGCAGCATGGCTATCAGCCAACCAGTCGTCGGCAATGCCGGTAGAAAACGCAGGGCAAGCAACCCCAGCGCGAGTGCGAACATCCCTGTCTTCATGAATCATCCTTTTCAAGTGATCCACTCAGTCTTAGCTGGGTGTCGGGAACGGCCTATGATGTTTTGTCACAAAGTCTGAATTTTCTGTTTATAGAATGCGCGCATACTTGCCCCTCGAACTGACCTGGACCCCTTATGCCACGGCGCTTATTCAAACGGTACATGCCCGACCCCACCAGTATCAGGGAACACAAGTCATTACAGTTTCTTGGCACGCTGCTGCATGACCCGAACCTTTGGCACCTGAATCGGCACTCAGTGGCCCGTGCGATGGCGGTGGGCCTGTTCGCGGCATTTATCCCGATTCCGTTGCAGATGCTGTTGGCCGCAGTGCTGGCAATTACCGTGCGCGGCAATATGCCCATCGCCATCAGCCTGGTTTGGCTGACCAACCCGATTACCATGCCGGTGGTATTTATCTGCACCTACATGACCGGTGCCTGGTTGATGAACGTACCACCGCGCAGCCTGCCCGATGACTTGACCTGGGAATGGATCAGCGGTCAGTTGAGTACGCTGTGGCAACCCTTCTTGCTGGGCTCGGTAGTATTGGGCATGGTGCTCGGCGCATTGGCCTATTGCCTGACCATGGGCTACTGGCGCTGGTGGGTTGCGCATCAATGGAAGAAACGCAAGCAGCGCAGGGCAAACGCCTAACGCGCCAGCAAACGCAGGTGCACACGTAAGCCCTGGCCGGTGTTTTCTGCCCACAGGCTGCCGTCCTGGCGTTGCACGGCATTGCGCGCGATGCTCAGGCCCAGGCCGAAGCCACCATCGCCGGGCCGTGAGCCGTCCAGGCGTGTAAACGGCGCGAAGATGCGCTCCAGATCCCCCTCGTCAATCCCCCCGCCCTGATCCTCCAGCCACAGGTGCCAGTACTCGCCATCGCGCCGCCCGTCCAGGCACACAACTCCATCCACCGGCGAATGACGTATGGCGTTGCGCAGGATATTTTCCAGGGCCTGGGCCAGGGCGTTCAGATTGCCCCGCACCCAACAGTCAGCCCCCAGCAGGCAAGGCAATCGCGATACGGGCCAATCGCTTTCAAAGCATGCATTCTCCCGCAGCATGTCCCACAGTGCCTGCACCTGAAGATCTTCCTTGGGCAGCGGCGCCCGCTCCGTGTCCAGCCAGGCCAATTGCAGGCTGTCTTCCACCAGGCGCTGCATGGCATCGATCTCTCGGCCTAACCGCTCGCGCAACTGCGCTAGGTCTTGCTCACTGTCACAGGCCACGCGCAAGCGGCTCAACGGTGTACGCAGTTCATGGGACATGTCCCGCAGCAGTTGCTGCTGCAACACCACCGTGCCCTGCAACCGCTCGGACATATGATCAAACGCGCGCCCCAACTCGCCCAGTTCATCCTGACGACTGGTGGCGTCGTGGGACATCCGCGTATTCAACTGATCAGCTCGCCAGGCATTGGCCTGCTCGCGCAGTTGATTGAGGGGCATGATCAACAGCCGATACAGGCCAACGCACAGCAACAAGGTAAACAAACCGGGGATCACCCCGTTGGTCACCACCCGCCAGAACACTTGATAGCGCCCCGGCATAAAACGCTGCGGCAGTTCGATGACCAGCGAACCGGCGCCCGGATCAACCGCAAACGGGATCTTGAGCCACGGCAAGCCCTTGACGTGGCGGCTCACCGGCCAATCCAGGCCACGCAGGAAGGTCAGGCGCTGGCTCTCTGTATCGGTCAGCGGGTAGCTGCTCAACGACTGCAAGTCATTGCCGATCACACCGATCCAGGTACGTTCCTGTTTGCCCATGGCCTGCAGCCATGCATCAACACCCGCATGACCGCCTCGGTTCCAGGCCTGCTCGGCGCTGACCGCATAACCACTCAACGTAACCCTCGCCTCGTCGGACAGGTACGCGTTCTTTTGCTCCATGTAGCGGCCCCAGGACCAACTGAGCCAGATCATCAGCAGGCAGAAGGCAATCAACAGGCAGGCGAGCTTCCAGAACAAAGAATGCTTGCCCGGCAGCCGTTTCAGCGCACCGTCAAAGCCCATCGTCATGACCACTCAACACATAGCCCTTGCCCCACACCGTGCGCACTTCGCGCTCGTTGTAGCCGATGGCCTTGAGCTTGCGACGGATCTGGCTGATGTGCATGTCGAGGCTGCGGTCATGGGGCGCATAGCCACGTTGCAATACATGCTGGTAGAGGAACGCTTTGCTGAGGACTTCTTCAGTGTTGCGGTGCAGGGTTTCCAGCAGGCGATATTCGCTGCGGGTCAGGCCAGCCGAGTGTTCCAGATGAAACACATCGCACAGCTCGTCGTCGAACCGCAGCGTGCGGGCGTCCCCACGCTCCGGCGCAAGTGTCGCCAGCGGGCGCCGATCCAGGGCCACCCTGCGCAGGATGGCTTCGATCCGCACGCGCAACTCGACCATGCTGAAGGGTTTAGGCAAATAGTCATCGGCCCCCAGGCGAAAACCGCTGACGCGATCGGCCTCGGCGCCCAATGCTGACATCAGGATCACCGGGATCGAATGGCTCTGGCGCAGATGGGTCAGAATCGACAAGCCGTCCAGCCCCGGCAGCAGGATATCCATCAACACCACGTCGAACGCCTGTTCGCGGGCCATCTCCAACCCTTGCTGGCCGTTCTGGCACCACGTGACCTGGAAGCCACAGCGCCCCAGATGCTCGTGGACATAGGCGCCCAGCACGGGGTCATCTTCAATGGTCAGGATACTGGGTAGGCCAACTGCTGCGGGATTCATTAGCGTCTGCAAGTCATTCTCAATCACTGATTATTCAAGATAACCCCGGCGCAGGCAATCGCCACACGACGCCAAACAGGCCGAAGATTGCGCCCTGTCATTAATTTGCAAGATTCCAGGCCGCGCAAATGGCTACACTGCGCAGGTGGCGCGGGCCGGACGCCGGCGCGGAAGATTGATATCAGTGTGGTAGCAGGAGAGTGGCGTGCTTAGAAGAATGGGGATAAAAGGCCGCGTACTGTTGCTGAGCTTATTACCGACCAGCCTGATGGCCTTGTTGTTGGGCGGCTACTTTACCTGGATGCAGCTCTCGGAATTGCAGGCCCAATTGCTGCAACGCGGCGAAATGATCACCGAGCAACTGGCCCCGCTGGTGGCTCCCGCGTTGAGCAGCAAGAACACCGACCTGCTGGAACGCATTGCCACTCAGTCTCTGGAGCAACTGGACGTGCGCACCGTGGCGTTCCTCGCACCGGACCGCACGCCCCTCGCCCACGCCGGCCCGACCATGCTCAACCAGCCGCCGGTCGGCAACAGTTCGCACCTGCTGCAACGCACCGAGAACGACGCCACGCGCTACCTGCTGCCGGTGTTTGGCCGCCATCGCAACCTGGCGGGCGACCTGATCCCCGATGAAGCCGACCGCCTGCTGGGGTGGGTCGAGGTAGAACTGTCCCACAACGGTATGTTGCTGCGCGGCTATCGCAGCCTGTTCGCCAGCCTGCTGTTGATTGCCATCGGCCTGATCTGCACCGCAGCCCTGGCGCTGCGCATCAGCCGTACGATCAACGGGCCGATTGGCCTGATCAAGCAAGCCGTGGCCCAACTCAAGGACGGCAACCTGGAAACCCGCTTGCCGGCTTTGGGCAGCCAGGAACTCGACCAGCTCGCCTCAGGCGTCAACCGCATGGCCGAAACCCTGCAAAACGCCCAGGAAGAATTGCAGCACAGCATCGACCAAGCCACCGAAGACGTGCGCCAGAACCTGGAAACCATCGAAATCCAAAACATCGAGCTGGACCTGGCGCGCAAAGAGGCGCTGGAGGCCAGCCGTATCAAGTCCGAGTTCCTGGCCAATATGAGCCATGAAATCCGCACGCCGCTCAACGGCATCCTCGGCTTCACCCACCTGCTGCAAAAAAGCGAGCTCACGCCGCGCCAGTTGGACTACCTGGGCACTATCGAAAAATCCGCCGACAACCTGCTGGGCATCATCAATGAGATCCTCGACTTCTCGAAGATCGAGGCCGGCAAACTGGTACTCGACAGCATCCCGTTCAACCTTCGGGACTTGCTGCAAGACACCCTGACCATCCTCGCTCCCGCCGCCCATGCCAAGCAGTTGGAACTGGTCAGCCTGGTCTACCGCGACACACCGCTGGCGCTGGTGGGCGACCCGCTGCGGCTCAAGCAGATCCTCACCAACCTGATCAGCAACGCGATCAAGTTCACCCGCGAGGGCACTATCGTGGCCCGGGCGATGATTGAGGAAGAACAGGAAGACAGCGTGCAACTGCGCATCAGCGTGCAGGACACCGGCATTGGCCTGTCCAGCCAGGACGTGCGCGCGCTGTTCCAGGCGTTCAGCCAGGCCGATAATTCGCTGTCACGCCAGCCGGGCGGCACCGGGCTGGGCCTGGTGATTTCCAAGCGCCTGATCGAGCAGATGGGCGGTGAAATCGGTGTAGACAGCACGCCGGGTGAAGGCTCGGAGTTCTGGATCAGCCTGAACCTGCCCAAAACCCGCGGCGACATTGAAGACCTGCCCTGCGCGCCACTGCTGGGCCACCGCGTGGCGGTACTGGAAAACCACGAACTGGCGCGCCAGGCCCTGCAACATCAACTGGAAGACTGCGGCCTGGAAGTCACGCCGTTCAATAGCCTGGAAAGCCTGACCAACGGCATCACCAGCGCCCATCAGACCGAGCAGGCCATTGACTTGGCGGTGCTCGGCGTAACCGCCAACGACATTCCGCCCGAGCGTCTCAACCAGCACCTTTGGGATCTCGAACGCCTCGGCTGCAAAGTGCTGGTGCTGTGCCCTACCACCGAACAGATGCTGTTCAACCAGTCCGTGCCCAACCCCAACAGCCAGTTGCAGGCCAAGCCGGCGTGCACCCGCAAGCTGCGCCGCGCCCTGTCCGACCTGATCAGCCCGCGCCCGTCGCGCAGCGAGCCGGGCGAGCCGCTGTCCAGCCGTGCGCCCCGTGTGCTGTGTGTCGACGACAACCCGGCGAACCTGCTGTTGGTGCAAACCTTGCTGGAAGACATGGGCGCCCAGGTGCGTGCAGTAGAAAGCGGTTATGCCGCAGTCGACGCCGTAAAACAGGACACCTTCGATCTGGTGCTGATGGACGTGCAAATGCCCGGCATGGATGGGCGCCAGAGTACCGAGGCGATACGCCAATGGGAAAGCGAGGGCCATGGCACGCCCTTGCCGGTGGTCGCCCTCACCGCCCACGCCATGGCCAACGAAAAACGCGCCTTGCTGCAAAGCGGCATGGACGATTACCTGACCAAACCCATCAGCGAACGGCAATTGGCCCAGGTGGTGTTGAAATGGACCGGCCTCGCCTTGCGTAACCAAGTGCCGGAGCGCGTCACCGAAGGGCTGGGCCCGGGCGTGCAGCTGCCGGTGCTCGACCATGAGGAAGGCCTGCGCCTGGCTGCGGGTAAAACCGATCTGGCCGCCGACATGCTCGCCATGCTGCTGGCCTCGCTGGAGGCAGACCGTCAGGCCATTCACGTTGCCCGCGATGCCAAGGACAATCTGGCGCTGATCGAGCGCGTCCACCGCCTGCACGGCGCCACCCGCTACTGTGGCGTGCCGCAACTGCGCGCTGCCTGCCAACGTGCCGAAACCCTGCTCAAGCAGGACGACGCCAAGGCCATGACGGCCCTGGACGAACTGGACATGGCCATCGCCCGGCTGGCCAGTGAAGCGCGGGTCAGCGTCTGACCCTATTTCAAGGCGCTGATCAACTGATAAATAGCAGGGAGCATTTTCAATGCGCGTGATTCTTTTCAGCAGCCAGACCTACGACCGCGACAGCTTCCTCGGCGAGCCGCTGCCACCGGGCCTGGCGCTGCAATTCCAGCCTGCCCGGCTCAATCTCGACACCGTGGCCCTAGCCGAACACCACGAGGTGGTCTGCGCCTTTATCAACGACGACCTCAGCGCCCCGGTGCTGGAACACTTGGCCAAAGGCGGTACCCGGCTGATTGCCCTGCGTTCGGCGGGATACAACCATGTCGACCTCGCCGTCGCCAGGCGCCTGGGCCTGAGCATCGTGCGCGTGCCAGCCTACTCGCCCCATGCGGTCGCGGAGCACGCTGTCGCGCTGATCCTCGCCCTCAACCGCCGCTTGCATCGCGCCTACAACCGCACCCGCGATGGTGACTTCAGCTTGCACGGCCTCACCGGTTTCGACCTGGCGGGCAAGACGGTCGGTGTGGTTGGTACCGGGCAGATCGGCGCGACATTTGCCAGAATCATGGCCGGGTTCGGATGTACGCTGCTCGCCTACGACCCCTTCCCCAATCCGCAGGTCCAGGCCTTGGGCGCGCAGTACGTGAGCCTGCCCGAGTTGCTCGCGCAAGCGCAGATCATCAGCCTGCACTGCCCGCTGACCACCGACAGCAAACACTTGATCAACGCCCGTTCCCTGGCACAGATGCAGCCCGGCGCGATGCTGATCAATACCGGTCGCGGCGGTCTGGTGGATACGCCGGCATTGATCGAAGCGCTCAAGGACGGCCAACTCGGTTATCTGGGGCTGGATGTCTACGAAGAAGAAGCCCAGCTGTTTTTCGAGGACCGTTCGGATATGCCTCTGCAAGACGACGTGCTTGCGCGCCTGCTGACCTTCCCCAACGTGATCATCACCGCGCACCAGGCGTTCCTCACCCGCGAAGCCCTGGCGGCCATTGCCGGCACCACCCTGGCCAACATTGCTGCATGGGCTGATGGCCGGGCGCAGAACCTTGTCGAAGGTTGATCAGCGGTCACATACCAGGCTCATGATGAGCAGGCACCCGTGATAGGATGCCGCGCCTATTTGGAGGATCCATGGCCGAACACGATTTCCGCTTCAGCTTGCTGAGCCCGCAACACACCCTGATCGAATGCCGCGCCCTGGTGCGGGGCCGTTACCAGGTCACCGGCAACGGTGGTTCGATCAAGCACGGCGACGTGCTGATCGTCACCCTGCGCGGCAGTAAAACCCTGTCGATGCGCCTGACCGTCGAAGGCGATGCGCGCTACTCCATCCGCCCGGCGGGCCAATGGGTCGCCATGGCCCAAGGGCCTAAATTCGGCGAGCTGGAGATTCACACCTGGAAGGTCAACTGCGACAGCTGCGACACCGTGCTGGAGTTTGAATTCGCGGTGGAAACCAAGCTGAGCAAGGAGCCGCTGCAGCCTGCCGCCAACGCGCGCATCAAGGAACTGGGCTGGGCCAGCGAAGGCGACAAGCACCGCTGCCCGAAATGCCAGAAGGCTGCGCAATGAAAGGCCTGCTTCTGCTCGCCGCCGTCGGCGCGGCACTGAGCGGCTGTGCCGGTGATGCGGTCAAGCTCAAGCAGGATCACAGTTACGTGGTGGAGTGGATTGGTGAGCGGCCGTTGATGGACTACGCCCACCTGACCGTCACCCTCGGCGCCGATGGTCGCGCCTACGGCAATGGCGGTTGCAACCACTGGTTTGCGCCATACACCGTCGAGGGCGACAAGCTCAGCTTCGGCAAGCTCGGCAGCACCCGCAAGCTCTGCGCCGAGGCCCTGATGGAGCAGGAACACCGCTTCTTCCAGGCTCTGCAAGGCGTACAGCGCTGGGATATCTCGCCGATCGAGCAGACGCGCTTCTGGCCGGCCAAGGGCAAGCCTATTCGCCTGTGGCCCGAAGAGGGCTGATCCCGACTCTGTGACTTGGCAGCGTTCCAAATGTGGGCGGGGCAAGCCCGATCCCACATTTGTTTGGAGTTGCTGCTTTAACCGCGCAAGGACTTGAGTTTGGCCAGTACGCCTTCCGCGGTCTGCTCGCCCATCAACTGCTCACGCACCTTGCCCTTGTCATCGATGATGTAAGTCACCGGCAGGGCCTCGCTGCGCGGAATGTCGAAGATCCCGTCCGGATTCTGTGCCAGCACGGTGAACTTGATGCCCAGCTTGTCGCTGGCGGCTTTCAGTTCCTCCCCCTGCACGTTATCGAAATTGACCCCGAACACCCCGACGTTCTGTGCTTTGAGCTGCTCGGCCAAGGCATTGAGCTCAGGGATTTCCGTGCGGCAAGGGCCACACCATTCTGCCCAGTAGTTGACCACCAGCCATTGCTTGTCGAGGCGCTCGGCCGCGACTTTCTGGCCATACTGGTCAACACCATAGTCATTGCCGCAGCCGCTGAGCAGCAAGGTTGTAATGATCGCCAATGCACCGATCAGTCGACGTGTCATGGGGTAATCCTTCGCAAAAATGAACGTTGGCTGCGACCTATCGCCTCTTACGGTTTAAGGACGGGCCGCAGCGCGGGTAGAATACCCGCCACCTTACGCAAGATGCGACCCGCACATGACCGATCTGACGCTTTATCACAACCCGCGCTGCTCGAAATCCCGCGGTGCGCTCGAACTGCTTGAAGCCCGCGGCCTTGCCCCAACCGTGGTGCGCTACCTGGAAACCCCGCTGGACGCGGCGCAAATCAAGGCCTTGCTGGCCAAACTGGGCCTCAGCGCCCGTCAGTTGCTGCGCACCGGCGAAGACGAATACAAAAGTCTCAACCTGGCCGACGCCACCCTCAGCGAAACCCAACTGATCGCGGCCATCGCCGAACACCCCAAGCTGATGGAACGCCCGATCCTGGAAACCGCCGACAAAGCCATCATTGGCCGCCCACCAGAAAACGTACTGGAGATTCTGCCGTGACCACACCGTATGTGCTGGTGCTGTATTACAGCCGCAACGGCTCGGTCAGCGAAATGGCCCGGCAAATTGCCCGGGGTATCGAGCAAGGCGGTATGGAAGCGCGTTTGCGCACCGTGCCGGCAATCTCCACCGAATGCGAAGCCGTGGCGCCGAGCATTCCGGACGAAGGTGCGTTGTACGCCAGCCTCGATGATTTGAAAAACTGCTCAGGCCTGGCCCTGGGCAGCCCGACGCGCTTCGGCAACATGGCCGCGCCGCTCAAGTATTTTATTGATGGGACTAGCAACCTGTGGCTCACCGGCGCTCTGGTCGGCAAGCCTGCTGGCGTGTTCACCTCCACCGCCAGCCTGCACGGCGGCCAGGAAACCACGCTGATGTCGATGCTGCTGCCGCTGTTGCACCACGGCATGTTGATCACCGGCCTGCCCTACAGCGAACAGGCATTGCTCGACACCCAGGGCGGCGGCACGCCGTATGGCGCCAGCCACCATGCCGGGCCGGACGGCAAGCGCATGCTCGATCAACACGAAATCGCCCTGTGCCGGGCATTGGGCTTGCGCCTGGCTACCACCGCCACGCTGCTGGAGAATGGCCGTGGCCAAAAAGCCTAAAGTCCTGCCGCCCCAGGCGTGGCTGGAGCCGCGTGTAAAGGCGGCACGCGCATTGAGCCTGCTGGCATTTTTTGCCCTGGTGGGCTTGCTGTGCGGGTATTACCTGTTCATCGCCGACCTGCACGGCGCACGCCCGTGGGTGATCCTGCTGATCGAGCTGGCGCCGCTGCTGTTGCTGGCGCCGGGCATGATCAGCGGCAGTGCGCGGGGGCATTCGTGGATGTGCTTTGCGGTGAACCTGTATTTCATCAAGGGCGCGCTGGCGGCGTACGACCCGAACCGCCAGTGGTTCGGTGTGCTGGAGATGCTGACGAGTCTGGCGGTGTTTTGCACGGCGCTGTTGTATGTGCGGTGGCGGCATCAGTTGGATCGGCGGTTGGCAGCCAATCACCCGTAGCTGTCGAGCGCTACGGGGGGGTTACTTATGGCGTCGGCTCAGTGGTTGACGGTGTAGGCCAGCATCATCGACAACTGGCACATAGGTCGCCCACTTTCGGCATGCCACTGGTTGAACGCGCCCTGCACCGTCGCCAGATCGCGCAGGCTGGTCGGCGCCTTGTCGACGATTTTCTGCGCATTCAATGCTGCCACCACGTCATCACTCGGCACAAACGTATCCTTACCCACCATCCGCAAGAAGCGCGGCGCCGACAGCCCGCCCAACTGGTGGCCGTGCTTGCTCAGGTACTTCCAGAGCCCGACGATGTCGGTGACCGGCCAGTCGGCGATAAACGCGCCGAAGCTGCCTTTTTCTAGCTCGATGTCCAGCATCATCTGCGCGTTGCGCGGCACGCTCTTGAGCTTGCCCAGGTGACGGATGATCCGCGTGTCCTGCATCAGGCGTTCCAGGTGCTCGGCGCCCATCAGTACGACTTTTTCCGGGTCGAAGCCGAAGAACACCTGTTCGAACGCCGGCCATTTGGCGTCCACCACGCTGTGCTTTAAACCGGCGCGAAACACTCGCAGCGCCAGGGTCGACAGATAACGGTCATCACTGATCTTGCGCAATTGCGCCGGCGTCTTGGGCACCGGCAGGTGGGCTTCCAGTTGAGCCGCTGAACCAAAGCGGTTCAGACAATATTCGTGCAGCCACTTGTAATCGCGCATGCCCTCTCCTGGGGATTGAAAATGAAAACGGCGCCCGTAAGCGCCGTCTTTCAGAGCGTTGAGTTGCGTCAGAGGTTCACTACGTTGACGAAGCGCGAGGCGGCCGTCTCGTCGATTTTCAGGCTGGTGAAGTCAAACAGGTTGCGGTCGGCCAATTGTGATGGCTGTACGTTCTGCAAGCTGCGGAAAATACTTTCGGTGCGCCCCGGCGTCTTGCGTTCCCACTCCACCAGCATCTCCTTGACCACCTGGCGCTGCAGGTTTTCCTGGGAGCCGCACAGGTTGCACGGGATGATCGGGAATTGCTTGAAGTCGGAGTAGGCCTGGATGTCCTTCTCGTTGCAATACGCCAGCGGGCGGATGACTACGTTGCGCCCGTCATCGGCGCGCAGCTTGGGCGGCATGGCCTTGAGGGAGCCATTGAAAAACATGTTGAGAAAGAAGGTTTCGACGATGTCGTCGCGGTGGTGCCCCAGGGCCATCTTGGTCGCACCGATTTCATCGGCAAAGGTGTAGAGCGTGCCACGGCGCAGGCGCGAGCACAGCGAGCAGGTGGTCTTGCCTTCCGGAATCAACTCCTTGACCACCGAGTAGGTGTCTTTTTCGACGATGTGGTACTCGACGCCCAGGGCTTTCAGGTAGGCCGGCAGCACGTGCTCCGGGAAGCCTGGTTGTTTCTGGTCCATGTTGACGGCGACGATCTCGAACTTGATTGGCGCGACCTTTTGCAGGTGCAGCAGCACGTCAAGCAGGGTGTAACTGTCTTTGCCGCCGGAGAGACAGACCATGACCTTGTCGCCGTCCTCGATCATGTTGAAATCGGCGACCGCTTCACCGGCCAGGCGACGCAGGCGTTTTTGCAGTTTGTTCTGGTTGACCGTAAGAGTGCCCATGGCGCTTGGATCCGCTGCTGGTGTGACGAAAAGCCGGGTATCTTACCGATGTCGAGTCCCCACATTCAATGTGGGCCAGCATTCCAATCTGCGATTAGGCCCACCGTTTAGAGTGCGATTTGCTCTAAAGCCCCTACAGTTATTCAGGTCATCCCTTCCTATACTGCGACGTGAGGTCGCACATCTATATCCAGACCTTTCAGGCCAATTGGCCCGTGGGCGCTCCGATGGGGGGCGATGGCAATAACGACAGGAGTGACTGGCATGATCCATCACGTCGTGGGGCTTTTTACCCATCCCGACCAGGAATGGCGGGAAATCCGTGGCGATAAAGAAGAAAGCATCGGCCACATGTACCTCACTCACACCCTGATTCTCGCGGCGATCCCTGCGATATCAGCGTTTATCGGCACCACCCAGGTGGGCTGGGTCATCGGTAACCGGGCGCCGGTGATGCTGACCCAGGAAAGTGCGTTGTGGATGACCATCATGTCCTATGCCGCCATGCTCGGCGGCGTGGCGGTGATGGGCGCGTTCATTCACTGGATGGCCCGTACCTACGACGCCAACCCCAGCATGGCGCGCTGCGTGGCTTTTGCGACCTACACCGCCACACCCCTGTTTATCGGCGGGCTGGCGGCGCTTTACCCACATATGTGGCTGGGCATGGTCGTGGGCACGGCGGCAATCTGCTACACGGTGTACTTGCTGTATGTAGGCCTGCCGACGTTCATGAACATCGACCCGGACGAGGGCTTCCTGTTTTCCAGCTCGGTACTGGCTGTAGGCCTGGTGGTCCTGGTGGCGATCATGGCGTTTACCGTTATCGTCTGGGGCCTGGGTGTTGGCCCGATCTACACCAACTGACCTCACAACCCCTCAGGCAAGGCCACCGCAAGGTGGCTTTGTGCGTTATGCATGACCATTCGGCACCTGACAGATTCGGAAACACCCGGCTTTGCGGCATACTGGGCCTCTCTGGAGATAGGTACAGCATGCCCGAGCAACTCAATACCCGCGTCGAAGATTGTTTCCTGCAAGCCGAATCCTTTTTCAAACGAAGCTTCAAGCGCCCCCAGGTCAGCCTCAAGCTGCGGGGCCAGAAAGCCGGTGTCGCGCATTTGCACGAGAACCTGCTGCGCTTCAACCCACAGTTGTACCGAGAAAACAGTCAACATTTCCTCAAGCAGACCGTGGCCCATGAAGTGGCGCACCTGATCGCCCATCAATTGTTCGGTGAGCGCATCCAGCCCCATGGCGAGGAATGGCAGTTAATCATGCGCGGGGTCTACGAACTGCCGCCAGACCGCTGCCACACCTATGCCGTGCAGCGTCGCCAGGTAACCCGCTATATCTACCGCTGCCCGTGTGCCGATAGCGACTTCCCGTTTTCGTCGCAGCGTCATGGCATGGTGGCTCAGGGACGGCGGTATTTGTGTCGGCGGTGTCGGCAGACCCTGGTGTTTACCGGGGAAACCCGCGTGGAGTGAGGGCCAAATCGGGGGCAAGCCCCCTCCCACATTTGGAATGCATTTTAATGTGGGAGGGGGCCGCCCCCGATAGCGCCGGGTCAGTCACCCAACCACCTTGGCCCGCCGCAGTTCCGCTATTCGCTGAGCGCTGAGGCCCAACTCCGCCAACACCTCATCACTGTGCACCCCCACCGCCACACCAATATGTCTCGGCGCCGGCAACCCCTCGGAAAACTTCAGCGGGCAAGCCAGTTGCGCCTGGGTCGAACCATCGCCCCTCGGCACCTGGCTGACCAACGCCCGCGCCTTCAACTGCGGGTGTTCAACGGCCTCGCTCAGGCTCAACACTGGCTCTACACACGCATCCACACCGGCAAATAACTCGCACAGTTCATCAAAGCTGCGCTTTTCGAATTCCACTTGCAGCGCCCGCTTGAGCGCAGGATCGAGGCCCAGTGCCGCCAGCTCCGGCCGCCCGAACGCCGCGCAGAGTCGCTGCATAAACGCCGGCTCCAGGCTGCCCACCGACATCCAGCGCCCATCACGCGAGCGGTAATAGTCATAGAAACTGCCGCCATTGAGCACATGGGTTTCCCTTTCCGGCTGCACGCCGCAGGCCAGGTAACCGGCGCCAGCCATCGCGTTCAGGCTGAATGAGCAGTCGGTCATGCTCACATCCAAGTATTGACCGACACCCGTCTGCTGGCGAGCGATGACCGCTGCGAGCAAACCCACCACGGCATGCAACGAGCCGCCGCCCACATCCGCCAACTGCACGCCCAACGGCAGCGGCCCGCTGTCCTGGCGCCCGGTGTAGCTGGCCACGCCCGCCAGTGCCAGGTAGTTGATATCGTGGCCGGCGCGATCCTTATACGGGCCGGTCTGGCCATACCCGGTGATCGACACATAAATCAGCCGGGGGTTGAGCGCTTTCAAGGCCTCATACCCCAGGCCCAGGCGCTCCATCACGCCGGGGCGAAACTGTTCGAGCACGATGTCGTAGTTCTTGACCAGCGCCCTTACGATGTCCAGGGCCTCGGCCTGCTTGAGGTCCAGAGCCAGGCTGCGTTTATTGCGATTGAGGTAGGCGTGGCTCGCCGAGGTGCCTTGGTCATGGGGCGGCAGCACGCGCAGCAGGTCCATGCGCGTGGGCGATTCGATACGCAGCACCTCGGCCCCCATGTCCGCCAGCATCAACGAAGCAAACGGGCCAGGTAGCAAGGTGGAAAAATCCAGCACTTTGAGGGACGCCAAGGGACCTGACATTTGGGGGCTCCACTTTCGCTTCGAATGCTCACAGACTAGGCAGCCTTACGCCTACCGGCAATCGTCAGAACAATCACCGACAGTGACCGTTTTGATCACGGCGGGCTTTTTCGCGGCGGCGGCTTTATCATTGGCCCACGTTTGCTTGCCGAGTGTTCCATGAAGTTCGCGATTGCCCTGTATTCCGCCGCCCATGCGCCCTCCTCGCGCCGCGCCCTGCTGTTCGCACAGGCCGCGCTGGCCGGCGGGCATGAGATTGTGCGGTTGTTTTTTTATCAGGATGGCGTGTACAGCGCGTCCAATAACGTTGTCGCGCCCCAGGATGAGCAAGACATCGCCCGCCAATGGCGTGAGTTTGTCAGCACTCATCAGCTGGACGGCGTGGTGTGCATCGCCGCTGCCCTGCGCCGTGGCGTGCTCAACAGCGAAGAAGCCACGCGCTATCAACGCAGCGCGGTCAACCTGGATGCACCGTGGGCGCTGTCAGGCCTTGGGCAATTGCATGATGCGATCCAGGGTGCCGACCGCCTGATCTGTTTTGGAGGGCCGTGAAATGTCCAGATCCCTATTGGTGATCAGTCGCCAGGCGCCGTGGTCCGGGCCGAGCGCGCGGGAAGCGCTGGATATCGTGCTGGCCGGCGGCGCGTTTGATCTGCCCATCGGCTTGCTGTTCATGGATGACGGTGTGTTCCAACTGGCGCCGTGCCAAGCCGCCAAAGCCGTGCAACAGAAAGACCTGAGTGCCAATCTGCAGGCCCTGGGCCTGTTCGGCATTGATGACGTGTTCGCCTGCGACCACAGCCTGTCCGCACGCGGGCTCCCACCACCCGCCAACGCGCAGTCGCTGGACAGCCAAGCCATTTCCCAACTGATTGACCGTTACGACCAGGTGATTACCCTCTGATGTCGACTCTACATGTGGTGTCTCATTCCCCGTTTACCGACAGCCGCCTCGACAGCTGCCTGCGCATCTGTGGCGCCGGGGACGCAATCCTGCTGTGTGGTGACGGCGCCTACGGCCTGCACACGCCCGCCCTGCAAACCAAAGGCGTGAAGGTGTTTGTGCTGGCCGAAGACATGCAGGCGCGCAATCTGCCACTACCGGACTGGGCTGACAGCGTGGACTATCCCGGTTTCGTGCAACTGTCGATCGACTACGACAAGGTCAACACCTGGCTATGAACACCCTGACCGTAGGCGAGCGCCGCCTCGAACTGGACAAGGACGGCTACCTGGTCGATCTGGACGACTGGTCCACCGAAGTCGCCAATGCCCTGGCCGCCGCCGACAACCTGGAGCTGACGCCGGCCCACTGGGAAATCCTCGAACTGTTGCGCGGGTTTTATGCCGAATTCCAGCTGTCCCCGGCCACGCGCCCGCTGATCAAATACACCGCCCTGAAACTTGGCCCGGAGAAGGGCAACAGCCTGCACCTCAACCAACTGTTCAACGGCACTCCCGCCAAACTCGCCGCCAAGCTGGCGGGCCTGCCCAGGCCGACGAATTGCTTATGACCGACTTTATCCCGCTGACCTTGGAAACCCCTGCCGAGCACCCGTTTGCACCATTCGTGCGCATCCTGGGCAAAGGCAAGCGCGGCGCGCGTAACCTCACCCGCGAAGAAGCCCGTGAAGCCATGGGCATGCTGCTCGACGAAAAAGTCGAAGACACCCAACTGGGCGCCTTCCTGATGCTGCTGCGGCACAAGGAAGAAAGCGCGGAAGAACTTGCTGGCTTCACCGAAGCCGTGCGCGAACGCCTGGATGCCCCGGCACTGAACGTGGATGTCGACTGGCCCACCTACGCCGGCAAGAAACGCCACCTGCCGTGGTTTCTGCTGGCAGCCAAATGCCTGGCAGAGAACGGCGTGCGCATCCTGATGCACGGTGGCGGCGCCCATACGGCGGGCCGGTTGTACACCGAACAATTGCTGCAAACCCTGCAAATTCCCCTGTGCCGCAACTGGCAACAGGTCGGCGCGGCGTTTGACCAGGGCAATCTGGCGTTCATCCCGCTGGGCGACTGGGCACCGCAGTTGCAACGCATGATCGATTTGCGCAACACCCTGGGCCTGCGCTCGCCGATCCACTCCCTGGCGCGGCTGCTCAACCCGTTGAACGCCCGTTGCGGCCTGCAAAGCATTTTCCATCCGGGCTATCAGGGCGTACACCGCGACGCCAGCGGCCTGCTTGGCGATAACGTGATTGTGGTGAAAGGCGACGGCGGCGAGATCGAGATCAACCCCGACACGATCAGCCACCTGTACGGCACTACCGGCGGCGAGAGCTGGGATGAAGAATGGCCCGCCCTCTCCGCCCAGCGCCATGTCAAACCGGCAACGCTGGAGACAGAGCATTTGAAAGCGCTATGGCGCGGTGATGTGGAGGACAGCTACCCACAACTGGCGCTGATCGCCACCATGGCCCTGGCCTTGCGCGGCCTGGGCCACCCACGGGAGCAGGCGTTCGAATTGGCCCGGCAGTACTGGGCTGCGCGGGATAAATCGATTTAATCGATCATTCACCCGCAGTCTTTGCGCTTTTAGTTCGAACTCATCCCTTTAGACTGGGCTCCAACGCTTATTAGCCAAGGAGCCAATCATGGGTTTGCTGATCGAAGGACACTGGAAAGACCAGTGGTACGAAAGTAGCGCAGACGGCGCTTTCCAACGCGAACAGGCGCAGCGCCGTCACTGGGTGACCGCCGACGGCCAGCCTGGCCCGAGCGGCGATGGCGGCTTCAAGGCCGAGGCCGGTCGGTATCACCTCTATGTGTCCCTGGCCTGCCCATGGGCTCACCGCACCCTTATCCTGCGCAAGCTCAAAGGCCTCGAAAGCCTCATCGATGTGTCCGTGGTCAGCTGGCTGATGCTGGAAAACGGCTGGACCTTCGATAAGGCCCACGGCTCCACTGGCGACGCGCTGGATAATTTTGAATTCATGCACCAGCGCTACACCGCCGATACGGCCGACTACACCGGCCGCGTCACCGTGCCGG
Organism: Pseudomonas sp. PB105; assembly: GCF_009764655.1. Classification (NCBI taxonomy): domain Bacteria; kingdom Pseudomonadati; phylum Pseudomonadota; class Gammaproteobacteria; order Pseudomonadales; family Pseudomonadaceae; genus Pseudomonas; species Pseudomonas sp. PB105. The sequence goes on from NZ_RWIO01000044.1 coordinate 134,909, forward strand.
TGTTGTGGGACAAGCAGCTCCAACGCATCGTCAGCAATGAGTCGGCGGAGATCATCCGCATGTTCAACAGCGCGTTCAACGGGTTGACGGGCAACACCCTGGACTTCTATCCCGAGTCACTGCGCACAACCATCGACGCGCTGAACGAACGCATTTACCCGGCCGTGAACAACGGCGTGTACCGCGCAGGCTTTGCCACGTCGCAGCAGGCGTATGCAAGCGCGTTTGATGATGTGTTTGCCGAACTGGATGACCTGGAGCAGCACCTGAGCGACCATCGCTACCTGGCCGGTGAATACCTGACCGAGGCAGACGTGCGGCTGTTTACCACGCTGATTCGTTTTGATGCGGTGTACTACAGCCACTTCAAATGCAATCTGCGGCGGATTGCGGATTATCCAAACCTGTCGAACTGGCTGCGGGAGTTCTATCAGTGGCCGGGGGTGGCCGAGACGGTGGATTTCGAGCACATCAAGGGGCACTACTATGCGAGCCATCGGACGATCAATCCGACGGGGATTGTGCCGAAAGGGCCGTTGCAGAGGTTTGATGCCGAGCATGATCGTCGGCGCTTGAATGGTTCAGGGGTTTTGAGCTGATCCACGAGATGGTTGTGTCTGAGGGACTCATCGGGGGCAAGCCCCCTCCCACATTTGGAATGCATTTTAATGTGGGAGGGGACTTGCCCCCGATGCTTTCAGGGCTCACACCTGAGACTGGGCGCCTTCAAACCACTTCAGCTTCTCGCGCAATACCACCACCTCACCGACGATCACCAGCGTCGGCGCATGCACTTCATGCTCCGCCACCATGCGTGGCAAGTCGGCCAGGGTACCGGTGAACACACGCTGGTTCGAGGTGGTGCCCTGCTGGATCAACGCTGCCGGTGTATCAGCGGCGCGACCGTGCTTGATCAGTTGCTCGCAGATGATCGGCAAGCCAATCAGGCCCATGTAGAACACCAGCGTCTGCGACGGCCCCACCAGATCCTGCCAGGGCAGATCCGACGTACCGTTTTTCAGGTGCCCGGTGATAAAGCGCACCGATTGCGCGTAATCGCGATGGGTCAGCGGAATCCCGGCATACGCCGCGCAGCCACTGGCCGCTGTAATCCCTGGCACCACCTGGAACGGGATGCCATGGGCCGCCAATTCCTCGATTTCTTCGCCACCACGCCCAAAGATGAACGGATCGCCACCCTTGAGGCGCAGCACGCGCTTGCCTTGCTTGGCCAGATCCACCAATTGCTGGTTGATCTGGTCCTGCGGCACGGCATGGTCGGCGCGACGCTTACCGACATACACCCGCTCGGCATCACGACGGCACAGCTCAAGAATCGCCGGGGCGACCAGGCGGTCGTACAGCACCACATCGGCTTGCTGCATCAGACGCAGCGCACGGAAGGTCAACAGGTCAGGATCGCCTGGGCCTGCGCCCACCAGGTAAACCTCACCCGGCGCGTACGGCGGTGCACCGTTGACCTTTTCAATCAATAAACGCTCAGCCTCATCGCCCTGCCCGGCCAACTGACGGTCGGCAATCGGGCCCTGGAACACTTCTTCCCAGAACGCCCGACGTTGCTGCACATCCGGGTACAAACCTTTGACCTGGGCACGAAAACGCGCCGCCAACCCGGCCAATTGACCATAAGTCGATGGAATCCAGGTTTCCAGCTTGGCGCGGATCAAGCGTGCCAGCACCGGCGCATCGCCGCCGCTGGACACCGCAATCACCAACGGCGAGCGGTCGACAATCGCCGGGAAGATCACGCTGCACAAGGCCGGCGCGTCCACCACGTTGACCGGTACACAGCGACGCTTGGCATCACTGGATACTTGCGCATTGAGTGGCTCGTCGTCCGTCGCGGCGATGATCAGGGTGCAACCATCAAGGTCGGGCTCCTGATAACCACGCACGTTCAGTTCCCCGCCACTGCCCAGCACCAATTCACGCAACTGGTCTTCGATCTGAGGAGCAACCACCCGCAGCACTGCGCCGGCGTCGGCCAGCAGCCGGGACTTGCGCAAGGCAATTTCCCCGCCACCAACGACCAATACACGGCTGCCGCGCAGGTTATGAAACAGCGGCAGAAATTCCATTTAGCCGATGACCTCAACGCCGGCCATGTACGGCTTGAGCACTTCAGGTACACGGATCGAACCGTCAGCCTGCTGGTAGTTTTCCAACACCGCCACCAGGGTACGGCCTACGGCCAGGCCCGAACCATTGAGGGTGTGCACCAGTTCCGGCTTGCCGGTTTCCGGGTTACGGAAACGCGCCTGCATACGACGGGCCTGGAAATCACCGCAGTTGGAGCACGACGAAATCTCGCGGTACTTGTCCTGGCTCGGCACCCACACTTCCAGATCGTAGGTCTTCACGGCGCTGAACCCCATGTCGCCCGTGCACAGAGCCAGCACGCGGTACGGCAGCTCCAGCAGTTGCAGCACGCGCTCGGCGTTGGCGGTCAGGCCTTCCAGGGCTTCCATGGAGGTCGACGGCTCGACCACTTGCACCATCTCGACCTTGTCGAACTGGTGCTGGCGGATCATGCCACGGGTGTCACGCCCCGATGCGCCGGCTTCACTGCGAAAGCACGGGCTGTGGGCCACGAACTTGAGTGGCAGTTGCTTGGCGTCGAGGATCTCGCCAGCGACGATATTGGTCAGCGACACTTCGGCGGTCGGGATCAGGTACAGGTCGGCCTCACCCTCGCGGCTGATCTTGAACAGGTCTTCTTCGAACTTCGGCAACTGGCTGGTACCCATCAGCGCCGGACCTTGCACCAGATAAGGGGTGTAGGCCTCTTCGTAGCCGTGCTCGCCGGTGTGCAGGTTGATCATGAACTGCGCCAGGGCACGGTGCATGCGCGCGATCGGTCCGCGCAGCAACGCAAAGCGCGCGCCGGACATCTTGGCGGCGGTTTCGAAATCCAGGCCACCGGTCAATTCGCCCAGGGCAACGTGGTCCTTGATCTCGAAGTCAAAGGCTTTGGGCGTGCCCCAGCGGCGGACTTCGACGTTGCCGTCTTCGTCTTCACCCACTGGCACAGATTCATGCGGAATGTTGGGGATGCCCAGCAGGATCGAATCCAGCTCGGACTGAATGCCCTCCAGCTCGACCTTGCCGTCGGACAGCTCGGTGCCCATGCGCTCGACGTCCGCCATCAGCGGCGCGATGTCTTCGCCGCGCTGCTTGGCCTGACCGATGGATTTGGAACGCGCATTACGCTCAGCCTGCAGTGCTTCGGTGCGGGTCTGGACGGTCTTGCGCTGTTCTTCCAGCGCTTCGATGCGCGCAACATCCAAGGCAAAGCCACGGGATGCCAGGCGGTCCGCTACGTCCTGAAGGTTGCTACGTAACAGTTTGGAATCGAGCATGTCGGTCTCTCGTTTATCAAAGTTTGGTCAAGGACAGGCCAGCCCAGGTCGCGAGCAGCCCGCCGAATACACTGATGGCAGCGTAGCCAATCGCCAGCGGCATTTGCCCGCTTTCCAGCAGGCGTACGGTATCCAGTGAAAAGGATGAAAAGGTCGTCAGGCCGCCAAGAAAGCCAACCATCAGCCCGGCGCGCACCTCAATCGGTACTTCGGGACGCACCAGGAACAGGCCGTATAAAACGCCGATCAACAGGCAGCCCACGATATTAACGGCCAGCGTCGCGGTATAGAAGTGCTTGGGCCAATTCGCGCTGATCCAATTAGCCGTCGCAAAGCGCAGCAGTGTACCCGCGATACCACCCGCCGAGACGGCGACCACCAAGGGAATCATGATTTTCTCCGCTGTCTGGGACTTAAACGATCGAGTGCGGCCAGATGATTGAGCTTCTCGCCGATCTTCAGCTCAAGGCCACGGGGCACCGGCTGGTAGAGCGGCAACGGCTCAAGCTCATCGGGGAAGTAGTCTTCACCGGCGGCATAGGCATCCGGCTCATCGTGGGCATAGCGATATTCGTCGCCGTAGCCGAGCTGTTTCATCAATTTGGTCGGCGCATTGCGCAAGTGCAACGGCACTTCGAGGGAGCCGTATTCGGCCGCGGCACGCAGCGCCGACTTGAAGCCCATGTACACCGCGTTGCTTTTCGGCGCGCAGGCCAGGTAGGTGATGGCCTGGGCCACCGCCAACTCGCCTTCCGGGCTGCCGAGGCGCTCCTGCACGTCCCACGCGGCCAGACACAGGCTCAGGGCACGGGGATCGGCGTTACCGATGTCCTCGCTGGCCATGCGTACCACGCGGCGCGCCAGGTACAACGGATCGCAACCGCCGTCGATCATGCGCGCAAACCAGTACAACGCGCCGTCCGGATTGGAGCCGCGCACGGATTTGTGCAGCGCCGAGATCTGGTCGTAGAAAGCTTCGCCGCCCTTGTCGAAGCGCCGGCGCGTGTCGCCGAGCAGGCTTTGCAGCAGGTCGACGCCAATCTCGCTGCCGTCTTCGGCTAGGTCGGATGCGTTCTCCAGCAGGTTGAGAAAACGGCGACCGTCGCCATCGGCAGCGGTGAGCAGAATCTTGAAGCCTTCTTCGCTGACACTCAGCTGGCGCTTGCCCAGGCCCTTGTCTTCACTCAAGGCGCGGTGCAGCAGCTTTTGCATCGCCGCCTCGTCGAGGCTCTTGAGCACATACACGCGAGCCCGCGACAGCAACGCGTTGTTCAGTTCGAACGAGGGGTTTTCGGTGGTGGCGCCAATAAAGATCAGCGTGCCGTCTTCGACGTAGGGCAGGAAGGCATCCTGCTGCGACTTGTTGAAGCGATGCACTTCGTCGACAAACAGGATGGTGCGCTTGCCGTATTGCCCGGCCTGCTGCTTGGCAACGTCCACCGCCTGGCGGATTTCCTTGACCCCGGCCAGCACCGCAGACACCGTTTCGAAGTGTGCATCCGAGACTTTCGCCAGCAGCCGCGCCAGGGTGGTTTTACCCACGCCCGGTGGCCCCCAGAAAATCATCGAGTGCAGCGCGCCCTGCTCCAGGGCTTCGCGCAATGGCTTGCCGCGAGCGAGCAGGTGTTCCTGACCGACGTACTCATCCAGGTTGGTCGAACGCAAGCGTGCGGCCAAGGGTTGGGCAATCGGGTCACTTCGAAACAGGTCCATGGGCAGCGTTTGAAACCTCTGGTTTATTCCTGGATTACGTCGGCACCCTTGGGGATGTCGAACTTGAACTTGGAAGCCGGCACCGGCTGGTTGGCCTTGACCCCGGAGAACAGGATATCGGTGCGCTGGCCGACGCTGTCGATCAGGCGCATGTTGTTGATCACGCCATTGCCGAACGACAGGGACAGCGTGTCAAACAGCGTGTCCTTGGATTTGGGCTTGAGGGTGAATTCGATCACGTTGCTGGTTTGCTTGGAGGTGATATCGAAGCTGTCGTTGATCTTCGACACGTCGCCCGACAGCAACAGCGCCGGCGTCTGGTTCAGGCGTGGGTCGAGCTTCTTGATGGTCGCCTGCTCCAGGTCCGGGTCCCACAGCGTAACTTTCTGGCCGTCCGAGACGATGGTCTGCTCGGCCTTGCCTTCGGTGTGCCAGTAGAACAGCCCTGGGCGCTGCACGGCCATTTCCCCTGCCGTTTCCTGCAAGCGAGTACCGCCGGCATCCAGGGTCAGCTGGGAAAAGCGTGCGGTCAGGGTCTGGGATTTGTCCAACAGGTTCTTCAGGCTGGCGACGGAGGCCGGGTCAGCGTGAGCCGAAACAGCGGTCAGGGCCAGTGCCGGCAACAACAGCATGCGGATAAAGCGCATGGGAGTCCTCATTGAGTAGTCAGGGCGCGCCGCGTGCTGCCACGCGGCACGGAGTCAGTCGCGCATCTGCCCAGGGGCAATGATTTCACGCGAGCCGTTGGTGTTCATTGCGGTGACGACGCCGGCGTTTTCCATGGCTTCGATCATGCGGGCGGCGCGGTTGTAGCCGATCTTCAGCTTGCGCTGTACCGCAGAAATCGAGGCCCGGCGGCTTTCCAGCACAAATGCCACGGCTTCGTCGTACAGCGCGTCGGTCTCGGCATCATCGTCGCCACCGCTGCTGCCACCGTCGAAACCGCTGCCAGCTTCTTCAACGCCGGCAAGGATGTCATCGTTGTATTCAGGCGCGCCGCGCAGCTTCCAGGCTTCCACCACGCGGTGCACTTCATCGTCGGACACGAAAGCGCCGTGCACACGGATCGGCAGGCTGGTGCCCGGCGGCATGTAGAGCATGTCACCGTGGCCCAACAGTTGTTCGGCGCCGCCCTGGTCGATGATGGTCCGCGAGTCGATCTTGCTCGACACCTGGAACGCCATGCGCGTCGGGATGTTGGCCTTGATCAGGCCGGTGATCACGTCCACCGACGGCCGCTGGGTAGCAAGGATCAAATGGATACCGGCCGCTCGCGCTTTCTGGGCGATACGGGCGATCAGCTCTTCAACCTTCTTGCCGACGATCATCATCATGTCGGCAAATTCGTCGACCACCACCACGATGGTCGGCAGCTTGCTCAGCAGCGGTGCTTCGTCGTGGATGCTTTCGCGCTTGTACAGCGGATCGGTCAGCGGCGTGCCGGCGTCCTGGGCTTCCTTGACCTTCGCGTTGAAGCCCGACAGGTTACGCACGCCCATCTTCGCCATCAGCTTGTAGCGGCGCTCCATCTCGGCAACGCTCCAGCGCAGGGCGTTGGCGGCGTCCTTCATGTCGGTGACCACCGGGCACAGCAGGTGCGGAATGCCTTCGTAGATCGACAGTTCGAGCATCTTCGGGTCGATCATGATCAGCTTGGCGTCTTCCGGGCCGGACTTGAACAGGATCGACAGGATCATCGCGTTCACCCCCACCGACTTACCGGAACCGGTGGTACCGGCCACCAGCAGGTGAGGCATTTTCGCCAGGTCAGTGATGACCGGCTTGCCGCCGATGTCATGGCCCAGGGCCAGGGTGACCGGCGATTTGAAATTGTCGTATTCCGGCGTCGACAGCACTTCGGAGAAACGCACGATCTGGCGGTCTTCGTTGGGAATCTCGATACCCACGGTGGTCTTGCCGGGGATCACCTCCACCACGCGCACGCTGGTCACGGCCAGGGAGCGGGCCAAGTCCTTGGCCAGGTTGGAAATGCGGCTGACTTTTACACCGGCGGCCGGCTGGATTTCGTAACGGGTAATTACCGGGCCTGGGTGGATCGAGTCCACCGAGACTTCGACACCGAATTCCTTGAGCTTGATTTCCAGCAGGTGGCCGACGGCCGCCAGGGATTCCGGTGAATAGTTGAGTTGTTTCTTTTCGGCCGGGTCGAGAATCGAGATCGGCGGCAAGGTGCCTTCCACGGCGCTGTCGATGAACAACGGCGCCTGTTTCTCTTTCTGCACGCGATGGCTTGGCTCGGGAGCCTTGGGCGGCGCCGGCGCAATCACCGGTGGCACCTGCTTCTCGCGGTCGGACATGTGCTTGCTCAGGGCCTGTTCGCGCTCGATAAGGCGCTCCTTGACCTTGGCCTGTTCGCGGCGGTCCGGTGTGCTCGGGGCCACGACCTCATTGATGCGGGTATCCACCTCGCGCAACTGGGCCACCATGCGCTTGCGATCGACACGGGCGGACCACCAACGGTTGGCGGCGCCTTGGAACAATTCGAGCAGGTCGAGGGTGATCTTGCCCGTCACATCCATCACCTTGAACCACGAGAGGTCGGTGAATACCGTGAGGCCGAACAGGAACAGCGCAATGAACATCAGAGTGCTGCCCTGGATATTCAGGGTCTTGCGTGCCAGGTCGCCAAGGCTTTCGCCCAGCGCCCCGCCCGCGCCCGCCGGCAAACCGGTAGGCGCGTGGAAATGAATATGGGCCAGCGCCGCGCCGGAGAGCACCAGGAACACCAGGCCGATCAGGCGCCAGGAGAACAGCCAGCCACTCCATTGCCACGGCTCGTGACGCTGGCGGAAGATCTGCCAGGTCTTGATCGCCAGCAGCAACGGGAAGATGTAAGCGAAGTAACCCAGCACCATGAACAGGATATCGGCGCTGTAGGAACCCACCGGGCCACCGAAGTTCTGCACGTCGTCGATCTTGCTGTTGTGGCTCCAGCCCGGATCGTCCTTGCCATAGGTGAGCAAGGCCATCATCAGGAACAGACACAGCGCGCCGATAGCGATCAGCGCACCTTCCTTGAGTCGATAGTGCAGGTGCTGGCGCCAAGCCGGCACGACTGCTGCTTTAGGTGTTGCGGCGGATTTCTTCAAAACGGGTCTTTTCCTGCGCCTTTAGCGCGTCCATCTGTTGAATGACTGCAACTACTGCCCAATCCGAGCAGCTGAAAAATAAACGAACGTCGTTGAATCTACGTTTAAGGTCGGGCGATTGCGCAATGAAATGACGATAACGCCACAATGGCCGCATTGTACGGGTTTGTGTGCCTGATGCCACGCCACTTGGCTTTCTTCAGCCAGCATAGCCAATTGTGTGTCACAACATGTGCAATTTGAGCATGCATTGTCTTTGCTGACAAAGGCTTATGAGCTGTTTTTACCAATCCAGGCAAGCTTGGCAATTGGCCTGCATGGGCCGGCCCCGAATACGACCACACCCCCGGCATAGAGTTGCAGAAACACCCGCTCACGCTAATACGCAGCAATGGCGGATTCAAGCTGGCCCGATGGCGCTGCGTCGACAATAATCAGCACTGCCGAGGCGGGTGTCATACCTGCCACTCCCCTCCCCTTCCATAAGCCTGGATGCCATGCTGACCTGGTTGCAACGCGACACCCTGACCTTTCCACCGCTGGCCAAAGCCATGCGCGAACCCAATGGCCTGCTCGCCGCCGGCGGCGATCTATCGGCGGAGCGACTGGTCAAGGCCTACCGCCACGGCTGCTTCCCTTGGTTTTCGGAAGGTCAACCGATCCTTTGGTGGTCGCCAGACCCGCGCACGGTGATCTTCCCTGATGAACTCCACGTATCCCGCAGCCTGGGCAAGCTGTTACGCCAGCAGCGCTACACCGTGACATTCGACCAGGACTTCGCCGCCGTCATCCGGGCCTGCGCTGCGCCGCGCGCCTACGCCGATGGCACCTGGATCACCGAAGGCATCCAGAACGCCTACCTGGAGCTGCACAAGCGCGGCCATGCGCACTCGGTAGAGGTATGGGATGCAGGCGTACTGGTGGGCGGCCTGTATGGCCTGGCGATGGGCCAGCTGTTTTTTGGCGAATCCATGTTCAGCCGAGCCGACAATGCCTCTAAATTTGGCTTCGCTACACTGACGCGACAATTACAGGCCTGGGGCTTTGTGCTGATCGACTGCCAGATGCCCAACGATCACCTGCACAGCCTGGGTGCCCGCGCCATTCCTCGCAGTGAGTTCGCCGGTTTTCTACGCGACCACTTGGACCAACCCAACACCGGGCCGTGGGTTTCTTAGGCGACATCCGCGCACCTGGCTTACACTTATTTCAAAGCTTATCCCGAGGGTTGATCATGACCGAGTTGGCGCGTTTGAAGTTCTATGCCACTCAAGCCCACTCTTGCAGCTATCTGCCAGACGAGCAGGCCACCACGCTGTTCCTCGACCCCAGCCAACCGATGGACGTGCATGTGTATGCGGATCTTTCGGAAATGGGCTTTCGGCGTAGCGGCGACCATCTGTACCGACCCCATTGCCAGAACTGCAATGCCTGCGTACCGGCGCGCCTCCCTGTGGCGCAGTTTCTGCCGGACCGCAACCAAAAGCGCATCCTCAAGCGCAATGTCGACTTGGTGGTGACATCGAGCAAGCCTCGGTTTACCGAAGAATACTTCGACCTTTACCAGCGCTATATCGAGCAACGCCACGCCGATGGCGATATGTTCCCACCAAGCCGCGACCAGTTCTCCACGTTCCTGGTGCGCGACCTGCCTTTTTCACGCTTCTATGAATTTCGTGCGGACGGTCGCCTGCTGGCCGTCGCCGTGACGGATTTGCTGCCTAACGGCCTGTCGGCGGTCTACACCTTCTACGAGCCGACCGAAGAGCGCCGCAGCCTGGGGCGCTTTGCGATCCTCTGGCAAATCGGCGAAGCCCTGCGCCTGGAACTGGAGGCGGTTTACCTCGGATACTGGATCAAGAACTGCAAAAAGATGAGCTACAAGACCCAATATCGGCCCATAGAACTGCTGATTAATCAAAGATGGGTCACGCTTAACTAGAACCCCTTGGCTTAAACACCCTTTTTCGGGCACAATGCACGCCGCTTTTGCCTGGCGCAGTTGCACCGGGCCATTCACTGGATACCGAGGGCTTTACTGCATGTCGAAAGAAGACAGCTTCGAAATGGAAGGCACTGTCGTCGACACCCTGCCCAACACCATGTTTCGTGTGGAGTTGGAAAATGGGCACGTCGTAACCGCGCATATCTCCGGCAAGATGCGCAAGAACTACATTCGTATTCTTACCGGTGACAAAGTGCGCGTCGAGCTGACGCCCTATGACTTGAGCAAAGGGCGCATCACTTACCGCGCTCGCTAAGCAAGTCAATACAAAACGCCCGGTTATGCCGGGCGTTTTTGTGTGCGCGCCATTTATCTAGCACCACAAAACAATGTGGGAGGGGGCTTGCCCCCGATAGCGGCGTACCAGTCACTCGTGTAGCGACTGAAGCACTGCTATCGGGGGCAAGCCCCCTCCCACATTGGCGCCTGCGGTTATCGATCAGGCCATTTCTGCCGTGGTTTCAAACTCGAAGGTCAGCTCGCCGTCCTTCAGGTCAATATGCACCACGCCACCATGGTCGGAGAGTTCGCCAAACAGGATCTCTTCAGCCAGCGGCCGCTTGATCTTGTCCTGGATCAGACGCGCCATAGGGCGAGCGCCCATTGCTGCGTCGTAGCCACCCTCGGCGATCCAACTGCGCGCCGCTTCCGTGACATCCAGCTGCACGCGCTTGTCTTCCAACTGCGCCTGTAGCTCGGTGAGGAACTTGTCCACCACACTCTTGATAACCTCATGACTAAGGCGACCAAACTGGATAATGGTGTCCAGGCGGTTGCGGAACTCCGGCGTGAAGCTTTTCTTGATCACTTCCATCGCGTCAGAAGAGTGATCCTGATGCGTGAAGCCGATCGAAGCCCGCGCGGCCGTTTCAGCACCGGCGTTGGTGGTCATGATCACGATCACGTTGCGGAAGTCCGCCTTGCGTCCGTTGTTGTCGGTCAGGGTCCCGTGATCCATCACCTGCAACAGCAGGTTGAAGACTTCCGGGTGGGCCTTCTCGATTTCATCGAGCAGCAATACGCAATGTGGCTGCTTGGTGATTGCTTCGGTCAACAGACCGCCCTGATCGAAGCCAACATAGCCCGGAGGCGCGCCGATCAGGCGCGACACGGTGTGACGCTCCATGTACTCGGACATGTCGAACCGCACCAGCTCGATACCCATGGCCTTGGCCAACTGCCGCGCCGCTTCGGTCTTGCCGACACCGGTAGGCCCGGCAAACAGGAACGAGCCGACTGGCTTGTCCGGCGACTTGAGGCCCGCACGCGACAGCTTGATCGCGGTGGACAGCGCGTCGATGGCTGCATCCTGGCCGAACACCGTGAGCTTGAGGTCGCGCTCCAGATTACGCAGCAGCTCCTTGTCGGAGCTGTTGACGTGTTTTGGCGGAATCCGCGCAATCTTCGCCACGATGTCCTCGACCTGAGGCACGTCGATGCGCTTCACACGTTTCTCGACCGGTTGCAGGCGCTGATAGGCCCCCGCCTCGTCGATCACGTCGATGGCTTTGTCCGGCATGTGCCGATCATTGATGTAGCGTGATGCCAGCTCCGCAGCTGCGCGCAGCGCCTCATCGGTGTACTCGATACCATGGTGCGCTTCAAAACGCCCCTTGAGCCCGCGCAGGATGCTGATGGTGTCTTCAACCGACGGCTCGGAGACGTCGACCTTCTGGAAGCGACGCGCCAGGGCGCGGTCCTTTTCGAAGATGCCACGGAACTCCTGGAAGGTGGTCGAACCGATGCAGCGGATGTCACCCGACGACAGTAACGGCTTGAGCAGGTTGGACGCATCCATCACCCCACCGGAAGCCGCACCCGCACCAATGATGGTGTGGATCTCGTCGATGAACAGGATCGCCTGCGGGCGTTTTTTCAGCTCGCCGAGCAGCGCCTTGAAGCGCTTCTCGAAATCGCCACGGTACTTGGTACCTGCGAGCAACGCGCCCAGATCAAGGGAGTAGACGACACTGTTGGCCAACAGGTCCGGCACCTGGTTGTCCACGATGCGCTTGGCCAGGCCTTCGGCAATCGCGGTCTTGCCCACGCCCGCCTCGCCTACCAGCAGCGGGTTGTTCTTGCGACGACGCGCGAGGATCTGCGCTACACGCTCGACCTCAAGCTCACGCCCCACCAGCGGATCGATCCGCCCCTGGCGCGCCAACTCGTTGAGGTTGCTGGCATAGGCATCCAGCGGGTTGCTTGAAGAAGAAGACTCACCGCCCTCGTCGTCCTGCATGTCCTGCTCACCCTCGGAATGATCGCCGTGCCCAGGCACCTTGGAGATACCGTGGGCGATGTAGTTGACGACATCAATACGGGCAACGCTCTGCTGCTTGAGCAGGAACACTGCCTGGCTTTCCTGTTCGCTGAAGATCGCCACAAGCACATTGGCGCCTGTGACTTCACGCTTACCGGAGCTCTGTACGTGGAAAACAGCACGCTGCAATACCCGCTGGAAGCCCAGGGTTGGCTGGGTTTCGCGGTCCTCGTCATGCACGGGGATCAGTGGCGTGGTGGAGTCGATAAACTCCTGCAGGTCATGCTTGAGTTTATCGAGGTTGGCGCCGCACGCACGCAAAACGGTGGCGGCAGCTTCGTTATCCAAAAGTGCCAGCAAAAGGTGTTCGACAGTCATGAATTCATGACGCTTCGAACGAGCCTCCTTGAAGGCAAGATTGAGGGTGACTTCGAGCTCGCGGTTTAACATAGCTTCACCTCATACCCAAGTGGTCGGCGTTAACCGTCCTTCTCGATTTCACAGAGTAGCGGATGCTGGCTTTCCCTGGCGTACTGGTTGACCTGCATGGCCTTTGTCTCGGCGATGTCACGGGTAAACACTCCACATACTGCCCGTCCTTCTGTGTGAACGGCCAGCATTACCTTGGTCGCCAACTCGCGGTTCAGGTTAAAAAACACCTCGAGTACTTCGACCACGAAATCCATCGGTGTGTAGTCATCATTGAACAAAACCACCTTGTACATCGGCGGCGCCTGTAAAGCAGGCTTGGCCTCCTGAACAGCAATGCCTGCAGAACCGTCGTCATCGTGTTCGTGATCCGGTCGATCCTGATTGAATGTTAGTCGAATCTGGCTGATTGCATGCATGGAAAGAAAGGTTCGTCAGTGGTTCAAATACAGTGGTGGGGGCGAGCTGTCAGAATTTCAACTCTGACCGACTGGTCGCCTTGACTATCGGCAAATCGGTGTTACAACCAATAGAACCCACAGTGGGTAAAAAAGGTCCGCGCAGTCAACCTTAATTTATTCGGGTTAGGACGGATAAACTGGATGATACTCCAGTGATGGAGTCTGGTGCAGAGGGAAATGGGTATGTCTGGCGTCAAGATCAGTGGCAAGGTCAAGTGGTTCAACAATGCCAAAGGATATGGCTTTGTGAATGAGGAAGGGAAAACCGAGGACCTTTTTGCTCATTTTTCAGCGATCAGCATGGACGGGTACAAAACGCTGAAGGCGGGCCAACCGGTAACCTTTGAAATCATTCAAGGACCGAAAGGGTTGCATGCTGTCAATATAACTGTAACACCGGAAAAAACCGCACCAGCGCATGCTCACGAGAAGAAACAACTGGCCTGATATCCGCCAACAAAATGTGCAGCTTGCGATAAAAAACGGCCACCCCAATCACGCTTGGGGTGGCCGTTTTTATGCACCTGCTTTTACATATGCGAAATCAACGCATCACCAAAGCCCGACGACGAAACCAGCTTCGCCCCCTCCATCAAACGTTCGAAGTCATAGGTCACGGTCTTGGCCGCAATCGCGCCGTTGGTGCCCTTGATGATCAGGTCAGCCGCCTCGGTCCAACCCATATGGCGCAGCATCATTTCTGCCGACAGAATCAACGAGCCAGGGTTGACCTGATCCTTGCCTGCATACTTGGGCGCCGTACCATGGGTCGCCTCGAACATGGCAACGGTGTCAGACAGGTTAGCCCCCGGCGCAATGCCGATACCGCCCACTTCCGCCGCCAGGGCGTCGGACAGGTAGTCACCGTTCAGGTTAAGAGTGGCGATCACGTCGTACTCGGCGGGGCGCAGCAGGATCTGTTGCAGCATGGCGTCGGCAATGGCGTCCTTGACCACCACATTCCTGCCGGTCTTCGGGTTCTTGAATTGCATCCAAGGCCCACCGTCGAGCAGCGTCGCACCGAACTCTTCGGCCGCCACTTCGTAGGCCCACTCCTTGAAGGCCCCTTCGGTGAACTTCATGATGTTGCCTTTGTGCACGATGGTCAGCGATTCGCGGTCGTTATCCACTACATACTGCAAGGCCTTGCGTGCCAGGCGCTTGGTGCCTTCCTTGGATACCGGCTTGACGCCAATCCCGCAATCCTGGTCGAAACGGATCTTGGTGACACCCATTTCCTCCTTGAGGAACTTGATCACCTTGATGGCTTCCGGCGAACCGGCTTTCCACTCGATGCCAGCGTAAATGTCTTCGGAGTTTTCGCGGAAGATCGTCATGTCCACGTCGCCAGGCTTCTTGACCGGGCTCGGCACACCTTCGAACCAGCGCACCGGGCGCAGGCAAACATAAAGGTCGAGTTGCTGACGCAGGGCCACGTTCAGCGAACGGATGCCCCCCCCGACCGGCGTGGTCAGCGGCCCCTTGATGGACACCACATAATCCTTGACCGCATCCAGGGTTTCCTGGGGCAGCCAGGTGTCCTGGTCGTAGACTTGAGTCGCCTTTTCGCCGGCGTACACCTCCATCCACGAGATCTTGCGCTTGCCGCCGTAGGCCTTTTCAACAGCTGCGTCGACTACCTTGATCATCACCGGGCTGATGTCGACGCCAATACCGTCACCTTCGATGTAAGGGATGATCGGTTGGTCAGGAACATTGAGAGAATGGTCTGCATTGACGGTGATTTTGTCGCCGACTGCCGGAACCTGAATCTTCTTGTATCCCATGCTGAACTCCATCTATGGATTGAACATCTGGCTGCGTTCGAGCCTACTCCAGATAAATGGCGACTGAAACCTCGCGCCATGCTCATTTGCATCGAAAACAGCATAAATTGTCGCCTACAAGCCTGAAAGCAAAGGGAAAAGCGCCAATCTTGAGCACATCGTGCGACTTTAGGCGCACCCCGGTACCTGCGACCTTTAGACCAATGGACGACTCACCTTTTGTATGAAGGCTCGGCGTAAGCATAGCGACCTATGTATAATGCCGCCGCTGACCCAAGAGTCACGACGGCTGACCGCTCTAGAATAGGTGCCTTCAGCTACAAAGCCGGACTATTACAATAGTCCACCCGCTTGACGCTCGACTGATGCAACCCAACATCACCGCGAAGAAACCTCGACATTTCGCTCATGGATGACTTTGAACGAACGCGCTCCACCCGGCGCATCTCGAGTTTCTGCGCACGCTTTCAGCAAAGAAGAGAGTTAATCCGAATATGCCCACCCGCTCGAAGATCATCTACACCTTCACCGACGAAGCCCCTGCCCTCGCCACCTATTCACTGCTGCCTATCGTAGAGGCCTTCACCGCTTCCGCTGATATTGCCGTGGAAACCCGCGACATCTCCCTCGCCGCGCGCATCCTGGCAAGCTTCCCCGAGCAACTGGGCACCAAGGCCGTACCGGACCACCTCGCCGAACTGGGCGACCTGGCCGTGACCCCTGAAGCCAACATCATCAAGCTGCCCAACATCAGCGCCTCGACCCCGCAGCTGCAAGCGGCGATCAAGGAACTGCAGGCCCAGGGCTACGCCCTGCCGGACTACCCGGAAACCGTAACCACCGACGCGGAAAAAGAAACCCGTGCACGTTACGACAAGGTCAAGGGCAGCGCCGTGAACCCGGTACTGCGCGAAGGCAACTCCGACCGCCGCGCACCGCTGTCGGTCAAGAACTATGCACGCAAGCACCCGCACAAAATGGGCGCCTGGGCTGCGGACTCGAAATCGCACATCGCCCACATGAGCAACGGCGACTTCTACGGCAGCGAAAAAGCCGTACAGATCGAAGCCGCCGATGCTGTCAAAATTGAGCTGGTCGGCAAGGACGGCACCACCACCGTCCTGAAAGAAAAGACCACCGCACAGGCTGGCGAAATCCTCGACAGCGCCGTGCTGAGCAAGAACGCACTGCGCACGTTCATCGCCGCCGAAATCGAAGACGCCAAGAAACAAGGCGTACTGCTGTCGGTTCACCTCAAAGCCACCATGATGAAGGTCTCCGACCCGATCATGTTCGGCCAGATCGTTGCCGAGTTCTATAAAGATGCCCTGGCCAAGCACGCCACCGTGCTGGAGCAGATCGGCTTCAACCTGAACAACGGCATCGGCGACCTGTACGCCCGCATCAAGGCCCTGCCGGCTGACCAGCAGGCACAGATCGAAGCTGATATCCAGGCGGTCTATGCCGCTCGCCCTTCCCTGGCGATGGTCAACTCCGACAAAGGCATTACCAACCTGCACGTGCCAAGCGACGTCATCGTCGACGCCTCGATGCCGGCCATGATCCGTGACTCCGGCAAGATGTGGGGCACCGACGGCCAGCTGCATGACACCAAGGCCGTGATCCCGGATCGCTGCTACGCCACCATCTACCAAGCCGTCATCGAAGACTGCAAGGCCAATGGCGCTTTCGATCCGACCACCATGGGCAGCGTGCCAAACGTTGGCCTGATGGCCAAGAAAGCCGAAGAGTACGGCTCCCACGACAAGACCTTCCAGATCAAGGCTGATGGCGTAGTCCGCATCACCGACAGCAAGGGCAACCTGCTGATGGAACAGACCGTCGAAGCCGGCGACATCTTCCGCATGTGCCAGACCAAAGACGCGCCGATCCAGGACTGGGTCAAGCTGGCCGTCAACCGTGCCCGCGCCAGCGATACCCCGGCCGTTTTCTGGCTGGACCCCAAGCGTGCGCATGACGGCGTCGTGGTCGAGAAAGTTCAGGCTTACCTGAAAGACCACAACACCGAAGGCCTGGACATCCGCATCATGGCGCCGGTCGACGCGATGAAGTTCACCCTGGAGCGTACCCGCAAGGGCCTGGACACCATCTCGGTAACCGGTAACGTACTGCGCGACTACCTGACCGACCTGTTCCCGATCATGGAACTGGGCACCAGCGCCAAGATGCTGTCGATCGTGCCGCTGATGAACGGCGGTGGCCTGTTCGAAACCGGCGCCGGCGGTTCGGCGCCAAAGCACGTGCAGCAACTGGTTGAAGAGAACTTCCTGCGCTGGGATTCCCTGGGCGAGTTCCTGGCCCTGGCCGCGTCCCTTGAGCATTTGGGTGTCACCTACAACAACCCGAAAGCCCTGGTACTGTCAAAGACCCTGGACCAGGCCACCGGCCAGTTCCTCGACAACAACAAGTCGCCATCGCGCAAAGTCGGCAACATCGACAACCGCGGCAGCCACTTCTACCTGGCGCTGTACTGGGCTCAAGCCCTGGCCGCCCAGACCGAAGACACTGCACTGCAAGCGCAGTTCGGCGAACTGGCAAAAACCCTGGCTGACAACGAAGCAACCATCGTTGCCGAGCTCAACGCCGTACAGGGCAAGCCAGTGGACATCGGTGGCTACTACGCGCCGAACCCAGAGCTGACCAGCAAGGCCATGCGCCCAAGCAACACCCTCAATGCGGCGATTGCCAAGTTGAAGTAAGGTTGTAAGGTGACATCACAAACCCCGGCCATGTGCCGGGGTTTGTGTTTTCTGCGCTTATAAAGCGCCGTATTCCGCACGCCAGGCCGCTTCGATGATCGCCAGCAACTGCGGCTTGTACCATGGTTCCCAGCCCGCCCTTTGCTTGAGTTCGACACCAAACCCCGGCAGCGCCGGCAGATGATCAAATACCTCAAGGTTTTTCAGGCCCTGCACCTGTGCAAACCAGGGTAAAAGCGTTACACCGACCCCTGCTTGAACTGCGGAACGCAACGACATCAGATCCTCGGACTCATACACACAGCGCCACGGGATGCCGCTCTCCTCCAGACGGCGAACCGCTAGACTCCTGAACACACATGGCGCCTTGAACAACGCCAGCAAAACCTCCTGCCCCTCTACCGGCGGCACCGCATGTTCACCACCCAACCACCGCAACGAAAGCGCATGCAGTGGCTCCCCGGCGACTTTTGGCAACTCGTCGATCATCAGGCCAATATCAATGTCACCCTCGCTGAACGCCTGAGAAAGCAACATCGAGCGTGCAACCTTGACCACGATTCGTACGGACGGCATCTCAAGAGCCACAGCAGGAATAACGCGCTGCACAATCTCTTCGCTGAAATACTCGGGTATGCCCAGCGTCACCGACTCCTGGGAGCGACTTGCATCAAAGAGACTGCCCACTTTGTCGTTAACGCTCACTATTTGCTGGGCGTAGCCGGTCAGGCGCTCGCCTTCCAAAGTGAGCAACACTTGACGATTGTCACGCGCGAAGAGTTCGACACCCAGCAGATCCTCCATTCGCCGGATCTGCTGACTGATCGCCGGCTGGGTCAGGCTCAACGCCTGCGCGGCCCGAGTAAAACTGCCCAACTCCGCCACCTTGAGAAAGCTGCGCAGCGATTGAATATCAAGATTGACTCTCATGGCATCGCCCAAGTGAGTGAATAAACACGCAGGGCATTAGTGCAAGGCACGGAGCATCTCTGTCAAGACCGCCTACCTGGTTCGCCCATGATTCATCCAATAAACCCCTGCGCCCGACACAACGAAGCCAAGAATCGCCACCCCACTTGGCATCTCTCCCAGCACCATGGACGCCATGATCTGCGTGACAGCCGGAATGACATGAAACAAGTTCGTCGCCTTACTCGCGTCCCCCCGCCGAATCATCAGATACAGCAACGTCAACGCACCCACCGAATTCATCAACGTGATCCAAGCCACCGAAGCTGCGAAGGGCATCCACTCGGTCACCTGCATGGTTTCCGTGGCGCAAGCCAGCGCCAACATAACAAGCGATGCGGTGGCCATCTGAATAAAGCAACCCACCCACAGATCGACCCCACCGAGAAAGCGCTTCTGATAGAGCGTGCCAAGGGTGATACCCAGTAACGCCAGACCTACCGCGCCATAACCACTGATTGACGACGCGGTACCCAAAAAACTATTACCCACAACAATAGCGACGCCGCCGACGCCAAGGATCGAGCCTGGCAGATCGCGCCAGCTCAGTTGCTCGCCCAAACAGAAGTAGGCGCCGATCACCACGAACACGGGCATCAGCCCGACTATCAGCGCCGCTTGCCCGGCCGGGACGCCCTGGCTAATGCCGGTGTAGAGGCCGCCAAATTGCAGAGCCTGCAAGAGCAAGCCCACGACTGCCGCATGAAGGTAAGGTGTAAGCCGCCTGGGCCACTCGGCCTTGATGGCGATCGCCACGCCCAGGAACACCAGGGCCGCCAGGGCAAACCGGTAGAATGTCATAGTGAAAGGCTCACCATAACGCACGCCAAAAGCACCGCCGATGTAGCCGGAACTCCATAGCAGGATGAAAGCAATGGGTAGTGGTGAAGTCAGGCGCACTTCGTAGCTTTTGTGGGCAATCGGGTTCATGACACTCTCCGCACTGATGGTTCTGAAGAGATAAGCTGCGCCTTGGGCTGAAATCGGTAAAATCATAAAATGTCAGGTGCATCATGCAGATTGCTTATGCCCCCACATTGACTGCAATCCTGCCCGAAGACTGCACGGCATTCGAAATCGAGAGACATCCCATGACCTGGCAACCCCACATCACCGTCGCCACCATCGTCGAAGACAACGGCCGCTTCCTGATGGTCGAAGAACTCAAGGGCGGCCGCGCGGTGCTCAACCAGCCCGCCGGGCACCTCGATCCGGACGAGACCCTGACCGAGGCCGCCGTGCGCGAAACCCTCGAAGAAACCGGCTGGGACGTGGAAGCCACGGGCATCGTCGGCATCTACCTGTACACCGCCCCCAGCAATGGCGTGACCTATCAAAGAGTCTGCTTTATCGCCAAAGCCCTGAAACACCACCCGGACTATCAACTCGACGAAGGCATCCTCCGCGCCCGCTGGCTGACACGGGAGGAGCTGATGGCCGTGCGCGAGGACTGGCGCAGCGAGCTGATCATCCGTTGTATCGATGATTATCTGGCCGGTCAGCGCCACAGCCTGGAATTGATCCGCCCTTCTCTTTAGCCTTGCGGGCCCAGGCCTGCTAGAATCGCGTCCTTTTTCAAGACACCCGTTGAAACCCTATGCGTGATCCAGCCCCTTCTGACACACAAAAGAAGCGCGTCATCGTCGGCATGTCCGGCGGCGTGGATTCTTCCGTTTCCGCCGTTCTGCTCATGGAGCAGGGTTATGAGGTGGAAGGCCTGTTCATGAAGAACTGGGAAGAAGACGATGGAACGGAGTATTGCACCGCCATGGACGACCTGGCGGACGCCCAGGCCGTGTGCGACAAGATCGGTATCAAGCTGCACACCGCCAACTTCGCCGCCGAGTACTGGGACAACGTGTTCGAGCACTTCCTGGCCGAATACAAGGCTGGGCGCACGCCGAACCCGGACATCCTGTGCAATCGCGAAATCAAGTTCAAGGCGTTCCTTGATTACGCCATGATCCTCGGCGCAGACCTCATTGCAACCGGCCACTACGTGCGTCGTCGCGATATCGATGGGCGCACCGAACTGCTCAAGGGCCTGGACCCGAACAAGGACCAGAGCTACTTCCTGCACGCTGTCGGCGGCGAACAGATCGCCAAGACCCTGTTCCCGGTCGGCGAGCTGGAAAAGCCCGAAGTGCGCAAGATCGCCGAAAAACACGGCCTGGCAACCGCCAAGAAGAAAGATTCCACCGGGATCTGCTTTATCGGCGAACGCCGTTTCAGCGACTTCCTCAAGCAATACCTGCCGGCACAACCAGGCGAAATCAAAACCACCGAAGGCGAAGTGATCGGTCGCCACCACGGCCTGATGTACCACACCATCGGCCAACGCCAGGGCCTGGGCATCGGCGGTTTGAAAGACGCCGGTGAAGAGCCGTGGTACGTGCTGGTCAAGGACCTGGAAAACAACGTGCTGATCGTCGGCCAGGGCAACGAACACCCACTGCTGTTCTCTGGCGCGCTGCTGGCTTCTGAGATCTATTGGGTCAACCCGATCGACCTGAGCACGCCGCGCCGCCTGACCGCCAAAGTGCGTTACCGCCAGAGCGACCAACCGTGCACCCTGGAAAAAACCACTACCGGTTACCGTGCGACCTTTGATGACCCGCAACGTGCGGTCACCCCTGGCCAGTCCGTGGTGTTCTATGACGGCGAAGTCTGCCTGGGCGGTGGCGTGATTGAAGTCGCGCAAGCCTGGAGCAACCCG
The DNA here is from genome assembly GCF_009764655.1 of Pseudomonas sp. PB105. Taxonomy (NCBI): domain Bacteria; kingdom Pseudomonadati; phylum Pseudomonadota; class Gammaproteobacteria; order Pseudomonadales; family Pseudomonadaceae; genus Pseudomonas; species Pseudomonas sp. PB105. The sequence goes on from NZ_RWIO01000044.1 coordinate 156,459, forward strand.
GCATGAGCCCGACCCAGGAGCAATTGACGGCACTCGGCGGGGTATTTCTCTCCGCCGTGCTGGTGGACAAGATCGCCAAGACCGGCCAGGTCACCGAAGCCGGCCTGACCTGCATGCTCGGCAGCCTGCTGATCCGCGACCCCAAGGACACCCTGGAAGTCTACGGCGGCGACGACCTGGCGCTGCGCGAAGGTTACCGCGCGCTGATCGGCGCCCTGGAGCGCGACCCGAGCACCTTGCAGCGCGAACCGCTGCGCTACGCCCTGTCGATGCTCGGCCTGGAGCGTCAACTGGCCAAGCGCGACGACATGCTGGAAATCATCGGCAAGCGCCTGCCACAGATCCAGTCCCAGGTAGAACACTTCGGCCCAGCCCACGAAAACGTGATCGCCGCCTGCGGCGCTTTGTACCAGGACACCTTGAGCACCTTGCGCCAGCGGATCCAGGTCCATGGCGACATGCGCAACCTGCAGCAACCGAACAACGCCTCGAAAATCCGCGCCCTGCTCCTGGCCGGTATTCGTTCGGCGCGGTTGTGGCGCCAGTTGGGCGGTCATCGCTGGCAGCTGGTGATCAGCCGGCGCAAATTGCTCAAAGAGCTTTACCCGTTGATGCGCAACGAATAAGTCGCAGCAACAGACTATTTTCAAGCCGTTACGCGTAATACGCCGGTCAGTTGGCGACGGACCGGCGGATTTTTTCATGTATGATACGCGCCCCATTTCGTTGCCCGACTGTCCGAGAACACCCCATGCAGCTCTCTTCGCTCACTGCGGTTTCCCCTGTTGACGGCCGCTACGCCGGCAAAACCCAGGCCCTGCGCCCTATTTTCAGCGAATACGGCCTGATCCGTGCTCGTGTACTGGTTGAAGTGCGCTGGCTCCAGCGCCTGGCCGCTCACCCCGCCATCAGCGAAGTGCCGGCGTTTTCCGCCGAGGCCAACGCTGTACTCAACACCCTGGCGGAAAACTTCTCCCTGGAGCACGCCGAGCGTGTGAAAGAGATCGAGCGCACCACCAACCACGACGTAAAAGCCATCGAATACCTGCTCAAAGAGCAGGCGGCGAAGCTGCCGGAACTGGCCCAGGTCAGCGAGTTCATCCACTTTGCCTGCACCAGCGAGGACATCAACAACCTGTCCCACGCTCTGATGCTGCGTGAAGGCCGCGATGACGTGATGCTGCCGCTGATGCGCCAGACCGCCGAAGCCATCCGCGAACTGGCTATCCGTTTCGCCGACGTGCCGATGCTGTCGCGCACCCACGGTCAACCGGCATCGCCGACCACCTTGGGCAAAGAACTGGCCAACGTGGTGTATCGTCTGGAGCGCCAGATCGCTCAAGTAGCCGCCGTACCGCTGCTGGGCAAGATCAACGGCGCCGTGGGCAACTACAACGCCCACCTGTCGGCCTACCCTGAGATCGACTGGGAAGCCAACGCCCGCGCCTTCATCGAAGACGAGCTGGGCCTGGGCTTCAACCCGTACACCACACAGATCGAACCGCACGACTACATCGCCGAGCTGTTCGACGCGATTGCGCGCTTCAACACCATCCTGATCGACTTCGATCGCGATATCTGGGGCTACATTTCCCTGGGCTACTTCAAGCAGCGCACCATCGCCGGTGAAATCGGTTCATCGACCATGCCGCACAAGGTCAACCCGATCGACTTCGAAAACTCCGAAGGCAACCTCGGCATCGCCAACGCCCTGTTCCAGCACCTGGCCAGCAAGTTGCCGATCTCCCGCTGGCAGCGCGACCTGACCGACTCCACCGTACTGCGCAACCTCGGCGTGGGCTTTGCTCACAGCGTGATCGCATACGAAGCCAGCCTCAAAGGCATCAGCAAGCTGGAGCTCAACGCGCAGAAAATCGCCGCTGACCTGGACGCCTGCTGGGAAGTCCTGGCCGAGCCGATCCAGACCGTGATGCGTCGTTACAACATCGAAAACCCGTACGAGAAGCTGAAAGAGTTGACCCGCGGCAAGGGCATCACCTCCGACGCACTGCAAACTTTCATCGACGGCCTGGACATGCCAGCCGCCGCCAAGGCCGAGCTGAAACTGCTCACCCCGGCCAACTACATCGGCAACGCTGTAGAGCAAGCCAAGCGCATCTGATCATCGCAAGACCCTTGAGACGCCCGGCCGCGCCGGGCGTTTTTATTCCCGCCTTAAAAGTGCTTTTTTTCAATAGGTTACACATGAATCCTGACATCCCTCTTCAACTTCTGGGCGGCATCACGGCACGTGAATTCCTGCGCGATTACTGGCAGAAAAAACCGCTGTTGATCCGCCAGGCCATCCCTGATTTCGAAAGCCCGATCGACGCCGACGAACTCGCCGGCCTGGCCCTGGAAGAAGAAGTCGAATCGCGCCTGGTGATCGAACACGGCGAGCGCCCATGGGAACTGCGTCGCGGCCCGTTCGCCGAAGACGCCTTCGCCAGCCTGCCTGAGCGCGAGTGGACCCTGCTGGTGCAGGCGGTCGACCAGTTCGTGCCTGAAGTGGCCGAGCTGCTGGAGCAGTTCCGCTTCCTGCCGAGCTGGCGCATCGACGACGTGATGATCAGCTTCGCCGCACCGGGCGGCAGCGTTGGTCCGCACTTCGACAACTACGACGTGTTCCTGCTGCAAGCCCAGGGCAAGCGCAACTGGAAGATCGGCCAGATGTGCAGCTCCGAAAGCCCGCTGCTGCAACACGCCGACCTGCGTATCCTCGCTGAATTCGAAGAAACCGCCGAATGGGTGCTGGAACCGGGCGACATGCTCTACCTGCCGCCTCGCCTGGCGCACTTCGGCATCGCCGAAGATGACTGCATGACCTACTCGGTCGGCTTCCGTGCTCCGAGCGCCGCTGAAGTGCTGACCCACTTCACCGACTTCCTCGCCCAGTACCTGACCGACGAAGAGCGCTACACCGACGCAGACGCCCAGCCGGTCAGCGACCCGCATCAGATCCAGAGCGACGCCCTCGACCGCCTCAAGAGCCTGCTGGCCGAGCACATGAGTGACGAGCGCATGCTGCTGACCTGGTTCGGCCAGTTCATGACCGAACCGCGCTACCCGGAACTGGTTGCAGGCGAAGAGCTGGGTGAAGACGACTTCATCAGCACCCTGCAAGACGGCGCCATCCTGGTACGCAACCCAAGCGCACGCATGGCGTGGTCCGAAGTGGACGATGACGTGCTGCTATTCGCCAGCGGCCAGAGCCGTTACCTGCCCGGCAAACTGCGCGAGCTGCTGAAACTGGTGTGCTCCGCCGATGCGCTGCACAGCGAAAACCTGGGCGAGTGGCTCGCCGACGAAGACGGTCGCGACCTGCTGTGCGAACTGGTCAAGCAGGGCAGCCTGGGATTTGCCGATGAATAAGATTCACGTAAGTGTCGCGGACTGGCATAAGGATATCGCTGAGATTCGGCGCATTCGTGAAGCGGTATTTATCGCTGAACAATCGGTTCCGCCCGAGCTGGAGTGGGACGCGGACGACGCTGATGCGGTGCATTTCCTGGCGTTTGAAGGCGACTTTCCGATTGGCACCGCTCGCCTGCTGCCCAGTGGCGAAATTGGGCGTGTGTCGGTGCTCAAGGATTGGCGCGGGCTGAAGGTCGGCGACAAGCTGATGGAAGCGGTGATCGGCGTGGCCGAGCAACGCGGGCAGACCAAGCAATTCCTGAGTGCCCAGGTGTACGCAGCGCCGTTCTATGAGCGGCTTGGCTTCAAGATCGTCAGCGATGAATTCCTCGAAGTCGGGATTCCGCATGTCGATATGGTGCGCGGGGGCTGATCCATAATCGAGTCGCCGCCATCGGGGGGCAAGCCCCCTCCCACACTTGACCGCATTCCCAAGGAAGTACTCGGTCAAAATGTGGGAGGGGCTTGCCCCCGATGACTATCTCAGCAACACCCCAAGATGCCCTGCCATGCCAGGGCATTTTGCCGTCTACGATTCAACTTGCGCCCCGCCAGGCCGACAAACTGGCACTATCCAAGCCTAAACGCCTCGCAGAGATAACGGACATGTCCCTACGCACCCTGCTCACCGCCCTCCTCCTGACCGCCAGCGTCTCAGCCATGGCCGACACCGAAGTCGTCAACCTGAGCAACCGCACCAGCGCCGACCTGCTGCCGGTGGCGCAGAACTTCATCGGCAAGGACGGCACTGTCAGCGCCTACGGCAACCAGCTTATTGTCAACGCCGCCCCCGGCAAGATCGAAGCTCTGCGCGCCCTGCTCGCCCAGCTCGACACGCCTGCCAAACGCCTGCTGATTACTGTGGACACCAACGAAAGCAACCAGCAAAACACCGCTAGCAACCAGACCCGCATCATCAGCTATGGCACCGCCAGCCGTGATGGTGGCATCCAGCAGATCCAGGCCAGCGAAGGCGTGCCCGCTCTGATTCAGGTTGGCCAAAGCGTGCCACTGACCACCACACAACCTGATGCTTATGGCCGCCCGCAAAACCAGACCCAATACCGCAACGTGACCCAGGGCTTCTATGTGACCGCCAGCGTCACCGGCGAGACCGTTCACCTGGCGATCAGTACCAACCGTGACCGCATGAGCCAGGAACGTCCCGATGTAGTGAACGTGCAAAGCACCGACACAACCATCAGTGGCCGGCTGGGTGAGTGGATTCCCCTGGCGGGGATCAACCGCCAGACCCAGGCAGGCAATTCCTCTACAACCCGCAGCTACTCTACTCAGGGCCGCGATGACCTGACTTTGCTGGTCAAGGTCGACACCCTGAACTGAAGCACCAAAAACTGACTGATGAGTCGTATAAGACTAAAGATGTAGTGCTCTGAAAAACGCACTACAAAACATTTGACGATCCAAAAAAGCATGGGCATGATGGCCTCGCTCCCGCTAATCAGGGGCCCTGGCAAGGGCCTTCGGATCGTCGCTCCAAGTTACCCACCTGAGCCGATTCGTGTCTGTACCGCCCACAAGGCGTGTTTGACGAGGTTGCGACTGGAACGAAGTTGTCCCGAGGGACGGAAGCTAACCAGGTAACCCGGCAACACGCTGCAGAATGCCCAAGGGCCCACGACGCCCGAAGACTGTTCTCGGCCAGCCTTTACCTGCCCCCCTCTCGATCATCGTTCATCCCGTCGCCTGCCCCGTCAGACCTGACTTGACCGCCTATGCTTCTGGTCAGCGAGCAGCCATACCCCGCAACGATTGCGCGGCTGGCAAATGGATCTTTCCACCTAGACCTATGCGACGAGGTTTTTCCCCATGGCACTGACACGCGAACAGCAAATTGCAGCCCTTGAAAAAGATTGGGCTGAAAACCCACGCTGGAAAGGCGTGACCCGCGCTTATTCCGCTGCTGACGTCGTCCGCCTGCGTGGCTCGGTTCAACCTGAGCACACCTTTGCAAAACTCGGCGCCGAGAAGCTGTGGAACCTGGTCACCCAAGGTGCCAAGCCTTCCTTCCGTCCCGACAAAGATTTCGTCAACTGCATGGGCGCCCTTACTGGCGGCCAGGCAGTCCAACAGGTAAAAGCCGGCATCCAGGCGATCTACCTGTCCGGCTGGCAAGTGGCAGCGGACAACAACTCCGCTGAATCCATGTACCCCGACCAATCGCTGTATCCAGTTGACTCCGTACCGACCGTGGTCAAGCGCATCAACAACTCGTTCCGTCGTGCCGACCAGATCCAGTGGAAAGCCGGCAAAGGTCCGGGCGACGAAGGCTACATCGACTACTTCGCGCCAATCGTGGCTGACGCCGAAGCCGGTTTCGGCGGCGTACTGAACGCTTACGAGCTGATGAAGAGCATGATCGAAGCCGGCGCCGCTGGTGTTCACTTCGAAGACCAACTGGCCTCTGTGAAGAAATGTGGCCACATGGGCGGCAAGGTACTGGTTCCGACCCAGGAAGCCGTACAGAAGCTGACCGCTGCCCGTTTGGCCGCTGACGTTGCCGGCACGCCGACCATCATCCTGGCCCGTACCGACGCCAACGCCGCTGACTTGCTGACCTCGGACTGCGACCCGTACGATCAGCCGTTCGTGACCGGCGAGCGCACCCAGGAAGGCTTCTATAAAGTACGCGCCGGCCTCGACCAAGCCATCGCCCGCGGCCTGGCCTATGCGCCGTATGCCGACCTGATCTGGTGCGAAACCGCCAAGCCGGACCTGGACGAAGCCCGTCGCTTTGCCGAAGCGATCAAAAAGGAATACCCGGACCAACTGCTGTCCTACAACTGCTCGCCTTCCTTCAACTGGAAGAAGAACCTGGACGACGCGACCATCGCCAAGTTCCAGCGCGAACTGTCCGCCATGGGCTACAAGCACCAGTTCATCACCCTGGCTGGCATTCACAACATGTGGCACAGCATGTTCAACCTGGCGCACGACTACGCCCGCAACGACATGACCGCCTACGTGAAACTGCAGGAGCAGGAATTTGCTGACGCCTCCAAGGGCTATACCTTTGTGGCGCACCAGCAGGAAGTCGGCACCGGCTACTTCGACGACATGACCACCGTGATCCAGGGCGGCACCTCGTCCGTGACCGCGCTGACCGGCTCGACCGAAGAAGAGCAGTTCCACTAAGCACCGCGTACACGGCCACGGCGGCCCCAAGGAAGACCTAACCGCAGTGCCGCACAGCAATCACGCCCCGACTGGTTCGGGGCTTTTTTTTGCCTACGGAAAAACCGTCTGACACGACAAAACTCAAAATGTGGGAGGGGGCAATGTGGTCTGCCTGAAGATTTTGCGCAAAACATTGATCCAGAGCGGTATGCAAATCCGCAAAAGCGGTTAAAAGATGCACACCCGCAACTAAGCGGCAATCAAGCAAGTAACACCAACTTCCCCCGCCACACGAGAAACATTCGCTTAAACCTCACGCAAACAATATTCATTATCATTTGGACGATAAAAACTTCGTTACCCAACAAACAAAACTTAATTCTACAAATGCCCGCTAATGCCCGCCCCGCAAGGGCCACAGCCCCACAAAGGTGCACTATGTCCTTATTCCATCGAATAATTTCGCCATAGGAATTTTACTTGCCCGGTGTTTAGCCATAAAATCACCGCGATTGACTGCGCTGCGACATATCGTCACTGCATCATTACTTTTTCGAGCTCAGAGACCTTTGCTCTCTGTTAAGGATTTCCAGCATGACCGAAGCGACAGGACTCATAGCCCACAACTGGGGCTTTGCCATTTTCCTCCTCGGTGTTGTAGGCCTTTGCGCCTTCATGCTCGGCGTCTCCAGCCTCCTCGGGTCAAAAGCCTGGGGCCGCAGCAAAAACGAACCGTTCGAGTCGGGCATGCTACCTACAGGTGGCGCCCGCCTGCGGCTCTCAGCCAAATTCTATCTGGTCGCGATGCTGTTCGTGATCTTCGATATCGAAGCCCTTTTTCTCTTTGCCTGGTCTGTGTCCGTCCGCGAAAGCGGCTGGACCGGATTCGTCGAAGCTCTCGTTTTCATAGCAATTCTGTTGGCAGGCCTTGTCTACCTATTTCGAGTGGGCGCCCTTGATTGGGCTCCGGAAGCTCGTCGTAAGCGGCAAGCGAAGCTGAAACAATGAGGCTTTGGCGATGCAATACAATCTCACCAGGATCGACCCGGATGCTCCTAACGATCAGTACCCCATCGGCGAACGGGAAACCGTCTCCGATCCGTTAGAAGACCAAGTCCACAAAAACATCTACATGGGCAAGCTGGAAGACGTGCTGAGTGGCGCGGTCAACTGGGGACGTAAAAACTCCCTGTGGCCGTACAACTTCGGCCTTTCGTGCTGCTACGTGGAAATGACCACCGCCTTCACGGCGCCCCACGACATCGCACGCTTTGGCGCCGAAGTTATCCGGGCATCACCGCGCCAGGCGGATTTCATGGTTATTGCCGGAACCTGCTTCATCAAGATGGCGCCGATCATTCAGCGTCTCTACGAGCAAATGCTCGAACCTAAGTGGGTTATCTCCATGGGTTCGTGCGCCAACTCCGGTGGCATGTACGACATCTACTCCGTGGTTCAGGGGGTGGACAAGTTCCTGCCCGTGGACGTCTACGTGCCTGGCTGCCCGCCTCGCCCTGAAGCATTCCTGCAAGGCTTGATGCTGTTGCAGGAATCGATTGGCAAGGAGCGTCGCCCGCTTTCCTGGGTCGTCGGCGATCAAGGCGTATACCGCGCCGAGATGCCTTCGCAAAAGGAACAGCGCCGCGAACAGCGAATCGCAGTCACCAACCTGCGCAGCCCCGACGAAGTCTGACCCAGCCCGCTTCTTTTATAGAACGAAAACCTGGCCTCATTCTTTACGTTGACCGAAAGCGATAAAAAACCATGACTACAGGCAGTGCTCTGTATATCCCGCCTTATAAGGCAGACGACCAGGATGTGGTCGTCGAACTCAATAACCGTTTTGGCCCTGACGCCTTCACCGCCCAGGCCACACGCACCGGTATGCCGGTGCTGTGGGTGGCGCGCGCCAAGCTCGTCGAAGTCCTGACCTTCCTGCGTAACCTGCCCAAGCCGTACGTCATGCTCTATGACCTGCATGGCGTGGACGAGCGTCTGCGCACCAAGCGTCAAGGGCTGCCGAGCGGTGCCGATTTCACCGTGTTCTACCACCTGATGTCGCTGGAACGTAACAGCGACGTGATGATCAAGGTTGCCCTCTCCGAGAGCGACCTGAGCGTCCCGACCGTGACCGGCATCTGGCCGAACGCCAGCTGGTACGAGCGTGAAGTCTGGGACATGTTCGGTATCGACTTCCCGGGTCACCCGCACCTGACGCGCATCATGATGCCGCCGACCTGGGAAGGTCACCCGCTGCGCAAGGACTTCCCTGCCCGCGCCACCGAATTCGACCCGTTCAGCCTCAACCTCGCCAAGCAACAGCTTGAAGAAGAAGCGGCGCGCTTCCGTCCGGAAGACTGGGGCATGAAGCGCTCCGGCACCAACGAGGACTACATGTTCCTCAACCTGGGCCCGAACCACCCTTCGGCTCACGGTGCCTTCCGTATCATCCTGCAACTGGACGGCGAAGAAATCGTCGACTGTGTACCGGACATCGGCTACCACCACCGTGGTGCCGAGAAGATGGCCGAGCGCCAGTCGTGGCACAGTTTCATCCCGTACACCGACCGTATCGACTACCTCGGCGGCGTGATGAACAACCTGCCGTACGTGCTCTCGGTCGAGAAGCTCGCCGGCATCAAAGTGCCAGACCGCGTCGACACCATCCGCATCATGATGGCCGAGTTCTTCCGGATCACCAGCCACCTGCTGTTCCTGGGTACCTATATCCAGGACGTCGGCGCCATGACCCCGGTGTTCTTCACCTTCACCGACCGTCAGCGCGCCTACAAGGTCATCGAAGCCATCACCGGTTTCCGCCTGCACCCGGCCTGGTACCGCATCGGCGGTGTTGCGCATGACCTGCCGAACGGCTGGGAGCGCCTGGTCAAGGAATTCATCGACTGGATGCCCAAGCGTCTGGACGAGTACCAGAAAGCCGCGCTCGACAACAGCATCCTCAAGGGCCGTACCATCGGCGTCGCCGCCTACAACACCAAAGAGGCCCTGGAATGGGGCGTCACCGGTGCGGGCCTGCGCTCGACCGGCTGCGATTTCGACCTGCGTAAAGCCCGCCCGTACTCGGGCTACGAGAACTTCGAGTTCGAAGTCCCGCTGGCGGCCAATGGCGATGCCTACGACCGTTGCATCGTGCGCGTCGAAGAAATGCGCCAGAGCCTGAAGATCATCGAGCAGTGCATGCGCAACATGCCGGCCGGCCCGTACAAGGCGGATCACCCGCTGACCACGCCGCCGCCGAAAGAGCGCACGCTGCAACACATCGAAACCCTGATCACGCACTTCCTGCAGGTTTCGTGGGGCCCGGTGATGCCGGCCAACGAATCCTTCCAGATGATCGAAGCGACCAAGGGTATCAACAGTTATTACCTGACGAGCGATGGCGGCACCATGAGCTACCGCACCCGGATTCGTACGCCAAGCTTCCCGCACTTGCAGCAGATCCCTTCGGTGATCAAAGGCGAGATGGTCGCGGACTTGATTGCGTACCTGGGTAGTATCGATTTCGTTATGGCCGACGTGGACCGCTAAGCATGAATAGCACGCTTATCCAGACAGACCGTTTCACCTTGAGTGAAACCGAGCGCTCGGCCATCGAGCACGAGCTGCATCACTACGAAGACCCGCGCGCGGCGTCGATCGAAGCCTTGAAGATCGTTCAGAAGGAACGTGGCTGGGTGCCGGACGGCGCCCTCTACGCCATCGGCGAGATCCTCGGCATCCCCGCCAGCGACGTTGAAGGGGTGGCAACGTTCTACAGCCAGATCTTCCGTCAGCCGGTGGGCCGCCACATCATTCGCGTATGCGACAGCATGGTGTGCTACATCGGCGGCCACGAATCGGTGGTCGACGCGATCCAGGGCAAGCTGGGCATCGGCCTCGGCCAGACCACCGCCGACGGCCGCTTCACGCTGCTGCCGGTGTGCTGCCTGGGCAACTGCGACAAGGCGCCGGCGTTGATGATCGACGACGACACATTCGGTGACGTGCAAGCATCCGGCGTGACCCAATTGCTGGAGGGCTACCCATGACCCTTACATCTTTCGGCCCGGCCAACCTGATCAAGCGTTCGCCCGAGACCCATCCGCTGACCTGGCGCCTGCGTGACGACGCCGAGCCCGTCTGGCTCGACGAGTACCAAGCCAAGAACGGTTACGCCGCCGCGCGCAAAGCCTTCGCCGACATGGCCCAGGACGACATCGTCCAGACCGTGAAAGACGCCGGCCTCAAGGGCCGCGGCGGTGCAGGCTTCCCCACGGGCGTGAAGTGGGGCCTGATGCCCAAGGACGAATCCATCAACATCCGCTACCTGCTGTGCAACGCGGATGAAATGGAGCCGAACACCTGGAAAGACCGCATGCTGATGGAGCAACTGCCCCACCTGCTGATCGAAGGCATGCTGATCAGCGCCCGTGCACTCAAGACTTACCGGGGCTATATCTTCCTGCGTGGCGAATACACCACCGCCGCCAAGCACCTCAACCGTGCCGTGGAAGAAGCCAAGGCTGCCGGCCTGTTGGGCAAGAACATCCTCGGTTCCGGTTTTGACTTCGAACTGTTCGTGCACACCGGCGCCGGACGTTATATCTGCGGTGAAGAGACCGCGCTGATCAACTCCCTCGAAGGCCGCCGCGCCAACCCGCGCTCCAAGCCGCCCTTCCCTGCCGCCGTGGGCGTGTGGGGCAAGCCGACCTGCGTGAACAACGTCGAGACCCTGTGCAACGTGCCGGCGATCATCGCCGACGGCGTGGACTGGTACAAATCGTTGGCCCGTGAAGGCAGCGAAGACATGGGCACCAAGCTCATGGGCTTCTCTGGCAAGGTCAAGAACCCTGGCCTGTGGGAGCTGCCGTTCGGCGTGACCGCACGCGAGCTGTTCGAGGACTACGCCGGCGGCATGCGCGACGGCTATACCCTGAAAGCCTGGCAGCCAGGCGGCGCCGGTACCGGTTTCCTGCTCCCTGAGCACCTCGACGCACAGATGTATGCCGGCGGCATCGGCAAGGTCGGCACCCGGATGGGTACTGGCCTGGCGATGGCGGTGGACAACACCGTGAACATGGTCTCGCTGCTGCGCAACATGGAGCAGTTCTTTGCCCGTGAATCCTGCGGCTTCTGCACCCCGTGCCGCGACGGTCTGCCGTGGAGCGTGAAATTGCTGATGGCGTTGGAAAATGGCGAAGGCCGCGAGGGTGACATCGAAACCCTGCTGGGCCTGGTCGGTTTCCTCGGCCCAGGCAAGACCTTCTGTGCTCACGCACCGGGCGCCGTGGAGCCATTGGGCAGCGCAATCAAGTACTTCCGCTCGGAGTTCGAAGCCGGCATCGCGCCTACCAGCGCCGCCGTCCCACCTCTGGCAAGGCCGATCGTAGTCGGCGCGTAACGCTTTAAAAGGCGAAGGGTCCGTGCCCTTCGCCTTCTCATGTGCTGACGCCTTGAAGGCTGTGTAGATGCATATGAATAACAAGATTCCATTAGCCACGCCCGCTGACAACGGGCCAACGAAGAACTTTGAACCATGGCCACTATCCACGTAGACGGCAAAGCGCTCGAAGTCGATGGGGCAGACAACCTGTTACAGGCATGTCTCTCACTAGGCCTCGACATCCCGTATTTCTGCTGGCACCCCGCGCTTGGTAGCGTCGGTGCCTGTCGCCAGTGTGCGGTCAAGCAATACACCGACGAGAACGACACCCGTGGTCGCATCGTCATGTCCTGCATGACCCCAGCCACCGACAACACCTGGATCTCCATCGAAGATGAAGAATCCAAGGCGTTCCGCGCCAGTGTCGTCGAGTGGCTGATGACCAACCACCCCCACGACTGCCCAGTCTGTGAGGAAGGCGGTCACTGCCACCTGCAAGACATGACGGTGATGACCGGCCACAACGAGCGCCGTTATCGCTTCACCAAGCGTACCCACCAGAACCAGGACCTCGGCCCGTTCATTTCCCACGAAATGAACCGCTGCATCGCCTGCTACCGCTGCGTGCGTTTCTATAAAGACTACGCAGGCGGCACCGACCTGGGCGTCTTCGGCGCCCACGACAACGTGTACTTCGGTCGCGTTGAAGACGGCGTGCTCGAAAGCGAGTTCTCCGGCAACCTCACCGAGGTCTGCCCGACCGGTGTGTTCACCGACAAGACCCACTCCGAGCGCTACAACCGCAAGTGGGACATGCAATTCGCGCCGAGCATCTGCCATGGCTGCTCCAGCGGTTGCAACATCTCGCCCGGCGAGCGTTACGGTGAACTGCGTCGCATCGAAAACCGCTTCAACGGTTCGGTCAACCAGTACTTCCTGTGCGACCGTGGCCGTTTCGGCTATGGCTACGTCAACCGCAAGGATCGCCCGCGCCAACCGCTGCTGGCCGATGGCGCCAAGCTGAGCCTGGACGAGGCGCTGGATAAAGCCGCCGACCTGCTGCGCGGCCGCAATATCGTCGGTATCGGTTCGCCCCGCGCCAGCCTCGAAAGCAACTACGCGTTGCGCGAACTGGTGGGTGCCGAGCACTTCTACAGCGGCATCGAAGCCGGTGAGCTGGAACGCATCCGCCTGGTCCTGCAAGTGCTGAACGACAGCCCGCTGCCTGTGCCAAACATGCGTGACATCGAAGACCACGATGCGATCTTCGTGCTCGGTGAAGACCTGACCCAGACCGCCGCCCGCGTGGCCCTGTCCCTGCGTCAGTCGGTCAAGGGCAAGGCCGAAGAGATGGCCGACGCCATGCGCGTACAGCCGTGGCTCGACGCCGCCGTGAAAAACATCGGCCAGCACGCGCTGAACCCGCTGTTTATCGCCAGCATCGCTGAAACCAAGCTCGACGACATCGCCGAAGAATGCGTCCACGCAGCGCCCGACGACCTGGCCCGTATCGGCTTCGCCGTCGCCCACGCCCTCGACGCCAGCGCGCCTGCCGTCGAAGGACTGGACGCTGAAGCCGTTGAACTGGCCCAGCGCATCGCCGACGCCCTGCTCGCCGCCAAGCGCCCGTTGATCATTGCCGGCACCTCGTTGGGTTCCAAGGCGCTGATCGAAGCCGCTGCCAACATCGCCAAGGCCTTGAAGCTGCGCGACAAGAACGGTTCCATCAGCCTGGTGGTGCCGGAAGCCAACAGCCTCGGCCTGGCCATGCTCGGTGGTGAGTCCCTGGACGCCGGCCTGCAAGCCGTGATCGACGGCACTGCCGATGCGATCGTGGTGCTGGAAAACGACCTGTATACCCGCACCGATGCCGCCAAGGTTGACGCTGCGCTGAACGCCGCCAAAGTGCTGATCGTGGCCGACCACCAGAAGACCGCCACCAGCGACCGCGCTCAGTTGGTACTGCCAGCGGCGAGCTTCGCCGAAGGCGACGGCACCCTGGTCAGCCAGGAAGGCCGTGCCCAGCGCTTCTTCCAGGTGTTCGATCCGAAATACATGGACGCCAGCATCCTGGTTCACGAAGGCTGGCGCTGGCTGCATGCCCTTCGCGCGACCCTGCTGAACCAGCCGATCGACTGGACCCAGCTCGACCACGTGACCGCCGCCGTCGCTTCCAGCGCACCGCAGTTGGCACGGATTGTCGACGCTGCGCCGTCCGCCGCGTTCCGCATCAAGGGCATGAAACTCGCTCGTGAACCGCTGCGTTATTCCGGTCGTACCGCCATGCGCGCCGACATCAGCGTGCACGAACCGCGTACGCCGCAAGACAACGACACCGCGTTCGCCTTCTCCATGGAAGGTTACTCGGGTTCGGTCGAGCCCCGTCAACAGGTGCCGTTCGCCTGGTCGCCGGGCTGGAACTCGCCGCAAGCCTGGAACAAGTTCCAGGACGAAGTCGGTGGTCACATCCGCGCTGGCGACCCGGGCACCCGCCTGATCGAAAGCACCGGTGATTCGCTGAATTGGTTCGCTGGCGTACCGCGTCCGTTCAACCCGGCCCAGGGCACCTGGCAGGTTGTGCCGTTCTTCCACCTGTTCGGCAGCGAAGAGAACTCTTCCAAGGCCGCGCCGGTGCAAAGCCGCATCCCGCAAGCCTACGTCTCGGTGGCCAAGTCCGAAGCCGACCGCCTCGGCGTCAACGACGGCGCCCTGCTCAGCGTGACCGTGGCCGGCCAGACCCTGCGTCTGCCGCTGCGCATCAATGAGGAGTTGGGGGCTGGCCTGGTTGCACTGCCTAAAGGCCTCGCCGGCATTCCGCCTGCGATCTTCGGCAAAACCGTTGACGGTCTGCAGGAGGCAGCGCAATGACTTGGTTCACGCCGGAAGTAATTGACGTGATCATTTCGGTGGTCAAGGCCATCGTGATCCTGTTGGCCGTGGTCGTGGCGGGCGCCCTGCTCAGCTTCGTCGAACGTCGCCTGCTGGGCTGGTGGCAGGACCGTTACGGTCCGAACCGCGTTGGCCCATTCGGCATGTTCCAGATTGCCGCCGACATGCTGAAAATGTTCTTCAAGGAAGACTGGACCCCGCCGTTTGCCGACAAGGTGATCTTCACCCTGGCACCGGTCGTGGCCATGAGCGCCTTGCTGATCGCCTTCGCGATCATCCCGATCACCCCGACCTGGGGCGTGGCGGACCTGAACATCGGCTTGCTGTTCTTCTTCGCCATGGCCGGCCTGTCGGTCTACGCGGTGCTGTTCGCCGGTTGGTCGAGCAACAACAAGTTCGCCCTGCTGGGCAGCTTGCGTGCTTCGGCGCAAACCGTATCCTATGAAGTGTTCATGGGGTTGGCACTGATGGGCATCGTGGTGCAGGTTGGCTCGTTCAACATGCGCGACATCGTCGAGTACCAGGCGCAGAACCTGTGGTTCATCATTCCGCAGTTCTTCGGCTTCTGCACCTTCTTCATCGCTGGCGTGGCCGTGACTCACCGTCACCCGTTCGACCAGCCGGAAGCGGAACAGGAACTGGCCGACGGTTACCACATTGAATATGCCGGTATGAAATGGGGCATGTTCTTCGTTGGTGAGTACATCGGCATCATCTTGATCTCGGCCCTGCTGGTCACGCTGTTCTTCGGCGGCTGGCACGGTCCGTTTGGCATCCTGCCGCAGTTGGCCTTCTTCTGGTTCTTCCTGAAGACCGCGTTCTTCATCATGCTGTTCATCCTGCTGCGCGCCTCGATTCCGCGCCCGCGCTATGACCAGGTGATGGATTTCAGCTGGAGATTCTGCCTGCCGCTGACCCTGATCAATTTGCTGGTGACGGCTGCCGTCGTGTTGTTGAACACGCCCGCCGGCGCGGTTCAGTGAGGATTTGACCCATGTTCAAATATATTGGCGACATCGTTAAGGGTACCGGTACCCAGTTGCGAAGCCTGGTGATGGTGTTCGGTCACGGCTTTCGCAAACGCGACACCCTGCAATACCCCGAAGAAGCGGTGTACCTGCCGCCGCGCTATCGCGGCCGCATCGTACTGACCCGCGACCCCGACGGCGAAGAGCGTTGCGTAGCCTGCAACCTGTGCGCCGTGGCGTGCCCGGTGGGTTGCATCTCCCTGCAGAAAGCTGAAACCGAAGACGGTCGCTGGTACCCGGACTTCTTCCGCATCAACTTCTCGCGCTGCATTTTCTGCGGCCTCTGCGAGGAAGCTTGCCCGACCACCGCGATCCAGCTGACCCCGGATTTCGAGATGGCCGAGTTCAAACGTCAGGACCTGGTGTACGAGAAAGAAGATCTGCTGATCTCTGGTCCCGGTAAAAACCCTGATTACAACTTCTATCGTGTTGCAGGTATGGCCGTTGCCGGGAAGCCGAAAGGCGCCGCACAAAACGAAGCCGAGCCGATCAACGTGAAGAGCTTGCTGCCTTAAGGAAGAAAGATGGAATTCGCTTTCTATTTCGCGTCGGGTATTGCAGTGGTGTCCACGCTTCGCGTGATCACCAACACCAACCCCGTGCACGCCCTGCTCTACCTGATCATTTCGCTGATCGCCGTGGCCATGACCTTCTTCAGCCTCGGCGCACCGTTCGCCGGTGTCCTGGAAGTGATCGCCTACGCCGGCGCCATCATGGTGCTGTTCGTGTTTGTGGTGATGATGCTCAACCTGGGGCCGGCTTCGGTCGCCCAGGAACGTGTCTGGCTCAAGCCCGGCATCTGGCTCGGCCCGGTTGTCCTCGCAGCCCTGCTGCTGGGTGAACTGCTGTATGTGCTGTTCGCGCACCAGAGCGGCCAGGCCATCGGCCACACCACCGTAGACGCGAAAGCCGTGGGCATCAGCCTGTTCGGCCCGTACCTGCTGGTGGTCGAACTGGCTTCGATGCTGCTGCTCGCGGCAGCCATCACCGCCTTCCACTTGGGCCGCAACGAAGCCAAGGAGCAATGACGATGCCTGCTATCCCTTTGGAGCATGGTCTGGCGGTCGCCGGCATCCTGTTCTGCCTTGGCCTGGTCGGCCTGATGGTTCGCCGTAACATTCTGTTCGTGTTGATGAGCCTGGAAATCATGATGAACGCCGCTGCACTGGCATTTATCGTGGCGGGCGCACGTTGGGGCCAGCCGGATGGACAAGTCATGTTCATCCTGGTGATCAGCCTGGCAGCCGCCGAAGCCAGTATTGGCCTCGCGATCCTGCTGCAACTGTATCGTCGCTTCCACACGCTTGATATCGACGCTGCCAGTGAGATGCGCGGATGAACATGATCTTTCTGACTTTCGTATTTCCCCTGATCGGTTTCCTGCTGCTGTCGTTCTCCCGTGGACGCTGGTCGGAAAACCTCTCGGCCTTGATCGGCGTGGGTTCCATTGGCCTGTCGGCCATCGTGACCGCCTACGTGATCTGGCAATTCAACGTCGCGCCACCGGAAGGCGGTCATTACACCCTGGTGCTTTGGCAGTGGATGTCGGTGGAGGGCTTCAAGCCCAATTTCGCCCTCTACGTCGACGGACTGTCGATCACCATGCTCGGCGTGGTGGTGGGTGTCGGCTTCCTGATCCACCTGTTCGCGTCCTGGTACATGCGCGGCGAAGCGGGCTACTCGCGCTTCTTCTCGTACACCAACCTGTTTATCGCCAGCATGCTGTTCCTGGTGCTCGGCGATAACCTGTTGTTCCTGTACTTCGGCTGGGAAGGCGTGGGCCTGTGCTCCTACCTGTTGATCGGTTTCTACTACAGCAACCGCAACAACGGTAACGCGGCACTCAAGGCATTCATCGTTACCCGGATCGGCGACGTGTTCATGGCCATCGGCCTGTTCATCCTGTTCCAACAGGTGGGCACGCTGAACATCCAGGAACTGCTGGTGCTGGCGCCGCAGAAATTCCAGGTCGGCGACTTCTGGATCACCCTGGCGACCCTGATGCTGCTGGGCGGCGCTGTCGGCAAATCCGCGCAACTGCCACTGCAAACCTGGCTGGCGGATGCGATGGCCGGTCCTACCCCTGTTTCCGCACTGATCCACGCGGCAACCATGGTAACCGCCGGTGTCTACCTGATCGCCCGTACCCACGGCCTGTTCACCCTGGCGCCGGACATCCTGCACCTGGTGGGCGTAGTCGGCGGCGTGACCCTGGTACTGGCCGGCTTTGCCGCGCTGGTGCAGACCGACATCAAGCGTATCCTCGCCTACTCGACCATGAGCCAGATCGGCTACATGTTCCTGGCCCTGGGCGTCGGCGCCTGGGACGCGGCGATCTTCCACCTGATGACCCACGCCTTCTTCAAGGCCCTGCTGTTCCTGGCCTCCGGTGCGGTCATCGTGGCCTGCCACCACGAGCAGAACATCTTCAAGATGGGCGGCCTGTGGAAGAAACTGCCGTTGGCCTACGCCAGCTTCATCGTCGGTGGTGCCGCCCTGGCCGCCCTGCCGCTTGTGACCGCCGGTTTCTATTCGAAGGACGAAATCCTCTGGGAAGCCTTTGCCAGCGGTAACCAGAACCTGCTGTACGCAGGCCTGGTGGGTGCGTTCATGACCTCGCTGTACACGTTCCGCCTGATCTTCATCACGTTCCACGGTGAAGCCAAGACCGAAGCGCACGCAGGCCACGGCATCTCCCACTGGTTGCCACTGTCGGTACTGATCGTGCTGTCGACCTTCATCGGCGCCCTGATCGCGCCGCCATTGGCCGGTGTACTGCCGGAAAGCGCCGGCCATGCCGGTGGCGCCGCCAAGCACAGCCTGGAAATCGCCTCGGGTGCCATCGCCATCGCGGGTATCCTGCTGGCCGCCCTGTTGTTCCTCGGCAAGCGTCGCTTCGTGACCGCCGTGGCCAACAGCGGCATCGGCCGCTTCCTGTCGGCCTGGTGGTTCGCTGCCTGGGGCTTCGACTGGATCTACGACAAACTGTTCGTCAAGCCTTACCTGGCCATCAGCCATGTACTGCGCAAAGACCCGCTCGACCAGACTATCGGTCTGATCCCGCGCGCCGCCAAGGCCGGCCACACCGCCCTGAGCCGCAGCGAGACCGGCCAACTGCGCTGGTACGCCGCGTCCATGGCGGTCGGTGCCGTGCTGGTGATCGGCGCCATCGTTGTCGTGGCGGTCTGACTATGTCCATGCACATTGCGTACATTGCGAACTTTGCAAACCTGCGAAAGGAAACGAGCCTGTCATGATTCTGCCCTGGCTAATCCTGATCCCCTTTATCGGCGGCCTGCTCTGCTGGATGGGTGAACGCTTCGGCGCCACCCTCCCCCGCTGGATCGCGTTGCTGACCATGTCCCTGGAACTCGCGCTCGGCCTCTGGCTGTGGGCCCACGGTGACTATTCATTTGCTCCGGCACCGGGTGTCGATCCAACTTTCGCGCTTGAATTCAAGCACGTGTGGATCCAGCGCTTCGGCATCAACGTGCACCTGGCCCTCGACGGCCTGTCGCTGTTGATGATCCTGCTGACCGGCCTGCTGGGTATCCTCTCGGTACTCTGCTCCTGGAAAGAGATCCAGCGTCACGTGGGCTTCTTCCACCTGAACCTGATGTGGATCCTGGGCGGCGTTGTCGGCGTGTTCCTGGCGCTGGACCTGTTCATGTTCTTCTTCTTCTGGGAAATGATGCTGGTGCCGATGTACTTCCTCATCGCGCTCTGGGGTCACAGTTCTTCGGACGGCAAGAAAACCCGGATTTACGCGGCGACCAAGTTCTTCATCTTCACCCAGGCTTCCGGCCTGATCATGTTGGTGGCGATCCTGGGTCTGGTACTGGTCAACTTCAACAGCACGGGCGTGATTACCTTCAACTACGCCGACCTGTTGAAAACCAAGATGTCCCTGACCACCGAGTACATCCTGATGCTGGGCTTCTTCATCGCGTTCGCGGTGAAGCTGCCGGTGGTGCCGTTCCACTCCTGGCTGCCTGACGCCCACGCCCAGGCGCCAACTGCCGGCTCCGTGGACCTGGCCGGTATCCTGCTGAAAACTGCTGCCTACGGCCTGCTGCGTTTCGCCTTGCCGTTGTTCCCGAATGCCTCGGCCGAATTCGCGCCGATTGCCATGACCCTGGGTCTGATCGGGATATTCTACGGTGCGTTCCTGGCCTTCGCGCAAACCGACATCAAGCGTCTGATTGCCTTCTCGTCCGTTTCCCACATGGGTTTCGTACTGATCGGCATCTACTCCGGCAGCCAACTGGCGCTGCAAGGCGCGGTGATCCAGATGCTGGCCCACGGTGTTTCGGCCGCTGCACTCTTTATCCTGAGTGGTCAGCTGTACGAGCGCCTGCACACCCGTGACATGCGTGAAATGGGTGGCGTGTGGTCGCGCATTGCGTACCTGCCAGCGATCAGCCTGTTCTTCGCCGCCGCGTCCCTGGGCTTGCCGGGTACCGGTAACTTCATCGGCGAGTTCCTGATCCTGATGGGTGCCTTCGTGCAAACGCCGTGGATCAGTGCGATTGCCACCTCCGGCCTGGTATTCGGTTCGGTCTACTCGCTGATCATGATCCACCGCGCCTACTTCGGCCCGGCCAAGTCCGACACTGTCCTGCAAGGGATGGATGCGCGCGAACTGATCATGGTGCTCGGCCTGGCGGTACTGCTGATCTACATCGGCGTGTACCCGCAACCGTTCCTGGACACTTCTGCCGCAACGATGCATGGCGTGCAGCAGTGGTTCGGCACCGCCTTCTCTCAACTCGCTTCGGCCCGGTAAGAGCGCTATGGAATTCACGATCCAACACTTTATCGCGCTTGCGCCGCTGCTGATTACCAGCCTCACCGTTGTGGCGGTGATGCTGGCAATCGCCTGGCGCCGCAATCATTCGCAAACGTTCCTGCTGTCCTGCGCCGGGTTGAACCTGGCCCTGCTGTCGATCATCCCGGCCCTCAAGGTCGCGCCACTGGCGGTCACGCCATTGATGATGGTCGATGACTTCGCACTGCTGTACATCGCGCTGATCCTGGTCGCGACCCTGGCCTGCGTCACCCTCGCCCACGCCTATCTCGGCGAAGGCGGCACCGGCTACCCTGGCAACCGCGAAGAGCTGTACCTGCTGATCCTGCTGGCTGCGGCCGGCGGTATCGTGCTGGTCAGCGCACAGCACCTGGCGGGCCTGTTCATCGGCCTGGAACTGCTGTCGATCCCGACCTACGGTCTGGTGGCCTACGCCTTCTTCAACAAGCGTTCCCTGGAAGCCGGCATCAAGTACATGGTGCTGTCGGCCGCCGGTTCCGCGTTCCTGTTGTTCGGTATGGCGTTGCTCTACGCCGAAGCCGGTAGCCTGAGCTTCACCGGGATCGGCCACGCCCTGGCCGCCACCAACAGCCCTGCGCCGATTGCCCAATTGGGCCTGGCGATGATGCTGATCGGCCTGGCGTTCAAGCTCTCCCTGGTGCCGTTCCACCTGTGGACCCCGGACGTGTACGAAGGCGCCCCGGCGCCGGTGGCTGCGTTCCTGGCCACGGCGTCCAAGGTCGCTGTGTTTGCGGTGATGGTGCGTCTGTTCCAGATCTCGCCTGCCGCCAACACCGGCGTGCTGAGCAACGTGCTGACCGTGATCGCCATTGCGTCGATCCTGTTCGGTAACCTGCTGGCCCTGACCCAGAACAACCTCAAGCGTCTGCTGGGTTACTCGTCCATCGCCCACTTCGGCTACCTGCTGATCGCCCTGGTGGCGAGCAAAGGCCTGGCCGTGGAAGCCATCGGCGTGTACCTGGTCACCTACGTGATCACCAGCCTCGGTGCATTCGGCGTTATCACCTTGATGTCGTCGCCCTACAAAGGCCGGGACGCGGACGCCCTGTACGAATACCGCGGCCTGTTCTGGCGCCGTCCGTACCTGACCGCCGTACTGACCGTGATGATGCTGTCCCTGGCCGGGATCCCGCTGACTGCGGGCTTTATCGGCAAGTTCTACATCGTCGCCACCGGTGTTGAAGCCCACGAGTGGTGGTTGGTTGCATCCCTGGTCCTGGGTAGCGCCATCGGCGTGTTCTACTACCTGCGCGTGATGGTCACTCTCTACCTGATCGAGCCCAACCTGCGTCGTGTGGATGCCGAGTTGCATTGGGAACAGAAGGCAGGCGGCGTGATGCTGCTGGCCATCGCCCTGCTCGCGTTCTTCCTGGGCGTGTACCCACAACCGCTGCTCACCCTGGTGCAGCACGCGGTACTGGGTGTTTGATCGAATAGCTGATGCAGTAAACAAAACGGCGCCTTCGGGCGCCGTTTTTGCATTCCGGGAAACGCGTTCTTTACCCTCCTCCACTCACAGAAATTTCCTTCCTTATCCAGTTCCTCGTCTGGCATCCCTCCATAAAAAGCAATCGTATGGTGGTCGCGTTTTAGGAAAACTCCCACAACAGGGTCACTTGACCCATAGCGAGTGGGCTACCAAACTATACGCAGGCTACGTACAGAACATGGATGCTCTATTTATCGAACTGCCAGCCTTCGAGCGTCATCGCAAGGACTATCTAAGCGACGAGCTTTTCCACGGTTTTCAACAGGAGTTAATGAAGAATCCACAAGCGGGCGACGTGATTGAAGGAACAGGTGGGCTGCGAAAGGTCCGCTTCGTTGATGAGCGGCGAAACAAAGGCAGGCGCGGTGGCCTGCGGGTCATCTACTACTGGTGGTCGGGAGGTACGCAGTTCTGGTTATTCACGCTGTACGGCAAACACGAACAGGACGACCTGACACCACAACACAAGAAAGCCCTAAAACAGATGCTGGACAGGGAAATCAAAGCGAGAACACATCATGAAACGTGAAATCTTTTCCGAACTGGTCGAAGGCTTCGACGCGCTTGCGGACGAACGCCAGGGCAAAGTCACCCTGCGTACCCACAAGGTCCATCTCAACAAACTGGCGCCGCTGACCGCCGAAGAAGTCATCGCCGTGCGCCAGCAACTGAACCTTTCACGGTCGGTGTTCGCCCTGTACCTGCGCACCAATACCCGTACGCTGGAAAACTGGGAACAAGGGCGGGCCAAGCCCAACGCCCAGGCCACCACCTTGATCCGCCTGGTAGCGCGCTTCCCGGAAACCGTAGCGCAACTGGCGGCCTTGAGCTGATACCGCCTAGGCAAAAAAAAACGCCCCGAATCACATCGGGGCGTTTTTTTTCAAACGCACTACCTTAGAACGCAATACCTACCTTGACGCCATACTCATCACGCTTGAGCCGGGTATTATCGGCAACTTCCGAGTCGGCATCCAGCTTGTACTCGGTGCGCGTGTAATACAGCCCGGCCATCACTGGCAGATCGCCCTTCTGGTTCATCAGCAGGCTGACTTCGGCATACGGGTTGGTGCGGTCCTTGAGGTCCACAGTGTCGCTGCCAAAGCCGTCGACCTTGATCCGGGTGCGGCCATCGAGGGTCCGGCGGGCACCGGCTTCGACGCGCAGGGTCATGTCGTCGAACTGATGGTTGTAACCCAGGGCGGCCTTGGCGAATGGCGATTTGTTGGTGAGCTCCAGGTCGTTGTCGTTGGAGTCCAACTCGTAACGGGTCCAGCTGTAGCCGCCGCCCACGATCACGTCGACAAAGTTGCGTGCATCCAGCGCGGCACGCCAGCCGAGGTCGAGGTCAGCCTGGCCTTCCTTGAGTTTGTTGTCGCTCTTCTTGCCGTACTTGGCTTCGATACCGGCCTGGTAAATAAAGCCCGATTCGGCCGTGAGCTTGTTGCCGAAGTTGTAGAACAGGCCCGCTTCCGGCATGTGGTCTTTATCACTTTGGCTACCGCCCTCAAGCTTGAAGTCGTTGTAGCTACCCAGGAGCCCGAAGGTGGAAATCGGGTCAGTGGACGGTGCGGCGAACGCCACGGCTGGAGCGGCGACCAGCGCCAGCAGTGAGGAATTTTTGAGGAAGTTTCCGAATAGTTTGGACATCGTTTACATCTCCTTGTCTGGTGGGCAAATTATTCAGGCAGCGCTTTGAGCCCGAATTGGCAGAAAAGGTTCGAAAAAATTTGCCCCCACCTGGAGGTAAAACGGTTCAGCGATGGCTCTAGGTCAAGACTCCTGGCGTGCAGCCGTTACCAAGCCATCAAGGGTTGAATCAAGCTGAGGGTGAACCGGCACGCGAATCCCGAAGGCAGTGCCCAGCACGTCCAGGAGCTCCTCGCTGCTGCGGATCACGCGCTTGGCACTCGGTCGATCCAGGTAGTGAATCGCATAGTGGGCGTTGTTCAAGGTGTGGCGTTCGCCCGCTGCCAGCCGTGCGACTTTCAATTGGCCCAGGAACGGCGAACCCGGATGGGTCGAGACGTACCAGTTGCCGATTTCGTAATCGATGACCGCCTGCACTTGCAGGTCGAACACATACAAGCCACGCCACTCCCCTGCAACCTGGGCCCATAAGGTGTAGCTGCCCTCCTGCTCATTGAGTGTCAGGCGATACGGCTCATGGGCCGTGGCCTGCACGGCTTGCGTGTCCAACAGCAACGGGCTGCTGGGCACCATGCCGCCAAAGCCGACGTCGGTGATGTAGCGCACGCCGTCCAGGGTGACCAGGCTCAGGCGGTGGGTGCGTGCGGTGCGCGCCTGCGGCGGCCCGCCCATAACCACCCGCCCGGTAATGCCGCGCGCGTCAAAGCCCAGTTCCTGCAACAGCGCCAGGAACATCTGGTTCAGTTCATAGCAATACCCGCCGCGCCCATCGAACAGGACTTTGTGCTCGACACTCGGCAAGTCTATCGGCACCGGCAAGTGCAGCAGGGTCGACAGGCTTTCAAACGCGAAGGTGCACACATGGCGCAGTTGCAGATCCTGCAGGGTTTGCAGGGTGGGCGGCGGCGGCGAATCGTAACCCAGGCGTTGCAGGTACAGATGGCTATGGTTCAGGCGGAGCATGGCACAGTCCTTGGGCACACGAAGAGTGCGCCACTATGCCGCGCCGGTGTGCAGGTTGTCATTTTGAATGAACCTTTCTGAACGCTTCAGCCTCCATTTATAACAAGACAGGGAGGCAACATGAGTACCGCAAAAATCTACACCATCCACTACCAACTGCACGGTCAAGCGAAGTCCTTTGTCGTACGCGCCGGGGTGATGAACAACGCCGAAGCCTGGCACTGGGCTGCGGTCGATGCTGACATTGCCCATGTCAGCCGTATCGGCCGCGTTGGCCACGAGCAGGTGAAAAAAACCACCCGGCCCTGGGCTGAAAAGTACGGCATCACTGATGTCAGCTGGACACCACCCAAATAAACGAAGGCCCCGCTCGATGGCGGGGCCTGATTACCGATAACGCTGTTATTTCTTCAAGTCGCCCAACGGATCGTAGGGCGGCTTTTTTTTCGCTTCGTCCTTGTCCTTTTTATCCAGCGGGGCGATGGCCGGACCTACCGGATCGACCTGCGGGTCAGCCACATCCGGCGAGTCTGGATCAAATCCCAGCTCATCCTTACCGCTGGCGTGTTCGTTGGAGGGGGGCCCATCCGAGTGCTTGTTCATCATGGTCTCCTGTTATAGCGGGCGAGCTTTGTCGTGGAGGTTTTCCAGGTCTTCTTCGACGCGCTCCACATCATCATGATCGTCACGCTCTTTCGGATCATTGGGGCGCAAGGCATCGTTGTCGCGCTCTTCTTCACCGGGTGTGCGGTCAGGGTCGGGTGTACCGGGCGGTGGTTGCTTGTATTCGGGCATGGTCGTTCACCTCAGAGGGACTTCACCGATTTAGAGAAACTGCCACAGATCATGGTTCAACTTGATTGCCCCACCGCTGACCGCTGACCATGAGAAGATGCCCCACCCTTCCCGCCCTGGAGACCTGACCCGGATGTTCGAGCTCAAACCCTGCGACCCCGCTGTCTACCGCCAACAGACCCGCCGCAGCACGCTGATTGTGGCCGCGGTGTTCCTGACCCTGGCCATGGTGCTGTCGAGCCTGGCAGTGATGCTGTTCGGCGAGGCCGGCGGCGATAACTTTCGCTTCAATGTCGGCGGTGTGTTCGCTGGCGTGCTGATCACCGTCGCCCTGGTGCGTGGCCCGTTCTGGACCCAGTCCTGGTTGGCTGCGGCGGTGTATGGCTGGCAGCTCAAGCGCAACCTGATGCGCGTGACCAATGCAATGCACAAGGTGACCGAACACGTGCAGGCCAATGATCCGACGGCCATGAAAGTGCTGCGTTTCTACCACCTGGGGCTGACGCAGATGCATACCCTGGACGCCAACTCGAGCGCCCAGGCGCAACTGGTCGGCGAAATGGATGCACATCAAGCCAAGATGCGAGCGCTGGGAATCGACACCGAACAGACCCGTTTCGACCCGGCGTGGCTGGACGGTTTCAAAAACACTTGAGTCATCTACCTCGCCAGCAGAACAGCGCACTCACCGCAATCGCCGCCCCGGCCACGCCAAATACCAGCGGCGCCGAGGCCACCGGCAAAAGCAAACCCGCCAGCAGCGGCCCCAGGCCCGCACCGATGTCGCGCCAGACCGCATTCGACGCCAGCGCCGAGACCCGCATCGAACCGGGGTTGCGCTCGGCGACCAAGGTGGTCACCAAGGGCAGTTGCAACGCACGCAGCACCAGCACCGCCGCCGCACCGATAATCACCCAGTAACTGCCGAAAGCGCTCAAGGCCAAGGCACTCAGAAACGAAAACAGCAGCAACATCGAGGTGGCGCCGAACCGCTGCGCCGCACGACCGCCCAGGGGGCTCAGAAGCATCTCCGAGACATAGCGCAGGGCCAGCAAGCCGCCAGCAATCAACACCGCGTCACCGCCGAGGATTTTCTGGGCCTGGATCGACAGGCCAAAGATAAACAGCCCATCCAGCGCCACGCCCTCGATAAACGACCACAGCGCCACACTGTCCGGCCACTTGAAGCGCCGTCCCGGTGTGCTGTGCAAATCATGCCCGGCGCTGGGCAAACCACGCGCCAT
This sequence comes from Pseudomonas sp. PB105, assembly GCF_009764655.1. Lineage (NCBI taxonomy): Bacteria > Pseudomonadati > Pseudomonadota > Gammaproteobacteria > Pseudomonadales > Pseudomonadaceae > Pseudomonas > Pseudomonas sp. PB105. The sequence goes on from NZ_RWIO01000044.1 coordinate 183,280, forward strand.
CCACAGGCCTGCCAGGCAGCAACCGGCGAGTATCACAAAGATCGGGCGCGGCCCGGCCCACAGCGTCAGCCACCCACCGAGCGGCAACGCCAGCATTGGCCCCCAGGCGATCAAGGCCCTCGAACGCCCGGCGCGACGTGCGGCGCCCTCCGGCTCAGCGGTGGCCAATACTTGGGTCGACAGGTTCAACGCGGCAAAACACAAGCCCCACACCAACCGCAGTCCGAGCAACGCAGCGAAGCCGGACAGCACCGAGTTGCCCAAGGCACACAGCGTAGCGGCACCGGCGGCGATCATGCAGGTCAGGCGATCACCGTTGCGCGCATAGAAATTCAGCACATGCCGGTAGCCGAAAATCCGCACCAGACGGTTGGCCGCCAGCAACACGCCGGCTTGGGCCAGGGTGATGCCGAAGGCCTGGGATTCCATGGGCAGCAACAGGTAGAGCAACACGTCGCTGGGCAGGCACAACGCCAGGGTCAACGCGGCGCGGCGGGAGGTGGTGTCGGCGGTGCGTTGAGCCTGGCTGGACATAAACCTGAAACATCCCGAAATATTCAGCTCGCCAAGGTAGCCTCTGTGAACCGCGTTTTACAACGCCCCGTTACGTCTTTTTCCCATAAGGCAGCAAACGCAAACCACTGGCCACGCTGCCTACCAGCGCAAAGGCACAGCCCAGCCACAACGCCGCGTGCGGACCGCCGGCCTGTGACAGATGGAAACACAACGCCACCAGCGACGCGCCCAGCGTCTGCCCCAGCAAGCGTGAAATAGCCACGATGCCGCTGGCCCCGCCACTGCGCGCCAGCGGCGCACTGGTCATCAAGGCCTTGAGATTGGGCGATTGGAAAAAGCCAAACCCGGCACCGCATAACGCCATGCGCCAACCGATATCGAAGGCCGACGCGCCGCTGCCCAAGGTCGCCAACGCGGCCATCCCCAAGCTCAACATCAACAGGCCGATGCCGCACAGCAGGCCCAGGGACACACGGTCGGCGAGGCGCCCGGCAACCAGCGCCATTACCGCCACCACGGCCGGCCACGGCGTCATCAGGAAACCGGTTTCCACCTGGCTATGGCCGAGTACTGCCTGCAGCAGAAACGGCAGCGACACAAAGGCCAGGCCCTGGGCACTGAAGGCGCAGATCGCGGTGACAGAAGACAAGGCAAACACCGGCCGCTTGAACAGATCCAGGGCCAGCATCGGCGCCGGATGACCGGCCTGGCGACGCAGCAATAACCCGCCGCACAGCAGCGCCACGGCAATCAAGCCCAAGGTCAGTGCGGCTTGAGCACCGTGCACCGCCGTGCCCAGGCCCAACACCAACAAAGCGAACAAACCTGCACATAACACGGCCGCCAGTCGGTCGAACGCGTGCCCGGTCATGGGCAGCGTCGGCAATGAACGCACGCCAAGTGCCAGGGCCAACAACCCCAGCGGCACATTGATCAAGTACAGCCAATGCCACGTCGCCACCGACAGGATCGCCGACGCGGCAGTCGGCCCCAAGGTAAACGCCAACCCCACCACCAACGAGTTGTAACCGAGGCCGCGCCCGAGCATTTTCGACGGGTAGATGTGCCGCAGCAACGCCGTGTTCACGCTCATGATCGCCGCTGCCCCCAACCCTTGCACCACCCGCGCCGCGGTGAGGGTTTCCAACGAACCGGCCAACCCGCAAAACAGCGACGAGACGATAAACAGCAGCAACCCGCCCAGGTACACGCGGCGATGCCCAAGCACGTCGCTCAGCGACGCAAACGGCAGCACCGTCGCAATAATCGCCAACTGGTAGGCATTGACCACCCAGATCACCGAGGCCGAATCGGTGCCGATCCCCTCGGCCAGGGTAGGCAATGCCGTGTTGACGATGGCCGTGTCCAGGGTCGCCATGCCGATCCCCAAGGAGATCGCGATTACGGCCGGCAGGCGTTTATTGAGGGGCAGGCCATCGGCGGCAGAAGACATTAACGATCCGGACAGGATGGTGAAGGCGTTTAGATTACGGGTTGATGGTTTTTTTTTCAGTGGGGAATTGCGTGGCTGTCGAAATTTTCATAAAAGGGGGCCGATGAACCTGCCGATCACGCTCTAGGTCGCAGTCGTGGTGGCCTGACCACCAAACCTCCTATAATCGGCATAGGCTGCATAACTATTTTTCCATGCGAGCTGAATTAACCCCTTTCCTTTATGGAAGCTATTGCACTTCTAAGTTCTCTTTCGGCTCACAAAAATCAACATCCTGACATCGCATCCACTTCTCGATCAGGCGTCCTCCTTTTTGCTGATAGCGAACTTCAACAAAAGAATTTATCGACTTTAAATAAATAGCAACTACATCACCACGAATCAGATAAGCCTTGGTAACCCCTAGCGAAGAAGGTGACACGTACAAGTAAGCCCTTTCTGAAACAATTGACTTTTGAGTCCAACCGCTTATATCCACCCTAGTAGATAATGCTGTATTTTTAGGCAGCATACCTGCTTTATTCATCGCAGTTTTCAACTTGGAAAAATTGATGGTATCGCCGTCACGCGCCAATAGCTCCAACATATCAAGATATGTCTCTTTATTTATATCATGGGGTGGATCACAAGCCAGAATATTGTCAAAAGCTGTCCCCTCTAAAAAATATGCAAGGACTCTAGGCGAGGAAACCTGTATCAGATCTTTCCGTCCGGAAGCATAGTCGTTGTAGACCTTATCGATCGTTGGCGCATCCTTAAGTAAATCATATCCATTACTTAGTGAACTATTCCATTGACTAGCGCCACCCCAACTTCCTCCACACTGCTCGCCGACAGACACATCAACAACACAACCATCAGACATTCTTACAAACGCACAAAGATACTTCTTACTGAAACCATCCTCACCTACACCCACTTCAGAAAAATTAACTATTGAAAAGGATTTATCAGGCGATAGATCTCCAGAGCCATATCGGCCATCGTAATTAAAACTCAACCCCTCATCAAATATTTCAAAAACATCTCCTGCGCTCGACTTATACACTAAAGACCCCAACCCATCATCCGAATAAACCAGCGAGCCGAATACACCCTGAAGATCTTTTGCCATTAACCCTGAGGAAGTTAAAGCAGCCAAAGCAAACAAAATATAACTTCTCATCACAGCACCCCTCATAACAAACTTCGAAGATGCACGTAGCGCTCGCTTGGCGAATTCATGCTACGAGAGGGGCCATAAATCTCTATTAACTCTTTTTCGTATTGCTGGCTATTCTCTCCCCACTGACTAGGGTCTGAGCTCAACCCAGGGTGGCGACTAAGCAATATGTCAATCGCACTTTTGAGGCTACGCGGCACGTTGCCGGGCGCGTTCACATCGTGATCAAGAACCAGAGCACGTCCGAGTCTTGACTGGAAGAAGTCACTTGCGGGATTAACGTAATCAAGAGGTAACTTCGAGAGAGCCACCCTCATTCGAGCAATAAAATCAACCACTTGTTTCTTCTGGAACTCGTCATGAAGCATCGCACTCGCAATCGAAGCCAGAGCTTCTGACGTTTTTGGGAACTCAGAGTCATTTTGACCAAAGTCTTTTTTTATAAAGTCGTACAATGCCTTTCCAGTTATATATTCATTCCCCGTGTCTCTGGACGAGTAATAAATTCTTTTCCCATTAGCCTCTTGCCTGATGGACCAACCACACCGTGCAAAGATCTCTTCAAATAAATCCGGGTTACCTGCTTGAAATTCACTTATCTGCTTGGGTAACTCTCCGTAACCTTCAGGAGTGACAGTTTTCTGCATCGCACCAGCACTAAATGTTTGCCAATCCCAAGCTTGAATTGCATCCATAGCCCCTTCATTCGATGACATCGCAATTACAATGGCCTTTTCATCCGCCGTTGCTTTTCCCTTACTGATCAAGTCCTCCCAACCTGCAAATTTATTTAATTTCTTGGTTCCATGGTATACGGGCCCATAATACGTCTCATCAGGATATCCTCTCCTCTTTCTAACCCACCTGTATCTAGAAAACTTAATCTCTAAGCAACAGCCACAAGCGCACCCATTCCTCGTGAGAAACTGTCCCACCAACCCCACCGGATGCAAGTGATAAACCTGCCCATCCACCGGCAATCCAACTCCCTGCGCCACCTCATTCCACCAACTGATCTCCCTGATCCGCTCCTTTTCCGCCACCCAGTTTAAAAGTGGAGTCGAGCCGCTATGCCCCACTACATCGTCCAGTGCGTCCCACTTATGGGGTTCGTGGCGCCACTCGCTTTCGTAGTGGATGATCAGTTGCGACAGCGACTGCGCGTGCGCCGGTAGAGCAATCGCTGCCTGTAACTCTTCAGCCGTCACCACTCCATCACGGTCTCGATCGATGATGTCGTAAAGGCGATTTTTCATACGCCCGTTATCCGACTTATCGGCCAAGTTACTGTAGCGTTCGAGTTGCTGCTGACTGAAACGACCCACCGCTCGAAAAAAGGATGCCAGGGTTTGCCGAGGCGAGTCATAGTTGAAGACGACGTCGTAACCCTCCCATGACCACGGACTGAACCACGGCGTGACACCCACTTCTTCACGCACCCAACCATCGAGTAATGCACCGTTTGCGTCGTGGAATAGTCCATCAAGTCGATACCAGTTGCAGGCGCTTCGGTCTGGCGTTGCGCTGACGACGATTTTTTTGTCTGGCGGCAAGCCGTCAATCAGGCTCTTGGGCACCAGCAGATCAGCATCACTGGGTATGCTGGCAGCGCTGA